>CAZFJR010000067.1:4749-15692 GCA_964519235.1 uncultured Salinivenus sp. | reverse complement strand
TCTTCGACACGCTCGTGGAGCAGCTGTCCGTGGACGAGCTGCTGTCGGTGGTGGCGCACGAGATGGGTCACTACAAGCTGCACCACATCCCACAGCGGATCGCCATCAGCGTCATCCAGACGGGCGTGCTGTTTCTGCTGCTGTCGGTCTTCCTACAGGTGGAGGGCCTGTTTCAGGCGTTCTACGTCGACCAGCCCGCCGTATACACGGGGCTTCTCTTCTTCGGCCTCCTCTACTCGCCGGTTGACCTCCTGCTCTCAATCCCACTGAACGCCTGGTCGCGCCACCACGAGTTCCAGGCCGATCGCTTTGCGGTCGACACCGCGGACCGGGGCGAGACGCTCATTAGCGGCCTCAAGCGCCTCGCGGAAACGAACCTCTCGAACCTCACGCCGCATCCCCTTACGGTGACGCTCGACTACTCCCACCCGCCCCTCACCGATCGTTTCGATGCCATTCGCCCGACCTCAACGGCGGAGCCGGCATAACACGCCCGTTCCCTTCCCCCTTACCGCCTCCCCCGGTCCCCATCGTCGGCCTCGGGCAGGCGAATCCAGAAGGTCGTGCCCTCCCCTTCCGTCGTCTCGTAATCGATCTCGCCCCCAAGCTCGTCGATGCTCTTCTGGGCAATGGCGAGGCCGAGCCCGGTGCCACTCGTCTTCGTAGAGAAGTTGGGCTCAAAGACCTTGTCCCGCACCTCTTCGGGAATGCCCGTTCCATTGTCGATCACTTCGCTGTAGACCGACGGCCCCTCTCCGTTGCTCTCCGGAACGTGCCGTGCAGTGACCCGAACGTGCCCCCCCCGGTCGTCGGGGATGGACTGGAGCGCGTTCTTGAGCAGGTTGATGTAGAGGCGCCGGAGCTCTTCGCGGTCGGCCTCCACCACGAGGGGCTCGTCCGGGAGCTCCAGCTCCAGGGCGTCGTGGTTGGTCGCCCCCTCCTCCATCAGCGACGCCGCCTCCTCGATCACCTCCGTCAGGTCGACCGGCTCGGGGACGCGGGTCGGCAGGCGCGCAAACGTCGAAAACTCGTCGGCGATGCGGACGAGCGACTCGACCTGCTCGATGAGCGTGTTCGTGATGCGGTCGAACACCTCGGTAAAGTCCGAGGCCTCGCCCGTGTTGTCGGCCCGCTTGAAGGCCCGACGCAGGTGCTGGATGGACAGCTTCATAGGCGTGAGCGGGTTTTTAATTTCGTGGGCCACCTGCCGGGCCATCTCGCGCCAGGCCAGCTCCCGCTCCTGTCGCGCCAGCTTGCGGCGGCTCTCGGCGAGCTGGTCACGCATCTCGTTGAAGGTCTGCACGAGGTCGCCAATCTCGTCCCGGGTGTCGACGGAGAGGCTGCGCGTAAACCGCCCTTCGCCGACGGCCTCCAGGCCCTGCCGGAGCTGAGCGACGGGCTGGGCCAGCGCGTTGGCCAGCACCACCCCGGTGAGCATGACGACCACGACCAGCAGCAGCAAGGCCCCAAAGAGATAGGCCAGGGTGCGCGATTTTTCCTCCTGCAGCTGCTCCTGCTGCGCAAGCGTGGGCACCCCAATCACGAGCCGCGGACGTCCCTCCTCGTCGACCAGCGCCTGGTAGCCCACCCGGTATTGAAACCGCCCGATGGCCGCGTTGGCCGTCACAAACCGGTACGCCTCGTTGTACAGCTCGTGGTAGACCGCTCCGGGCAGACGCTCGTGCACCAGCCCGTCGCGCAGGAGGCGGGGCTGGCTCGTTCGTACCAGCCGGGCGCTCCGGTAGAGGTGAAGATCGAGCCCCACACGGGCGGCCAGGGTGTCCACGTCCATCCGCTCTGCCGCCCGCCAGAGGCGCTCGTCGGACCGGGCCTCCAGTGCAAGCGTCTCCTCCACGCGGGCGAGGTGCTCGTGCATGCGGCGCTCCATAGCGCGCTCGTTCTGGCCCGTGACTACGCGGACCCCCACCACGCCCACAGCCACCATCGAGACAATGCCCACGACAAGGAACGCGTTGAGCACCTTGTTTCGGAATCGCACGCGCGAAGACGGCAGTCGGCCTCGGCGGTGCCGCACGTAGAGGCCGAGCAGGTAGACCACCAGCCCCACGCAGAGACCGGCAACGGTGAGGCGAAGCAGGTAGTAAAGGTGATCGAAGGCGAGGATGGCCGGAATGCGTACGGCGGCCACGGCCGCCGCCTCGTCGGACCTCCCAAACCGGTGGTAGTACGTCAGGTACTGCCGTCCTCGCACCACTTCTCGGCGCCACAGGCGCTCTCCCGCATCGAGCGCCCGGCGCTCCGACGGCTGCAGGCGGGTCCGCCCGAAGTCGCGCCCCACGCTGCGCACGAGCGTGCCGTCCCGAAACTCTGCGAGGGAGAGGTCGGCGTACAAGTCGCCGTACGAGCCGTCGGGCAGCAGCACGCGGGAAACCCCGTAGCCCGTGCCCGGCAGCAGCGATTGCGGCTCGATGCGAACCAGCACCCAGGCCGATGCGGAGTCGGCCTCCGGCGGAATCCCGAGCAGTCCGGCGTACTGGAAGCGGCTTCGGTCGGCCGGGCGGACGATGGCCTCAGGGGGAAGCTGTTCGATGACGGGGCCCGGCACCCGCCGGTAGTCGGGGCGCAGGGCCGCAAAGGCCTGCCGCGCCGCCCGGTCGGACGGCGCCCCTTGCACCCGTCCGCCGGGCGTGTACTGCCGCCGTACCGTTCCGTCACCGCCCAGCAGGCTGAGCCGCACGTCGTACGCGGCGAGCGAGGACAGGAGCGACTGGCGCACAAGCCGCGTCGCAATCGAGTCGACCCGTGCGGGGGACGCCTCCCCGGCCTCGGCCGTGGCGGGCAGTGTCCCGGCGGCCGTACGGAGCACCTGGCGGATGGAGTACAGCACACGGGGGTCTTGCCCCTGCTCGAAGGAGCGGGCCGCGTCCACCATGTGCTCCTGCCGCTTCGCGTCCATGCCGGCGTACAGCAACGGGTACAACAGCAGGGTTACGGCAAAGAGCCCCCCCAGTAGCCCCCGCAGCGTGAGCACCTCGTCCGCTTCCCGCGCTCCCACGAGCCCGTAGACCGCGCCAGCCCCGATGCCCGCAAGCGCGGCCAGGACGTACGCCAGCGGGACGAGAGCCTGCACGTTCGTCCCCAGGTATAGGCCCACGAGACTGCCCCCAAACAGCACGGTTCCCACGACAAGCTCGATGCCACGCGGCCAGCCGCGGGGGCGGTGGCGCAACAGTCGATTCACGGCGACCCACGTTCCCCCGATGCCCGCGAGGGCGCCGGCGGTTACAAGCAGAAACAGCCCGCACAGGACACCAAGGACGAGCGGTTCCGGAAGCAGTCCCGTGCGCGAGAAAAAATCGAGCGTACTGTCCAGCACCGCCCGGCGCACGACGAACGCCAGCATCACGATGCCCCCGAGGCTGCCCCCTACGAGTCCGACAAGCGTACCCAGGAACCACCCGGCGTGGGGCGTCTGAGGCTCCCACGAGCGGAGCGCCGCCGGAAGGTGGCTCAGTGTCTTGGCCCGGGGGCGGTAGTGGCGGGCCAGAACCATCCCCCCCACGGCGAGCGCGCCCGCCCATCCCCCGGTGAGCAGCAGGTCTCCAATCGACCGGAAGATGCCCCCGCCCAGCGTCGATGCGAAATAGGTGGGATCGAACAGAGGCGCCAGCCCCGTGCCGGGGGTGGCCCATCGGCCAGGAATATCGAGCAGCAAGAGGGCGTATCGCACCGCCACGGCCAGCAGTGCCACCGCCCCGAACCGCCCGACTGCCGTCCGTCGTGCCTTGTGGTGTCGTCGCAGGCCGGAACGGCGGGCCAGCCGCAGGTACCAGTGCGCGGCGAGTACCAGTGCCCACCCCAGCAGTCCCGCCCCCCAAGCCACGAGCAGATCCATGTAGAAGGAGGCCGTGCGCTGGACGAGCTGCTCCGGCGGTGGCGGAAGGACCGACGCGTGCCCAAGCACCTCGTCCCCTACACTTTTCAGAGGACGGTGCGGGGCCTCGGGGGGAGAAGACGTCCAGCGCACTCGCACCAGTTCGCCCGTCTCCCGTCCCCACTGGTCTTCCAGGCTCACCGCCCGGACATATCGGTTTCGAATCGGGGGGCGGTACCGCACCACCTCCACCACCCGCACCGCCCCGAGCACCCGCCCCGCCCGCCGAATGGGCACCCAGGCCCCAAGGGCCCACCGCCCACGCGCATCTTTTACAGTGGTGGTCCGCGCCTCCCCCGGAACACGCGCACCGATGCGCAAACTGTCAACGGGCATCCGCCGCCCGGCCCATGCTAGCACCCGCCCCCCTGGGGTATACACCTCTACTGTCGTGCGGTCGTCGATGGCGAGCCCGGCGACGTACCGGGAAAGCTCTCGGGGACGCGCTGCCTGTTCGCGCCACGCCCGCACCCCATTTACGATGCTCGAGTCTCCGGCGAGGCCTTGGGCCCGCCCGTGTAGGCGGTCGCGAAGCCGCGCAAACCGCTCGGACACCGTGGCGAGGGCTGCCTCAACGACCGCCGACTGCCGCGCGTCCACGTTTTCCTGCACCGCCCCTACGGCGTACGCCCGCACGAGCGCCGTTCCGGCCATGGCCCCCACCAGCGCAAGGCCAATCCCCCAGGTCCAGGGGCGGGCGCGCAGTGTCCGAAGCAGGCGCTCCATGGCAGGCAGCGAGATGAGTTCACGACAGAAGCAGGGCCCGCTCCGCAACCCTCCCTCGTCCTCACGCGGGCCTCTCAGCGACACGGGGTTTGTCCATCGGGACGTACCGGTCCACACTCCGATGCGCACTCTCTCTTGAACGAGCAGATTGGCCCGTCGAGGCAAGCAACAGCGTTCGGGGAGCTCTCTTCCGGAGCGGACGCAGCGTGAGGTACTTACTCAGACGGGTCTTCGATTCGGACCTCGTGCAGGCGCCACAGGTTGTCTTCGGACTGTCCAAGACGCACGTACACCTGGAGCTGTCGTGTGCGCCGGGACTGCTCGTATTCTCCCTGCACGAAGCAGCTCGTCCCGGCTTCCATCACGTTCCGCACCTGGAAGCGCTGAGGGGCGTAGCGACGGAAAAACTCTCGGAGCACGTACAGCGCCTGGGCGCTGCTGTAGAAGGTGCGGGCCCCAAAGAGCGTAATCTCAACCCGATCGGCCGATGGTGTGAGCAGGCGGGCGGCGTTGCCGTCGGTGAGGGCTGTGGCCACACGCTGCACCACGGCTGGAGGGGCCTGGAGGGTAGAGTCCGGTGCACGGGCGATCGAGTCTGCCGCCTGCCCGCATGCGCCCGGCGGTGCTCCGCCAATCACAACCAACAGGAGCACCAGCGATCGTTGTACGGGGCGCATGATGGCAGACAGCCAGCGAGCAATAGGATGCGGGGAGGAAACTAATTTGAGCCTTCGCAAAAAGCGGACCGACGGCTTTTCTCGGCGCTACAGAACGCCACGGGCCCGCTCATCGTGCCCCACCTCATACACGGCGTCTACCGAACCGATCACTTTGCCCTCTCGCTGCGCCCTCTCCTCCTCCCATCGTCCCGGCGGCGTCCGCTACACAAGCCGGTGTGGAACGCTGTCGTCCCCGTCCAGGAACGCCGCGATGGAGGTCTCGCACATCCGCGCCATGCGCATGCGGGCCCGGGCAGTGGCACTGCCCAGGTGCGGCGAGAGGACCACCCGGTCCTGCTCGAGCACTTTCGGGTGGACGTCGGGCTCTTCCTCAAACACGTCAAGCCCTGCTCCGGCAATCTCTCCGTCCGCCAGGGCCTCCGCGAGCGCCGCCTCATCGACCACCGGGCCGCGGGCGGTGTTTACGAGCAGTGCCGACGGCTTCATGGCGGCCAGGGCGTCGGCGTCGATCAGGTGGTGGCTGTCCGCGTTGTGGGGACAGTGCAGCGACACAACATCGCTTGTCCGCAGCAGGTCGTCGAGCGGGAGATACTGCGCACTTGCTTGACGTTCGAGCGTCGGGTTGGCCTGGGCGCGGTTGTGATACACCACGTCCATGCCGAAGCCGAGGGCGCGGCGGGCCACCGCACGCCCAATCCGCCCGAATCCCACAATGCCCATGGTCTTCTCCGCCAGTCCCACACCGAGCATAAGGGTGGTTTCCCATCGCTCGAACTGCCCCTCGCGCACGTACTCGTCGGCCGCGGGGACGTGGCGAGCCACTGCCAGCAGCAGCGCCCACGCCAGGTCGGCCGTGGCGTCGGTAAGAACGCCAGGGGTGTGCGTCACGGCCACGTCGTGCGCCTCGGCCGCCTCCAAATCGATGTTGTCGACCCCGGCCGCGTACTGGGCCACCATGTTCAGGCGAGGCCGCGCCTCAAACAGCTCTGCCTCCACGGGATCGGCCAGGATGGACAGCAGCACGTCGGCCCCCTCGGTCAGGGCAATGAGTTCGTCGACGGAGCGGGCGCTGCCGTTCGGCGGGTCGCAGACCGTTACGGTGTGGGTGTCGCGCAGTCCGGACAGGCCGCCTTCGATGAGGGGACGAGTCGCAACAATGTGAGCCATCAAACAGAGCGCTGGTGGAAAAGGGCTGTGGGGAGAGTATGCCGGGCACGAAGCTACAAACCGGCAGACACTTCGTCCAACTTGGGAGCGGGCGGTTGGGCCTCTGGGAGTGTAGGCGTCAGGGGTTTCGAACGCAGTTGCCCACGGGGCCCCGCGAACATGCTTGCGCGCTATCCGAGGGCCACCTTCGTCACCCCGGCCCCACCTTCTTCGAGGGGGGCCTTGCGGAAGTTGGCAATATCGGGACGTTCGGCCAGCAGGTCGTGAACGGCGTTGCGCAGGGCGCCGGTGCCTTTGCCGTGCAGAATCTCAACCGAATCGAGTCCCGCAGCCACCGCGTCGTCAAGAAAATGCTGCACGCGTCGGCGCGCGTCCTCCACCCGCTCTCCACGCAGGTCGATCGAGGGACGCGCCTCCAGTGCCGTCATCTCGGCGTCGCCTCCAGTCTGTGCGTCGGGCTCGGGCTCCGGGCCGCCGACCTTCGTGAGCCGATCGAGGGACACCCGCATGTGCATCGAGCCCATCATCAGGCGGGCCTCGCCGTCCTCAATCGCCTGGACCTCCACGGGGGTCGAGCCGTCGTCCACCACCACTTGGTCCCCTTCCGCAATCGGGGCGGAGGGGGCCGTTTGAGGCGCGGCCCCGTCTTTCGCTGCGGCTCCGTCTCCCGTTGCGGCCGCCTCGTCTGTGTCCGCCGCGGCTTCTTCGCGCTCCTCGTGGAGCGCTTCCTTGTACTCTTCAAGCTGCTCGCGGGCCTCCTGGGTCGCGTCCGACGCGGCCTGGGCCTCTTTGATCTCCCGGATGGTGTTTTCGATGCGAGCGTTCGCCTCCTCCACGATGCGCTCGGCCTCTTCCAGGGCCTGTTGGCGGAACTCGTCGCGCTCATTCTCCAGTTTCTGCACCTTCTCCTCGTAGCGCTGTTGCTCCGCCTCGGCCTTTTCGCGGGCCTTCCGGGCCTGGTAGAGTTCGTCTTCGAGCTCCTGCGTGCGCTTCTCGAAGGTCGAGATCAGGTCCTCCATCGCCGTTTTCTGCGTGCCTGCCAGCTCACGGGCCCGCGTCAGGAGATCATCCGCCAGGCCCATGCGCTGCGCAATTTCGAAGGCGTAGGACGACCCGGGAACGCCCTCCTGGTAGCGGTAGGTGGGCCGCAGGGTCTGCTGGTCGAACTCCATCGAGCCATTCTCCACGGCTTCCGCTTCGTGGGCGTATGTCTTGAGCGTGCCGTGGTGCGTGGTGGCAATGGTGCGTGCCCCGGCGTCGGTGAGCCGCTCCAGCACGGCCTGCGCGAGCGCGGCGCCCTCATCCGGATCCGTGCCGGTGCCGGCCTCGTCGATCAGGACGAGCGCGTTGCCCCCCGCCACAGTGAGCATGTGACGGAGGTTGGAGACGTGCGAGCTGAAGGTGGACAGGTCGTCTTCAATCGACTGCTCGTCGCCAATGTCGGCCACAATCTGGTCGAACAGCGGGAACGACGAGTGGGGCGCGGCGGGCACGGGCAGGCCGTAGGCGAGCATGAGGGAAAAGAGGCCAACGGTCTTCATGGCCACCGTCTTGCCCCCTGCGTTGGGGCCCGTAATCACGAGCGTGCGGAAGTCGTCGCCCAGTTCTAGGTCGAGCGGGACCACCTCGCGGGGCGGCACTGCGTCTTCGTTGTCGGGTTCGTTGTTGAGCGCGCGTTCGGCGGGGGCCGCCGCCTCACCGCGCCCTTCGAAGTGCAACTGCAGCACCGGATTGCGCCCCTCGTAGAGCGCAATGCGCCCGTCTTCATTGAGCTTCGGCACCGAGGCGTCCAGACGGTTAGAGAGGCGCGCCTTTGCCCGGAGCACGTCGAACTGGGCCAGCACTTTTAGGTTGACCTCGACGGCCTTCGTCTCGGCCCGCACGTGGGTGGTCACCTCGCGCAGAATGCGCTCGATTTCGGCCTGCTCCGCGCTTTTGAGCTCGCGCACCTCGTTGTTGAGCTCCAGGCAGGCGGCCGGCTCGATGTAGACCGTCTGCCCACTGGCCGAGCGGTCGTGCACGAAGCCCTCCACCTTTCCCTTTGCACTGGCGCGCACGGGAATCACCATGCGTCCCCCACGGAGGGTCGCCTGCTCGCCGGTGGCGTGGCCCTCTCGCACCGCCCGGCGCAGCGCCTTGTCGAGCGTGGTGCGCAGGGCTTCCTCCTTCGTGCGGATGCGCTGCCGCAGGCGCTGCAACTCGGGCGAGGCATCGTCCCGGATGGCTGCATCCTCGTCGATAATCGACGCGACGTGCTCTTCGAGTTGCCGCAAGGGCGTAATGCGCTCTATAGCGTGGGCCAGCCGCGGATAATCGTCGCGGCGGGCAGCAAAGTGTTTCTTCAGCCGCCGGAGCGTGATGTGGGTCTCCCGGATGGCCTTCAGGTCCTCCGGGTCGATGTAGGCGTCTTCAGGCGCGGCGCGGCGGAGCGCGTCGCGCAGGTCGTACATGGGACTGAGGGGGACCGCGTCGCCGTACCGGAACGCCCCCTGCAGTTCCTCCACGCGATCGAGCTCCGCCCGCAGCCACTCCATCGTGCGGGCGGGCTGCATGGCATCGAGGCGCTCTCGCCCCAGTGGGCTCTGCACGAGCTCTTCGAGGCGCCCGCGCACAGCGTCGAACCCAAGCTTTTCTTCCAGCGAATCAGGATACGTCTGCATGAAAAACGTTGGCGTGGCGGCGGTGGAGTAGCGGCGGTGGACGGCGGAGAAAAGCGTGACTCGTGATCCGCAAAGGGGGGATCCCAGGCCACAGGCCCCCTCGTGGACCGGGACGGCGGGCACGCGGACCGAGCGGTTCACGAGCCGTCCGCCCTCGATCTTTTCAACGAACAGCCGGCCCGGCTGCTCCAACGCAGCGCGCCCAGACTGCCTTCAGCACCCTCAATCCGCGAGGTCCACCCAAAATCCACGCGCAGGACGGAAGGGCCGCTCTCAGCCCTCCCCCAAACGCTTTTTTGCCGAACAACCTCTTGCCGAAAAACCGCCTTGCGGCCCTCCCGCACGCAGGCCCGCTAGCTGCGCAGCGCCACGTTTATCTGCGAGTGGTCGCCCACGTTGAGGCTCTGGGGCTCCTGTGTGACTGCGGCGTCCCGCCCCACCACCGAATCTTGGAGCACCGCATTCTGGACCGATCCGTCCGCAAAGACGATGCTGTCCCGCACCACGGCGTCGGACACGGTGCCCCCCTCTTCGATAGAGACGTGAGGGCCCACCACCGCATTTTTGACGGTGGCTCCCGGACCAATGTACACCGGATCGTGGATTACGCTGTCTTGCACGGTGCCCTGGTGCAGGTCGTCCGATTCGCGCTCCAGGACGCGCCCGGTCGTTTCTAGGAGGGCCGGGATGGTGCCACAGTCCATCCAGGCATCGACGCTGGCCGTGGTGAACATATCGCCTTCCTGCAGGCGGCGGTCCAGCGCATCGGTGAGTTGATACTCGCCATCGGCCCCTTTCATGTCGTTGTCGATGACGTGATCGATGCCCGCCTTCAGATCGGCCAGTTCACGGACGTAGTAGATGCCGATGAGGGCCTCGTTGGAGATCGGCTCATCGGGCTTCTCCACCAGCTCCACGACCTCCTCGCCGCTGCGCACAGCCACGCCGAAGCGGCTCGGGTCGTCGACCTCCCGCACAAAGGCCATCACGTCCGCGTCGCCGAGGGTCACCTCGGTGGTCAGCTCGAAGAGGGTGTCAGCGAACACGACCACGCCCTCGCCCTGCAGGTGCTCGCCCGCACAGCCTACCGCGTGAGCCGTGCCGAGGGCCTCCTCCTGTACAGGGAAGTGAGGCGTGATGCCACGCGCTTCGCAGAGATCGGTCAGCTGATCGCGGATGGCGTGGCCAAAATCCGGCCCCAGCACAAACACGCCATCGTCGGGCGGCGCCGGGAGCACCCGCGAGAAGGTGTCCACGATGCGCTCGACAATGCTCCGCCCCCGCACGGACAGAAGAGGCTTGGGGGTCACGTGCGAGTGCGGACGGACGCGCGTGCCACGCCCGGCCATGGGAACGATAAGCTTCATTGGTGCAGTGGAGGTGTTGCGTTGAAGGGAAATGCGCACGGAGAAAGGCCGCACGCCCCGCCACTCGACGACGAAGTGCTTTCACGGCCTTCGTAACAATAACGAGAGTCGTCCCCGAATGCCAGTCCTCGGCGCTCCCCTTCAGTCCCGGAGCGCCCCGAGGTGTGTCGAATTGTGGACAGCCCTGAGCACTGCCGTCCACGAGGGGCGCAAGAGCAGACGTACGGCCTCCCCGAATGCGATCTTCACAAAACCCCGACGGTCGCCCCTTCCTCCACGCTGTTTTGTGACGAACGTGTGCTGTCGTCTGGGCAATTGGGGGTGTGCATTGCTCAGTTTGGCGTTCAGCCACGGCGGCGGCCCACCTCTTACAAGGCAACGGCTGCTCCTGCCCAGCGGCCCGGCACGGACGTTGTGCTACTTCCCCAACGACTCGACGCGCCCCTCC
>CAZFJR010000067.1:0-4649 GCA_964519235.1 uncultured Salinivenus sp. | reverse complement strand
TCACAGCCGTACGGGGTCCGTGCACGACGCACCCGCCCAGTTCCCTCCCCAGCAGGGGGCGGCGGAGAGGATGGAAACAAAAGATCACGGTGCCCCTACGTACCGGGCGTTTTTGGCCAATGGTTTGTTGCTTCTTCCCGCACACATTATCCCCATCATGAACACTCAACGGCTTCATCGTCTTCTCGCAAACTACCGGCTCGTTGCGGCCTTCGCATGCGCATTCGGGCTTTCGCTCAGCGCCGGGCCCGCCGTTGCACAGGACGGCAGCTCCCTGTCCGCCGCCCAGAAGAAGAAGCTGAAGAAGGAGCTCCAAGAGACGTACAAGGCCGGCGCCAAGGCCGGAAACGCGAAAAACTTCACGGTGGCGGCAACTCGCTTCGAGGAATCGGTTCAGCTGGCCGAAAAGCTTGGCCTCAGCAACTTGGTCGGGAAGATTGAAACCAATCTCGTGGAGAGCTTGAAGGCGGCCGGCAGCGCAGCGCTCAAGAACGAGAAGTACGGAGAGGCCCTGTCCCACTACAAAAAGCTGAAGGGATACACGGACCAGGATCCCAGCGTGCGCTACAACCAGGGCCTTGCGCTCGTGAACATGGACAGCACCGCCGCTGGCCTGCAGGCACTCCGGGAGGCCATTGAGCTCGGAAACGAAACCGGCAACACCCGCGTGGCGGGCCTGGCCACCGAGCGCATCCGGAGCGAGTTTCTCGCCCGCGCCTCCAAGGCCTTGCAGGGCGACAACCCGTCCCAGGCACAGATCCGTACAGCCCTGGATGCCCTCGACGAAATGCGGGAGTACGTGGACCCGAGCGCAAAGTCTATGTTCTATCGCGCCTTGGCTCTCTTTCAGGAAAGCCAGTACGATCAAGCCGTCCAGACGGCGCGTGAGGGCCTCGACATGCACCAGGGCAGCCGCAGCGACGCCGCGAAATACTACTACGTGATTGGGGAGTCTCAGTTTGAGCTCGGCAGCAAGGCCGAGGCGTGCGAGACGTTCCAGAACGCGGCCTACGGCGACTACGAGGCGCGCGCGAACCACTACCTGGAAAACGAGTGCGATGATCTCTAGGGACAGCCGTGGAGACGCGTGCCCTGTACCTTTCTCCTGGCCTGAACTACATCTCGTAGCCTACACCACAGAAGCCCGTGCCAAGACGAGTTGGCACGGGCTTTTCGTTTTGGCTCGCGTTTTCTGTCCAGCCACGCGCCCCGGCACCGGAGGGCCCCGACCGGGCGCATTCTCCTGCCCCCCGGCCTACACCCTTTCCTGGGCGCCCCAGTAGACGAGTGCTACGAGCACGACGGCCGGCACGACGACAGAGGCAATTGTGAGCCACTCCAGTCCCGTGCCCGAGGGAGCGTTGGCCTGAAAAGAAACGGCGGTCTGGAGCAGTGCGGGAATCAATATCATAGCGGGCGTGGGAACCAAAGGCAGGTCGGCAAAGATGCGTTACAGATCAGGTCATTCCGAGTGGAGTGTCCTCCGGACGCTTTTCCAGTCCTACCCCCCCTTCTTCGCTGCGCTCAAGATGCTTCCCTCTGACCGGAAGGCAGCGGGGGTCGGGAGGCAAGCGAGGCAACTCACACCGCGTGCTCTCGCTCTGCTCGGCCCACCCTGCGTTTCTGGTGCTTCGCCCTTCCCTCCTCCAGGGGTCGGTCCTTCAAAATGGGGAATTTGTGTATCTGCGTTGGCTTACAGAAGGGGGCAACTCCTCTTTCGCGTACCAACCCGCTTCCAGAACAGTTTCCGCCGAGACGGGGCCACCGAGCGGTGATCGTGGGGGCCCGGACAGCCCCGTGCCCGTCACCAGAACGCTTTGAGCTCGCGGCACAGGCCCAGCGCGCCTACACCGTGCCGTTCACGTGCTCTTCGGACACCGAGCGGCCCGACCGACGCGCTTTTACATCGTCAATGACATCTCGCAGGATGTCCTCTATGGAAAACCGCGGCTCGTACTGGATCGTGGCCTTCAGCTTCGCGAGGTCCGGCACGCGCCGTTGCATGTCCTCGAATCCGTCTCCATACACCTCTTCGTGGGAGACGTGCGTAATGTCGACTTCGGCGTCGACTCGTGCCCGCACCCGTTCCGCGAGTGTCCGGATAGAGATTTCTTCCGGGCGGCCCACGTTGAAGACCTCCCCCTCTGCCTCTGGGGCCTCCATCAGTTTGGTGACGGCCCGCACCGCATCGGCCACGTGCACGAAACAGCGGGTTTGGGTGCCGTCCCCGTGCACCTGCAAGGGCTTGCCGCCCAGGGCCCGCTCCACGAACGTGGGCACCACCATGCCGTAGTTGCCGGATTGGCGCGGTCCCACGGTGTTGAAAAAGCGCACGCACACCGCCGGCAGGCCGTGCTCGTCGTGGTACGCCTGGGCCAAAAACTCGTCCATGGCCTTCGAGCACGCGTAGGCCCAGCGGCGTTTGGTGGTGGCCCCTATCGTAAGGTCGTCGGTCTCTTCGAGCGGCGCGCCGCCCCCGTTTTTGCTCATGGCTTTTCCGTACACCTCGGAGGTGGAGGCCAGGAGCGTCTTTTTGCCGTGGTGGCGGGCCAATTGCAACACGTTCTCCGTCCCTCGCACGTTCGTCAGGATGGTTTCGACGGGGCGGTCCATGATGCGCTCCACCCCGACCGCCGCCGCAAGATGAACGACCCGGTCGCACTCCGCAATGCACTGGCTCAGAACGTGCTCGTTCAGCACGCTGCCGATGGTGAGGGCAAACTGGCTGTGCCCCTTCCAGTGCTGCACGTTGGCGAGTTGGCCGGTGGAGAGGTTGTCCAGCACGTGCACGTGGTGCCCCTGCTCAATGAGCCGGTCCACAAGATGACTGCCGATGAATCCGGCTCCGCCCGTAATCAGGTAGTGCATGTTGGCAAGTGTAAGTGGCGTTGGGAATCGAATGCCTCTAGGGGGATCGCGGGAGTGGACCCGCGACCTTTCGTACAGCACCTACCGTGCAACACCTATGGACGGGCCCGATGACCACGTCCCCATTCCGCACCTTACTCCTTCGGCCACGCGGTTTCTTCGGGGAGATCGGCGTCAGGGGGCTGCAAGACGAGCTCGTCTGGCAGGTCGTTGACCTGATCGTCCGGATTTACCACGGACACCAGGGGAAGGGCCAGCGCCGTAAAGAACTTGCCCATCGCGGCGAGGAGGAACTCCTGCTGGAGCTCCACCATGTCCTCTTCGAGCCGCCCGTCGTCCCGCACGTGGCCTTCAATGTCGAGATAAAAGACCCGCGGCCAGTCTGGGAATTGCTCCTGCGCCTCCGTCAGCAGGCCGAAGATGTCTTGTGCCGCCGTCTCAAAGTCATCTCCCTTTTCGACGACGTGGTAGAGAGAGACGGTGTTGTCGAACTGCATGTGAAGGCCAGGAGCGTCTGGCTTGTTGTATTCCGGAACGAAGTCCGGCCGATTCGGGGAGGCGACCATGCGGAGGCAGAAGGACCGGTTCAGGGAAGCATGACGTGTTTGAATGCCCGTCCACCCTGAGAGATTCGGCCCGTCGTGGCGGCGCTGCACCGGCACGCCGACGCCTCATTCTTTCTCTAGCCCGCCGGCCCTTCTAACGGGCTGCCCCCTGACTCAACGCGGGGGCTTAAGAACAGGAGGCCACGGGGGCCTCCTCGCACGTTTCGTCCGTCTCCGGGGCTTCGGCCCGGCGGCGGCGCTGGCGCTGCACGGAATGCTCCAGAATGGTTTCGAAAAGGGACTCTGCCAAGTCGGGCGGGAGGCCCTGCTCTCGGGCAGCCTCTCGGACGCGGGCGAGCAGTTCGGCTTCACGCTCGGGATCCCGCACGGTCCGTCCCTCCTCGGCCTTCAGGGCACAGAGGCGGTCAACGATGGCCTTTCGTTCGGCAAGCAGCTTTACGACCTGCTCGTTGATGTCGTCGATTCGGTCGCGAGCGTCCTCAAGGGTGGCAGGGGACGAGGCGGTCATGGGCGGTTCGTCAAATTGGGGCAACGAAGCGGGCGGAGACCTCGCCAGTCACGCACCCCTAGCCCACGTACGACAAAACCCCGCCGGGGCCAGGAGGCCAGGGACCGGCGGGGCAGGAACAGGTGAATGCGCTCTCAGGGTTACGAGCCGCCGGCCATTGAGGGATAGAAATAGACATACGCATGGCCCAGATAAAGCAGGCCAGACGCACGCAGACCGCCGGACGCGCTGATGCGGCGGCCGGACGCAAAAGAGCCGGCAGGAGAGAGAGCACGCTGATTCATAACAGCCGTACGGTAGGGGACGGGCAGGGAGAAAGTCAACCCGTCCCCGAATCTACACAGAACCCTCACGGGTTCGCCTTCAAACCGCGAGGACGGGCCGGTCGGCGTAGTAATCTTGGACCCAGTCGGCGAACACCCGGAGGCCTTCTCCGATGGGCGTATCGGGGGCGTAGCCGAGCAGCCGCCGCGCCTTCGAAATGTCGGCGTAGGTGCGCTCCACGTCGCCGGGCTGCTCGGGGAGCTGCTGAATGTCGGGCGTGGTGCCCATGGCGTCGGCGATGCCCGAAATGAGGTCTTTGAGCTGCGTCGTTTCCGCCCCGCCAAGGTTGATGATTTCGTACTCGGGCGTGCCGATGGAGGTGGCTCGTCGGAGGCTGCGGACGATGCCGTCGACGATGTCGGCCACGTAGGTGTAGTCGCGGC
>CAZFJR010000066.1:0-16144 GCA_964519235.1 uncultured Salinivenus sp. | reverse complement strand
TGCGGTCGATGTTGACCACCACCCCGCGGTTGAGGCCGTCGGAGGGGGCCATGCCTACCCCGAGAATGTTCACGCGGTCGAGTTCGTCCTTGCCGGCCACCACGGCGCACACCTTGGTGGTGCCGATGTCGACTCCTACAACAATGTTGTCACTCATGGCTCTATTGCGGGTCAGTGAGGGAGGGGAGCGTGCGGCGTGCGTGCCTGCGCCCGGCGCTGCGCGTTACGCTTGTATGTTGTGGAATGTATGTTGTGGAAAAAGGGGAGCGTTCGTTGAAAAAACTCACGAAGGGACACTCTGCGCGTCATTCATCGAGGGGCTGCGTTCGCGTCACAACTTGGCCCTCGAAGCGGAGGTCGATTTCGTGGATGGAGGCCTGGGGCTGCGGGGCGAGCACCTGGCGGGCTACGGCGCGGAGCGTGCGCAGTTTTCGGGGCAGGTTGCCAGCGCCAAGGCGCACGGACACTGCCCCGTGCCCGTCGAGGGGCGTGGTCACGAGGCGAATCTGCCCCTTGGGGCCCACCTCAATTTCGGACACAAGGCCGGCCACCTCCGCCCCCGGAAGGGCCGCAAGCACGCGGCGCAGCGGGGCCGGGGCCGCTGTCGTGTCGGGTCGCCCCCAGGGGGCCTCGGCCTCAAGCCCGCGCACGAGAGGTACGTCGTATCCGGCGCTGTCGGCCGCCGGCATGGCGTACCCGGCGCGGTCGAGATAGTAGGCCGGCCGGCCCTGTTCGTCCACCGCGAGGGCGGCGGGCGTCCGCTCCGTGACCGCAACGGTGAGGGTGCCGTACACCCAGTGCGGCGTCACGGTCGCCGCCGCCACCCACGGATGGCGCGCTACCCGGTCGGCCACGAACGCCGGCTCCACCGCCCCCATCGCGGCGCCGCTGTCTACCTGGGCGAGGCGGCGCAGCGTATCGGGCGGGGCGTGTTGCGTGCCAGTTACGGCCACTCGCTCCACCACAGCGCCGGCGCGCCACTGCCAGCCCAACACGCCGAGCGCCCCCACCCCGGCCACGAGGAGGGCACTCCCCGCGAGGCGGAGGACGCGGCGGCTGAATGGGACGGTTGGGTCGCGTGTCATGAGTGTCGAAAAATGATCGTCGTGTTTATTGAGACGACCGGAGAACTTGTGATGCGTGAGGAGCGACGCGTGAGAACAGGGAATTCGATCTCCCCAGGCTCCACGTTTTACGAATCACGCATCACACCCTCAATCAAAATTCAGTCTCGTTCAATCGCTGTCTCGTTGCTGTTTTCAAGCAATTCCGCGAACGCCTCGCTCGCCCGCCAGATGTCGCCCGCCCCCAGCATAAGAACCACGTCGCCCGGCTCGGCGATCTCTAGGAGGCGGTCGGGCAGGTCCGTCTTGTCCGGCACATACTGCACGGCGCGGTGGCCAAACTGCTCGGCCCGCTCGGCCAGACGCGCTCCGCTGACCCCTTCAATGGGGTCCTCTCGGGCCCCGTACACGTCGGTCAGCACGAGTTGGTCGGCGTTGAAGAAGGCGCGCGCAAATTTGTCCATGAAGTTGTGCGTGCGAGAGTACAGGTGCGGCTGAAAGACCGCCACGACGCGCCGGTTGGGAAAGCCTTGATGCGCGGCGTCGAGGGTGGCTTCAATTTCGGTCGGGTGGTGGGCGTAGTCGTCGAGCACCGTGATCCCTCCGATGTCCGCCTTTTGTTCGAAGCGGCGGCGCACGCCAGTGAACCCCTCCAGCCCGTCGCGCACCTTTTCGAACTCGATTTCGAGCTCTTGCCCCACCGCTACCGCCGCTAGCGCGTTGCGCACGTTGTGGAGGCCGGGCACCCGGAGCGCAATCTCGCCAAGCTGCGTTCCCCGAAACGTCACGTCGAAGCGCGTCGTCATCGCCTCGCGCCGGATGTTTTCGGCCCGCACCTCGGCCTGGCGCGTGGTGCCGTAGGTGATGACGCGGCGCTCGATGTCGCCCACGATGGCCTGCACATTCGGGTCGTCGAGGCAGAGGATGGCCGCCCCGAAGAAGGGCACGCTGTTGGCGTACTCGGCAAAGGCATCCTGCAGGGCCTCCAGGTCCTCGTAGACGTCGAGGTGGTCCTCTTCGATGCTCGTGATGACAGCCAGCGAAGGCGTGAGCCGCAGGAACGTGCGATCGTACTCGTCGGCCTCAATCACAATCACGTCCCCTTCCCCCGTCACGGCGTTGGACCCAAACGCCGTCACCTTGCCGCCCACGATAACGGTGGGATCGAACCCCCCCTCGGCCACGACAAGCCCGGCCATGGAGGTCGTGGTCGTCTTGCCGTGGGTGCCGGCCACTCCCACGCCGAACTTCATCCGGATCAGCTCGCCCAGCATCTCGGCCCGCGGGATGAGCGAGATGCGGCGGCGCTCCGCCTCCTGCGTCTCGGGGTTTTCCTCCGGGTCGACAGCGCTGGAATAGACCACCACATCGGCCGCGCCCACCTGCTCGGCGGCGTGCCCCTCGTAGACCGTAGCGCCCTGCGCCTCTAGTCGCTTCGTGACGTCGCTGGTCTCGAGATCCGAGCCCGTCACGGTGTAGCCGCGGTTCAGGAGCACCTCGGCGATGGAGCTCATGCCGATGCCCCCAATGCCCACCATGTGGACTTGGCGGATGCGGCCCAGGGCCGGTTGGGTGCGGAGTTCAGTCATCGAGAAGGGCGCGTCGGAAAACAGGGAGGCCAATTCAAAGGAGGAGTGCTCAGAGGAGGAGTGCCCGCGGGCCTCGCACGGGAGGGGCAGGCGACCCGGGCTGTACAAGGGGCCGTCGGGTGACAACGGCGAGTCAATTCGAGCGATAGTGATCGGCAAGGGTGAGCACGTCGCGGGCAATGGTCTCGGCGGCATCGGGATGGGCGTGGGCCCACGCGGCCGCGGCCATGTCACGGAGCGCCGCCGGATTGTCGAGCAGGCCTGTTACCTGCGTGCCCAGGCGCGTCTCTAGTTCTGGTTCCGGCAGCACCGTGGCTGCGCCGGCTTGCTCCATGCTTCGCGCGTTCTTTGTCTGGTGATCGGCCGTTACGTTGGGGGAGGGCACGAGCACGGCGGGTGTACCCGTTACCAGCAGCTCGCTGCACGTGAGGGCACCGGCGCGGCACACCGCGAGGGTTGCGGCGGCGTAGGCCAGGCCCATCTGGTCGATGTACTCGATGATTTGGAGCCGGGGATGCGCGCCGACCTCACGGGCGATGGTGTCGTGATAGCGGGTGCCCGTCTGCCACACCACGTGTACCTTCTCGTTCTCCAGAAGCGCCGGGAGATGGCGCTGCACTGCGCCGTTGAGGGCCGCGCTTCCCAGCGAGCCGCCCATCACGAGCACCATCTGCGCCTCGTCGGGCAGGTTGTAGGCGGCACGCGCCTCGGCGGGATCGGCCTCGCGGAGCGTCCGGCGCGTGGGGTTGCCGCTCATCACAGCTCGCTCGTCCGGCACCCAGTCTCGGGCGTCCTCGAAGGCGAGGTGGATGCGCGAGGCGAGACGCGCCAGCACCCGGTTGGTGAGGCCCGCGTAGGCGTTTTGCTCCTGGATGAGGAGGGGGCGTCCCCGCAGCCAGGCGGCCAGCAGCACCGGCCCGGCCACGTATCCTCCAGTGCCTACCGCCACATCCGGCTCCAGGGCCCCGACCAGGCGCCAGCTCTGCAGCAGCCCGCGCATCATGCGTACTGGCACCGTCAGGTTGGCCGTCACCGACCCGCGATGCACGCCCTCCGCCGTAATTGGGTGCAGGGCGTATCCCGCCTCCGGCACGGCGCGCGCCTCCAGACGGTCCTGCGTTCCGGCAAACACCACCTGGGCGTCCGGGCGCAGGGCCCGCACGGCATCGGCGATGGCGAGGGCCGGGTACACGTGTCCCCCGGTGCCGCCACCAACCATCAGAATGTGGGGAGCGCGGGTGCTCATGATCAAAGTCCGTCTGTGCAGGGGCGCCCCGTACCGCAAGGAAGGGCGCTTCGGTCCTGGGAGCCCCGTTCGCGTTATGGAGATCGAGGGGCTGTGTGAAGGTCGAGGGGCTATTCGTTGGTCTGTCGTGAAATGTTTAACAGCACGCCGGCCATGATGCCGTTTGACAGCAGCGACGTGCCCCCGTACGAGACGAAGGGCAGCGGCAGGCCCGTCACCGGCAGCAGGCCGCACGCCACGCCCGCGTGCACGAAGCCGTACGTTACCATCATCGTCGTAAAGCCGACCGCCAGGATGAGGCCCAGTGGGTCGGGGGCGTCCCGCGCAATGCGCAGGTAGCCGCGGAAAAGGAGCACGCAGAAGCCGAGCAGCAGGGCCAAGGCTCCGAGAAGGCCGTATTCCTCGGCAATGATCGCGAAAATAAAATCGTTGTAGGGCGCCGGCAGGAAGTCGCGTTGCACGCTTTTGCCCGGCCCCACCCCCGTGAGCCCGCCCATTGCGAAGGCCATGCGCGCCTGGCGCGACTGGTAGCGCTCGCCCTGCGCGTCCATCACCGTTTCAGGGTTGGTAGAGGCAAACAGGTCCATGCCCAGGTAGGCCTCCACGCGCGCAGCCCGGTCCGGCGAGCTGGCCACGTGCCCAAACGCCAGGGCCATTCCCAACAGCCCGAGCCCCGCAAGCTGTACCACGCTGATCCGCCCCACAAAGCACATGAGCATCACCGAGAGCAGGACCACCGAGGCCGTCGACAGATCGTCGAGCCCGATGAGTCCTACCGTGAGCACCACCCACACCAGAATGGGCAAAAAGGCCTGCACGAAGCTCTTCACGTAGTCCTGTTTCTGCACCAGCAGGACGGCCACGTAGAAAACGAGGGCCAGGCGCGCTAGCTCCGACGGCTGAAACCCAAACCCCGCTATTCGCAGCCATCGGTCGGCACCGGGCGAGAAGAACCCAACGCCCTTCACGGCCACCAGGAGAAGCAGCGTTCCCAGCAGGGCGAGACGGCTGTAACGGGCCAGCGTGCGGTAGTCGATCAGGCTCACCGCCCCCATGGCGCCCAGCGCAATCCCGACCCGGGCCAGGTGCCGCACCAGAAAGTGCACCGGCTCGGTACCCGCCCGCACTTCCGCCAGGTACGTGACCGCGCTGTAGACGGCCACGACTCCCGCCGCTGCCAGTGCCAGCACGGTCCACACCACGTACTTGTCCGCGGGGGCCTGGCTGGCAACTTTATGTCGGAGGGTTTGAATGACGCTCATTGTCGGTTTTCGTTATTCAACATCCCAATCACGGGACTAAAGTCGTGTGATGCGTGATACGTGACGTGTGACTTCACCTCTCAGGAATCACCCTTCACGTATCACTCTTCGCGCGTTATAGCAACGTCTTGACGAGGCGGCGAAAGAGGGCGCCCCGTTCCTCGTAGCTTTCGTACATGTCGAACGACGCGCAGGCTGGACTCAGGAGCACGGCGTCCCCCTGGCGGGCGAACGCCTGCGCGCGGTTGAGGGCGTCTTCCATGGTTTCGGCCCGGGCGCAGTCGGGAGCCTGCGTGCCAAGCTCCTGCATCACCGTCTCGGCACTTTCGCCAAGGGCCACCACCGCACGCACCTGCTCGCGCACGAGCGGCTTGAGGTCGGTGTAGTCGTTGCCCTTGTCGCGGCCGCCCGCAATCAGCACCACGGGCCGGTCGAAGCTCTCCAGGGCGTACCACACGGCGTTCACGTTGGTTGCTTTCGAGTCGTTCACGTAGAGCACGCCGTTGACCGTACGCACCTCTTCCAGCCGGTGCGGTACGCCTTCAAAGCCGCCCAGGCTCTCGCGGATCACGTCGTTCTCTACCTCCATCACGCGGGCCGACACCGCGGCCGCGAGCGAGTTGTACATGTTGTGGCGCCCCCGAAGGGCCAGCTCGTCGGTATGCATAAGTTCGTCCTCGTCGTCAATGCGAAGAACGATGCGGTCGTCGCGCAGCCCGCCTCCCGCCTCCGGCACGCCATCCAGCGTCAGGGCCAGCGGGCGGATGCCCGTCTCTCGGACGGCCGCCTCCACCTTCGCCCGTACGGTGTCGTCGTCGCAGTTGTACACCACCACGTCGCCCGGCCCCTGATTGCGGAACACATTGCACTTGGCCTGCACGTACGCCTCAAAATCGTGGTCGTAGCGTCCCAAGTGATCGGGCGTAATATTCAGCAGTACGCTCACGCGGGGCCGGAAGGCATCGACGTGATCGAGCTGGAAGCTCGACACCTCCAGCACCACCAGGTCCGTCGGCTCCACGTCGAGCACGTAGTCGGAAAACGGGTACCCGATGTTGCCGGCCACGATGGCCTCCCGCCCCGGCTCATCCGCCAAGGCCTGCCGGAAGACGTGTCCCGTGAGGCTGGTCGTGGTGGTTTTGCCATTGGTGCCGGTGATGGCCACCATCGGCGCGTCGCAGAACCAGGACGCGGCCTCAATTTCCGAGTACACGCCGAGCCCCGCCCGCAGCGCCTGCTGCACAATGTTCGACCCCGTGGGCACACCGGGACTCAGCACGAAGAAGTCGGCGTCGAGCGCCCGCACGGTGTGCCCGCCAAACTCGTGCGCCACCCCGGCGGCATCGAGCACCGCCTCGGTTCCCTCCGGCGGTGGCCCCTGCTCGGTGAGAAACACGTCCGCTCCGGCCTCGGCCAGCAGTTGGGCCACGGCCCGCCCGCTGCGGGCGCCGCCCACCACGGTGGCTCGTTTTGTGCGGACCTCGTCGGGTCTCATTCCGGAAGCGAGATGTGTGTCAAGTGGTCGCGTATCGGCTCCCCCTCGGCATGATCGTGTTCATCTGCCGTCTGGAGCGGGCGTCTACGGGGCGTGGCATGGGCCGGGCGGTTCTAGGCCCCTGCGCCCGCTCGACTGTGCGTGCTCATCGACTGTGCGTGCCTATCGGATGCGGAGCATGAGCAGAGCGGCGATCACGGTAATGGCCGTTACAATCCAGAAGCGCGTCACAATTTTCGCCTCGTGAATGCCAAGGGCCTCGTAGTGATGGTGCAGGGGCGCCATCTGAAACACACGCTTCCCGGTGCCGGTGCGGCGGCGCGTGTACTTGAAGTAGCTCGTCTGCACGATCACCGACACCGCCTCGGCAAAGTACACGATGCCAAGCAGGGGAAGGAGCAGCTCTTTGCGCACCATCAGCACCGTCGCCCCCACCGCCCCCCCGAGCGCAAGGGCCCCAGTGTCGCCCATGAAGACCGTCGCCGGATACCCGTTGTACCACAGGAACCCGAAGCAGCTGGCCGTAACCGCCGCCACGAACACCGTCAGTTCCCCCGTGCCCGGCAGGTACATTACGTTGAGGAACGTTGCAAAATTGATGTTGCCCGAGATGTACGCCAGCGCCAGCAGGCCAAGCGACACGAATGCCGTGACGCCCGTCGTGAGGCCGTCGAGGCCGTCGGTCAGGTTCACGGCGTTGGAGACGGCCGTGATGATAAAGACCACCACCGGCAGGTACACCGCCCAGCCCAGGTCCACGCCCACCTTCCAGAAGCGGAAGAGGTCGTAGTCCACGACCTGCCCCTTCAGGAAGGGCATGAACGTGAATGTATTGTACGCCTGGAAGTCGGGATGAAAATACAGCACCCCTCCCACCAGGAGCCCAATGCCCACCTGCCCGGCAAGCTTGTGTCGGGGAGGGAGGCCCTTCTCGTAGTTTTTCACCGTTTGCAGGTAGTCGTCTACAAACCCGACCGCCCCCAGGCCGGTCGTGGCCACCAGGGCCAGCCACACGTACGTGTTGGCGATGGCACCCCAGAGCAGCGTAGCGCCCCCCACGGCCAGCAGGATGATGATGCCTCCCATCGTGGGCGTGCCGGCTTTGTGGACGTGGCTTACCGCCCCGGCCGCCTCGCCCTCCCGTACCTGCTCGCCCAGCTGCTGCCGCCGCAGCCAGCGAATGATGCCGCGTCCCGCCACCAGGGCAATCACCAGCGCCGTAATGGACGCCAGCGCCGCCCGTACGGTGATAAACCGAATTACCTGAAACCCCGGCGGGTGGTACAGCCGCTCAATGTAGTCGATGAGGTAGTAGAGCATGGTGCGTGGGAGTCAAAAGCGCAGGGGCACGAGCGTACGAGAGTTGGGGCTCTCATGCGCCCACGGGCCCACGCTCTCGCTCAACCAAAATATCGTCGTGCCATCTCACGGTCGTCGAAGGGGTGCGTGTCGGTGCCGATGGTTTGCGTCGTCTCGTGGCCCTTGCCGGCCACCACCACCACGTCGTCCGGTCCTGCCGCATCGGCCGCGGCCTGGAGGGCCTCTTCGCGGTCCACAATCCAGCGCATCGTGTCCGGGCGCGCCACCCCGTCGCGGATGTCGCGCAGGATGGCCACCGGCTCCTCGGTGCGGGGGTTGTCGCTCGTCACGATGGTGCGGTCGGCCAACCGCTCGGCGATGCGGCCCATGGCGGGGCGCTTGCTCGGGTCGCGGTCCCCACCGCAGCCGAACACGCACCAGAGGGTTGCGCCGTCAGGCATTGTGGCGCGGACGGCCCGGAGGATGTTGTTCAGAGCATCGGGGGTGTGGGCGTAGTCGACAATCACCGTGGGGCCGTCTGCGAAGCGAAGCGGCTCGAAGCGGCCCGGCACCGGCGGTGCCTCGGCCAGCGCATCGAGCACCGCGTCTCGCCCAAAGCCGAGCGCCCTTCCGGCCCCGTACGCGGCCGCCACATTGTACGCGTTGAAGCGCCCCGCCAGCCGGAACCGGCGCTCTCGGCCGTTGATGCGCAGGCGCAGGCCTTCAACGCGGCTCTCGAGGACGTCCACCTCCACGTCCGCCGCAGCCTCGAGCGCGTACGACACGACCGACGCCGCCGTGTCGGCCACCATGGCCGGGCCGGCCTCGTCGTCGGCGTTGCAGACGGCCGTGGCGTCGGGGCCAAGCCCGTCGAAGAGTCGTTTCTTCGCCGCCCGGTAGGCCTCGGGGCTGCCGTGGTAGTCGAGGTGATCGGTCGAAAGGTTGGTAAACAGGGCCGTTTCGTAGTCGAGCCCGTGCACACGCTTCTGGGCGAGGGCGTGGGACGACACCTCCATGGTGCAGGCTGTGCAGCCGGCGTCTACCATCTGCCGCAGCGTGCGGTGCAGGGCGATTGGCCCCGGCGTCGTGAGGTCCATCTTCGCCGTCTCGGCGCCCGTGCGCACCTCGATGGTACTGAGGAGCCCCGTCGGAACGCCGAGCGCCCGCAACAGG
Source organism: uncultured Salinivenus sp. (assembly GCA_964519235.1). Classification (GTDB taxonomy): domain Bacteria; phylum Bacteroidota; class Rhodothermia; order Rhodothermales; family Salinibacteraceae; genus Salinibacter. The sequence goes on along the minus strand of CAZFJR010000066.1, from coordinate 7,016 downwards.
TGATGCAGAAGGTAGGCCACTGTCGTCTTTCCGTTGGTCCCCGTCACACCTACCAGCCGAAGGGCGTCGGCCGGATCACCGTACCAGGCTGCAGCCATCTCGGCGAGGGCCGCACGCGCATCTGTCACGCGGGCGAAGACAGCGCCGGGGAAGCGTTCGTGCGCTTGTTGCGGCACCGCCTCGCAGACCACGAGGCGTGCGCCGTGTTCTACCGCCATGTCAATGAACGAATGCCCGTCGGCCGCCTCACCGCGAATTGCGACGAAGGCGCTGCCCGGCTCCACGGCCCGACTGTCGTCCGTCAGGCCGTCGATGGTCAGTGTATTCAGTGTTGCGTCCGTCTCGCCGTGCACCGTCTCGAGCAGCCCCGCTGTCTGGAGCCGGCGCCGCAGCGCCGCCCCCGAGAGCGATGTGCCCGCCGGGCGTTTGTTCGAGTCGGGACGTGCGGAATGTGCACCCGCCATGGCTTATTGGGATGCCGCGAGGAAGGCCTGCGTGGGAAGCGGCGCGCCCGGCGCGGGCCGCTGGCGCACAATCTCGCCCTGCCCGTCGATCCGAGGCGAGACGCCGCGGTCCTGCAGCCACGTCACCGCCCGGCGCGTGCTGAGGCCTCGGAAATCGGGCATAGTGTCGGGCCGGCCGGAGGGGAGCGCCGCCGCGGTGGATGCCGCCAGGCCCCCATTGGGGGCCGGGGGCGCATCGCGGGTCATGCGGTTCACCACCGCGGGAAAGGTGCCAGCCCAGCGCCGGGCCACCCGCCGAAAGACCGGTGCGGCGACGTCGCCGCCGTACAGCCCCCCGTCCGGATTCCCCAGCACCACGAGCAGCGCCACTTTCGGGGCGTCGGCCGGAAAAAATCCGACGAATGAGGCACGTGCTTCTTCGGTCGAGTACTGTCCGTTCTCGATTTCGAGCGCCGTCCCCGTCTTGCCCGCCACGCGGAGCCCCTCGATTTCTGCGTGGGTGCCCGTTCCGCTGTTCACCACGCGCTCGAAGGCCGCCCGAAGCGTATCGGCGGTCTCCGCCTCGAAGGCGCGCCGAATGGTTTCCGGCTCATTGCGCCACAGGGTAGTGCCCGCCATTGTCCGCCGCTCGGCCACCACGTAGGGCTTTACGATGTGGCCGCCGTTGGCGAGGGCGCTGTACGCCACGAGCAGCTGCAGCGGGGTTACGGCCACCTCGTACCCGATGGCCATGGACGTTTGGGTGGTGGCGCTCCACGCGGGCGGTCGCTTCAGCACACCGCTCACCTCCCCGGGGAGGTCAATCCAGGTGGGCTGGCTAAAGCCCATGTTGCGGGCGTACTGGTAGAAGACGCCCCGGTCGAGCCGGTCCACAGTCTTGGCCATGCCCACGTTGCTCGACTTTGCGAGGACGCCTCCAAACGAAAGGGTGCCGTATGCGTGCACGTCCTTCATCGTATGGCCGTGAAAAACGGCCCACCCGTCTCCGGTGTCCACGGAGTCGCCGAGGCCAATCCCTCCCTGTTCGAGGGCGGCCACGGCCCCGACGAGTTTGAACGTGGAACCTGGCTCAAAGCGGTCGGTGATGGCACGGTTGCGGCGTGCCGCTTCGGGAGCGGCGCCCGGGCGGTTGGGGTTGTAGGTAGGCACATTGGCCATGGCCAGCACCGCGCCCGTGTTCGGGTTCATGGCCACGGCCGTGCCCCACTCCGCCCCGCTCGTCCGCACGCCGCGGCGCAGTTCGTCTTCGAGGGCCGCCTGGCGCACCAGATCAATCGTAAGGACCAGGTCGTCCCCTCGCTGCGGGGACACCCCCTTCCCGCCCACGTATGCCTCAATGCGACCGCTCCGGTCCCGCCGTACGATGCGGCGCCCCGGCGTTCCGCGCAGGGTGTCGTCGTAGGTCAGTTCTAGCCCGGCTAAGCCCTGCCCGTCGCTGCCCACGTGCCCCACGACGTGGGCCGCCGTGGCCCCGTAGTTGTAACGCCGCCCAAACTCGGGGGTTAGGATGACCCCCGGCACGTCCCACGCCCGAATGCGCTCCTGCTGCGGCGGCGTAAGCCCTTCTCGGAGCTTTACATATTGGGGACTGTGCCGCGTCCGCACCGCGCGCCGGTAATGCGCCGCCGGAGGGCCGGTAAGGGCGGCCAGCCTGTCGTAGAACGACTCTGCCCGTGCCGAAAAGCCCTCCACCGTTGGGTCGAGGGCCAGGTCGTACCGAGCCGTGTTGATGGCGAGACCGCGGCCGTCCCGATCCAGGATGGCGCCCCGCATTGCCGGAATGTCGACCGTAGACCGCGCTTGCGCCCGCACCTGACTCCGAAGCGTGTCGGTTTCGGTCACCACGATCCAGCCCATCTGCCCGGCCACGGCCAGCGGGACGAGGCCAAGCAGCGTCAGCACCACGTACATCCGGGCCCGAATTTGGTCTTTCGGCGTCATGGCAACGACGGGCGGTTAGAACGACGGAGGGGGGCACGGCCGGCGCCGGAACCGCTTCGTTCAGGGTGCCGGCCGGTTGGGGGGAAGCGAAAAAACTCGCACGTGTGCGGGGACTCGACTTCATTCGCGCCCACTGCTCAGGCGGATTGGGGAGCCGTACGACACGCTTTCCTGCAGTCCGAGCGCACGGGCCCGCTCGTAGATGACGGATGGCCCTGTGCGGCGGTCGTACGCCCCTTCCAGGCGGTTGTGCTTCAGGTGCAATTGCTGGTTCTGCGTCCGCGCCTGTTGCAACTGGTTGTAGAGATCGGTTGTGGTGTGTACATGTCCCACATAGAGGGTAAACAGCCCGGCCACCACGAGAATGAGCAGCGCGAAGCGCCCGGTCGATACGTTCTGCAGAAACGTGTCGTCGGCGCCGGTGCGCTTTCGGTTTGTGGAAGGCTCGAGGTCGGACCATCCCGGCAGGGCTGTGCCGTGCCGCACCCATCCGTTTGATTCGGGGAAGCGGGATCGGTCCGACGGGAGCGGCTCGCTCGACGAGCGGGGGGCTCCGTCGCCGCTCCCACCGGGCCAGAGGACGGACCGATTTCGTTGGGAGGAGCGGTCGGAGCCGCTGCCGGTACGGGATGTATCGCGTGATGTGCTCATGATCGCAGAGGACGTCGTCGTGTGTTGCAGCGTGGCCTCATTGCTTGGAGGTGTTGGAGCGTGGCCCCTGGGCGCCGCCAGGGGCGGCCGCGCCGGGTCAGGAGAAAGGCGGCATCGGGGTGCCCATGGCGTCTTCGTCCTGACGCTCCGCCACCCGTAGCCGGGCACTCCGGGCCCGCGGGTTGGCCGCCACCTCCGCCTCGGACGCCTCAATGGGGCCGCGGGGCGTCTCCGTCCACGGGGCCACCAGATGGCCGTACAGGTCGCGCCGGGGCTCGCCCTCGAAGTTTCCGTAGCGCAGGTACCGTTTTGTGCGTCGGTCTTCTAGCGAATGATAACTGATGACGGCAATACGGCCACCAGGGCGCACGCACTCCGTGGCCTGTTCCAGCGCGCTTTCCAGTTCGTCCAGTTCCGCGTTGACCACAATGCGGAGTCCCTGAAACACGCGGGTCAGTGTCTTCACCGTATCAGGCGGCGGCACGCTGCCTTCAACCACCTCCGCCAGGTCGCGCGTCGTGTCGAGTGGGCGGGCCTCAACGATGGACCGCGCAAGGGCACCGGCGCGAGGGTCCTCGCCGTATTCGCGGAGCACGTCCCGCAGGTCGCGCTCGCTCCACGTATTCACGACCTGCTGAGCCGTCAGGCCGCGCTGCGGGTTCATCCGCATATCGAGCGGGCCCTCCTCCCGATAGCTAAAGCCGCGCTCCGGCACGTCGATCTGGTGCGACGACACCCCGAGATCGAACAGCACCCCGCAGGCCGGGAGAAAGTCCTCGGCCGCCAGCACGTCGCGAAGCTCCCCAAAGGTGCCACGGACCGCCCGGAAGCGCCCGGCCTTGCGGGCATCAGCAAGGCGATCGCGCGCTTCGGCTAGCGCCTCCGGGTCCCGGTCAATGCCAAGCACCCGGCCCTCAGGGCCGAGCACGTCGAGCAGGGCCTGGGCGTGCCCGCCGCCGCCAAGAGTGGCGTCGACGTAACGCCCGTCCGCGTCGGTGACGAGCCGGGCCTGCACGTCGTGTGAAAGAACAGGTGCGTGGAAGGTCGTCGCGTACCGCAACGGGTCGCCGTCGTCAGCAGAATCGTCGTGTGCGTCCATGGCTGCCATCGGTCCGTGTCGCAGGCCCTCACGGGCCGTTTTTGACCGTCTCTGTGTGGCGATGCCTCTTGTGGCGATGCCTCTTGTGGCGATGCCTCTTGTGGCGATGCCTCTACATGCTCATCACACTTTCGGCGAGCGTCTCGTAGTCGTCGGGCTGCTCATTGAGGTAGGCATCAAACTGCCCCGGATCCCAGATCTCGATGTGATCGAACGCCCCTAGGATGAGTGCCGAACTGTCAAGGCCGGCGAAGTCGAGGAGCGGGTTCGGAAGGCTCACACGACCTTGCCCGTCGAGCGAGTCCTCGTCGGCCCACATCATAATGGTCCGCACAAAGTCGCGAACCTCTCGGTCGTACATGTTCAGGCTCCCGATTTCCTCCTCGATGTCGGACCATTTGTCCATGGGGTACAGGAAAATGCAGTCTTCAAAACCCCGCGTAATCGTAAATGTCTCGTTGGCCTCCGGAGCCATGGCCTTCCGCATCTTGGCCGGGATGGCAACCCGTCCCTTGCTGTCGACGGAATGTTCGGCCTGCCCTTTAAAAACCATAACGAGCGCTTCCCCACGCGTGGTGCGGACCAACGGTCCACAAGACGGCAATCCCAGTGGGGACTTCCTGGGACAATTCCCCACATTTCCCCACGCGCTCCACAATGTACGGCTTTTCACCCCAATGTCAAGGTAGATCGCCGAAAAAGCCGATTTTTCCCCGAACCCTCCACATGTACAAGGCATGTGCACATGCCCGCTCGCCCGAAAAACCTCCTCCGCACCCCGAGAGGGTGAACATAATTTCACCACTAAAGATAAGGGGGTAAAAATTTATTCACCCTCTATTTATTGCTGCATTCTCGGCTGCACACATATGTTGTAGGACGGTTGTTGCGGGGCGGCGTGTCATGCGGACGTGTTGCCGGTGCGGCTCTTATGGCTCGCACGGCGGTCGCGGCGGCCGGAGGTCCCACCGCGTCTCACACGCCATTCACGTCCGCAGCCCCCACCGGCCTCGTGCCTTAGGCTCAGCCTCGTGCCTGGGCACACGCCCTGCACCGTCCGTTTTCTTCCGCCGGTCTTCTCTTCGCCTTCTCCTCGCTGCCTCTGCCATGCCCAAGGACCGCCTCACCCAGCGCCAAAACGAAGCCTACGAGTTTATCCGGGGATATATCGATCGGAAGCAGAAGCCCCCAACCCTGGAAGAAATTGGCGAGGCCCTGGGCATCTCATCGACCAACGGGGTGTACAAGCTGCTCCGGGCGCTCGAGAAGAAGGGCTGGATTGAGCGCGAGAAGCACGAGGCGCGCAGCATTCAGCTGGCCGACCAGGAGCAGGACCCGCTCGGGATGGGGGGCGGCCTGCCCAGTCTGCCCATCGTCAGCCGCACGCCCAGCGATCACCCCGAGCGGCTGCGAGAGCGACCTGCGGGCACCCTCTCGGTGGACGACCGTCTGCTTCGGGAGGCTGCGGACCCGGGGGCTTGCCTTCTCGGTCCCGCCGGGGACGACGGGATGAACGGGGCCGGCATTCACAAGGGAGACCTGCTGCTCGTTGAGGAGATGGACTGGGCCGATCTGAAGAACGGCACCTTCGTGGCTGCGCTGGTGGAAACGCAGCTGCTGCCTCGCGAATTTCGCTTCGCAAACCGCCGCTTCCATCTCCGTCCGGCGGACCGGCACTACGCCGAAGAAACGTTCGCCCCCGACGATCCGGGGTGCTACATCGTGGGCCGCGTGCTCGGCCTCATCCGCACGCTTTGAGGTCTCCCCCGGCCGAAGCCGGATCGTCTCTCGGTCGGCGACCAGCGGCCCAACGCCAGCTACATGTCGACCGACGCTACATGTCGACCGACGCCAGCGGCACGGCCTCCCGCTCCGGCGGCTGGGGCGAAGCGACCAGGTCTTGCTCGTGGGCGTAGGTGGTACAGGCCCGCACGAACGACCGAAACAGCGGGTGCGGATGCCCCACGGTGGTGCGGTACTCGGGATGGAACTGCACGCCCAAAAACCAGCGCTTGTCCGGCAGTTCCATGATCTCGACCAGATCGGTGTCGGGGTTCACCCCGCTGAAGCGCATTCCCTCTTCCAGCAGCTTGTATCGGAGCACGTTGTTCACCTCGTAGCGGTGGCGGTGGCGCTCCTGCACCCGATCGGTCCCGTAGATTCCGTGGGCGCGCGAGCCGTCTTGGATCCGGCAGTCGTACTGCCCCAGGCGCATGGTCCCGCCCTTTTCCGTAATCTCTTTCTGCTCCTCCATGAGGTCGATCACCGGGTACGACGTCTCTTCGTCGAACTCGGTGGAGTGGGCGCCCTCCCACCCACACACGTGCCGCGCAAACTCGACGATGGCGCACTGCAGCCCGAGGCAGATGCCGAAGAACGGCAGGTCTTGCTCGCGGGCGTACTGGGCCGCCAGGATCTTGCCCTCCACCCCCCGGTCCCCGAAGCCCGGCGCCACCAGCACGCCCGCCACGTCCCCGAGCGCCGACTCCACGGTGCCCGGCGTCAGGTCCTCCGACAGCACATACTTCACCTCCACCTGCACCTCGTCCGGGACGCCGGCGAGGATGAAGCTCTCGGTGATCGACTTGTAGGCGTCCTGGTGTTCGACGTACTTGCCGACGAGGGCGATGGGGACGGTCTCCTCCGGGTTCTTCAGCCGCTTTAGAAACCCAATCCAGTCGCTGAGGTCGGGCGTGTCGCTGCACACCTCTTGTTCTGCCCGGTTGGGATAGAAGCGGTCCACCACCAGTTCGCCCATGCCTTCCTCCTTCAAAAGGAGCGGCACCTCGTAGATGGTTTCCGCGTCGAGCATCTGGATGACGGCCTCCTCCTCGACGTTGCAGAAGAGCGAGATCTTGCGC
>CAZFJR010000065.1:8512-16702 GCA_964519235.1 uncultured Salinivenus sp. | reverse complement strand
GGCGAAGGGCCTTTCGCTGGAGGTGGAGACCGGCGCGGCGGCAGCAGAGACCGGCGCGGCGGCGGTCTGGGCCCGGGCCGATGCCGGCGGCGTGCAGATCGTGCTTCAGAACCTCCTCTCCAACGCCATTAAGTACACCGAGGAGGGCCGCGTGCAGGTGCGTGCTCGCTACGAGGAGGACGCGGCCGTCCTGGAGGTGGAAGACACCGGCATTGGGATGGACCCCGAGCGGGCCGAGGAGCTGTTCGAGCCCTTTCGGCAGGCCTCCGAGGGCATCGGGCGAGAGTACGAGGGCAGCGGCGTGGGACTGGCCGTTACGCAGAAAGCGACCGAGGAAATGAACGGCCGTCTCGACGTGGCGACGGAGGCGGGCGTGGGAAGTCGGTTCACTGCGCGCCTCCCGCGAGCCCCGGACGTGGAGACCCACGGTGCAAAAGATGCACCGGGGCCTGACGAGGCGACGTAACGGATTGTTGGGAAACGGCTTTATGCCCGGACCGCAATCGTGTGCGCGGCAGTCGTGGGGTTGCCTCTGCTCTGTAGGCCCGCCCTCAACGTCTCTCTCGCGCTTCTCTCCAGTCCTCGGAGCCGTTCGTGCACCCAGACACCGGCCCAGCCCCGCGCAACGGCTGTGGGGCCGGCGGGGGCACAGCGCAGACGCGAACGGCTACCGCCGGGGCGGGAGGAGGCGCAGGTCATCGATGTCGACCGTGGCACGTCCTCCGGTGGTGTCCGAGTCGCTCCAGAGGGTGATTGCTACGGTGTGGCTGGGCGGGGGCTCGCCGAAGAGGCGGCGGTAGTCGGCCCGTACGTTGCGGCGGACCGTTTTCCATCGACCGGGAGCATCCTCCGCCGCGGAACTGACCACCACGACCTGCAGCGTCCCGAACGAAACCGTGGTGCCCGTGGGCAGCGACGAGCTGTAGGTGTATTTAATGGAGAGGGGCCGCCCCAGCCAGTCGGTGCCAAAGGTGACGTAAATAGCCCCGCCTGTGTCGTTTTCTCCCGTTTCGCTCGCCCCCTCCGGCAGCGCCAGCGCGCGCCACCGCCAAGCCAGCCGGGGATGCCGTTCAATATTCCACTCGAAATCGTCCCCGTTGCGCTTCGTATAGCGGAGAACCTCGCCCCGCGTGGTGAGACGGACGAAGCGGCCTCCGTCCGCGGCCCGCACGACGACCTGCTCGCCTGGATCGCGGCTCTCTTCGTAAGACCGGGACCCGCCCCCTCGTGTCACGAACGCCCATCCGTCGGGGAAACGGCCGGGGCGGCTTTGCTCAAAGTCTTCCACCAGTACTGTGTCCCGTTCCGAGCTGTCCTCTGCGGCGGCCCCTCCCGGAGACGCTCGACCCTGCCCGTCTGCCGGCACGGCGCCCACCGCCCCCCCAGCGAGCAGGACCGCCGCCAGAAGCGCCCCAACACCGGCCCCTGCATAAACGCGTGAACTCGGTCGGGAGGAGGCGTGGCGTGAGCAGACACGGGCGTCGAGCATGCAAGGGGCGAGTCGAGGGGGAGGCTAGTTTGGGCTGTGCCTTTCGCTGGAGGGACAGATCGCCCCGCCGCCTGCGGCCCGGGTCGGCACAGCCGGCACGGGGCAGCAGGACCAAGAAGCGGGCGAGAGCAGGTCTCATCCGCAGACCCACCCGGACGGCTTCGGCCCACTGGGCCCAAGAGCCTTCGATCATGATGGACGGCAAATCAACGGTCCGCGGCCGCGTTTGAGCCAGGCTTCCAGGATTTTCCCCTTTCGCATGTTCACAGCCACGGAGTCGGCCCGCCATGGCTCCTCGCGCCCCCAGACCTCTCGAGCGTGCCCCAGCTCTTGAGCGTGCCCTATAGAGGAGAAGCGGACGATTCGTCGAGAGCGCGGGCGATGCGCTCTCCCGTTTTCAACCCACTGCGGACCGCGGCGTGGAGCCGCGCCTCACCGGCCACCCAGTCGCCGGCCGCATACACCCCACTGCGCGCTGCTTCCCGGAGCGCTTCACGCTCCACCGCGCCCTCGGGCAGCGCGTACCGCCATCCCTGCCAGTCCGTCCAGTCGGGGGCTGCCAGCCGCTCCTCCCCCATAACATCCGCGGCGTGGCGCGCCAGGACAGCGATGTTGTCGTCGGGCGCTTCCTCGTAGCGCTTGGCCGACCATTTCGCGTTGGCCTGTACGACGAGGACCGACTCTCCGTCCGGGACGTGTCCCGGCTTCCGCTTCTCGCGTCCAATCCACCCGACCGCGTGCTCTTTGTCGGCGTTCACCAGCGCGTAGTAGGGGGCCTCCACCGAGAACTCGTATCCTAGGACGGCCGTCCAGACCGTTCGGTACTCCACTGCTTCGGCGGCAGCGCCGAGCTGGTCCGCGGCCTCCACGCCCGTCGCGCGCAGGAGGTGGGCCGTCTGCGGAGCCGGAGGGTTGAGCAGCAGCGCGTCGAACGGGCCGTGCGCTTGACCGTCGGCATCGGTGAGGCGCCACCCCTCTGCCCCCCACGGAGCACCGCTCGGCCTAGCCTGTGCGCCAGAGCCGGTCCCTTCCCCACCCGCAACGTCGACAATGCGGGTGGTCTGCTGTACCGCCACGCCGGCCTGTTCAAAGAGGTGCTTGGCCAGGCGGGTAATTCCGTCCGCGTACGTCCACCTACGTTTGTCGGCATCGCGTCCTTCGCTCACATTCCCTGCCGCATCAAACGTCCAGATCGGGCCGTCCACCTCAACCAGCCCGTCGGCCAGCGCGTCTGTCACAAGCGCATTGACGCGAGGATCATCGTCGGTGAGGTAGTTGGCCCCGTAGTCGTACACGTACTGCCGTTCTCCCGCCGTGCGCCTCCGGGCGGCGGCACGGCCGCAGACGCCCCGAGACTTTTCGAAAACCGTGATCTCGGCGTCCGGGTGCGCGGTGCCAATGACGTGCGTCGCGGCCGCAGCGGCGCTTCCCGCACCGATCACGGCCAGTCTAACGCTCATGGGACAACGAAGTCTGCTTCGGGAAAGACGGTTCGGGGAACAGTTGCCCCTGGAATACAGGGGGCAGTTGCTCTGTGCAGTGCCGGAGGGGGCTCCCTTCGGACGCATGCAAAACAGACATGCAAATAGAAAAGCCCGCCTCCGGTACATACCGGAAATGCGGGACGTATTTTTTGTTACCTATACCACCACGGATCATGATACGGAAATGCACCCCCGGGGTGTCAAGCCCAGGCCGTGACGGTCTGGTGAAACCTTTCTGCGGGGGGCACTCCCTCTCGCTTCCATTGCTTCCGTGCCCCAAAGCTACTGAGGCCTTCCCGGCATTCCGTGCCAGGCACGTGCCGTGCTCCGGGCGCACTTTGCGCCGGGGGCAAGACCGCCGACTTCGCCACCAGTGGCTCCGAACACGGCACGCAGGGCGCGGACGCAGCGGCTCCGAAAATGCAGAACCACGGGCGCGCGCAGACGCCCCGGGCGGCAAGCGCGAGGCCGGGCGTTACGCACTGCCGCGGGACATCACGTCCGGCACAACGGTTCGGGACACTGGCGTGGGGGGGGCGCTGCCCTCCATGCGCTGGAGCAGCAGATCGGTGGCCTCCCACCCGACCCCCGTAATGTGCTGCGAGACGCTCGACAGCCCAATAAACCGGCTCGTCTTCACGTCGTCGTAGCCGATCAGGGCCACGTCTTCTGGCACGCGCAGCCCCTCCTCCCGGAGCGCCTGCCAGGCCCCCATCGCCTGTACGTCGCTGCTCGCGAAGACGGCGTCGATGGAGGCGTCTGCGGACCGCGCCCGGCCCAGGAGCACCTGCATCGCCTCCCGCCCTGACTCCGCGCTGTACCCTGCCTGCTTGTCGGTCGTACCAGCGGCAACCCAGTCGTCCTGCGCGTTGATGCCGGCCTCCCGAAGAGCCGCCTCATACCCGGCGATACGCGCGCTGCACGTCGGGTCCTCGTGGTGGGTCGCGATCATTCGAATGGCCGCCCCTCCCTGTTGAAGGAGGTGACGCGTAGCACGGCGCGCACCTTCCTCGTCGTCCCACTCGAACGTGTCGAGGCCGTCTGCCGCCGCCCCCAGCACAACTGCCGGCCCGCCCAGTGTGCCCATCTCCAGGCGTAGATCCGGTGCTGCCTCCACCCCGGCGAGCAAAAGCCCATCAATGGCCCCCTGCGCAAGAAAAGTGCGGAGCGACTCCGCAGGACGCTTCCAGTCGAGGTCGTGCAGCAGAAGATCAGACTCGTGGCCGTCAAGCCGATCCCGGACGCCCTTCAGCAGTTCGTTGTGGAATGGGGTGGTGAAGGCCGGCACCGCCACCCCGATGGTGGACGCCTGCCGCTGGGCCAGGGACCGTGCTGCCCGACTGGGCCGAAACCGAAGGGTACGGGCCGCGGCCCGTACCCGGTCGCGGGTGGACTCGGCGACGCTTCCTGTGCCGTTGAATGTGCGCGAGACGGTGGCAATGGAAACCCCCGCGTGCTCGGCCACGTCGTAGATCGTCGCTTTTGGGCCGCCGGTGCGGGGTGCGGTCTGGGACATAAACAGGGGAACCCTTGGTGGAAAGGCTGTGCGGGCGGGGACCGTGGGGGAGCGTTCCCCTCCTGGCCGTCGCTGGTGTGCGACGAGGGCTTGCGCCCAGCGAGAAAGAACCTGTACTGCTCATGGGCCCAACCGTTGACCCGAGCAGCCGTTGATACGGAGGTGTTACTCGCGTGTCATCATATCATTACCGATCCGTCTCTGCCGGTCCTTCCTCTGCGACTCCCCGTCCTCCCGAACGGAGAGAGAGGCCTCCCAACCACGCCCGGCCCGGGGGCGGTCCCGGGCCGGGCGGCTGCGTCAAAATGAAGTCGGTGGCGCAGGCGCTAGTAGCCGCCCCCGCCGCCGGAATTGCTAGTGGTGGCCACGCTCCCCTCCATCGATCCGTGGAACGTGCACTGGTAGGCCGCCACCTCATCCGCCAGCGCCTGGGTAAAGGTGAAGGTGATGCCGTCGTCGTCCTCCACGTAGTTGATGTCGGGGTCGTCCTCAAGGCTTCCGCTTTCGCCCGACTCCTGGCGCAACAGATAGTCCCCATCGGTTCCCGTTTCGAGAGCAAACGGATGGGCCCCGAGACCCGCGTTGTTGTCGATGCGGTACCGGTGGCCCACCGTCAGCGAAAACGACGGGTTGGCCGTGCCCGTAGATGCCACGCCGCTCTCGCCACTCACGCCGGTGACCTCCCAGGCCGCGGTGCCCTGATTGTTCACTGTAATGGTCGCATCGACGGAGCCGCTCCCGTTCGAGCCCGCGTTGGCCCCGATGTTGCCCTGCGCGAAGACGTACTGCGCGTTGGCGTTGCTCTGGTGGATGTTCACGTAGCCGTCGTAGCTGGTGAGCTCATCGAAGCTGGCGTTGATGATGCGGCTGCTCCGGGCGGCCGGGTCGGTGGGCGCCACCGAGCCGAGGTAGCCGGAGAAGGGCCCGCTCACAATGCCCCCGCCTTCCGCCACGGTGTTCTTGTGGATGTGACCGATCTGTGCGACCGTCACGTCGGAGCCCACGTAGTTTTCCACCGATCCGCCCGTGTCCAGCGCATAGGTCACCAGCGTCTGCGAGCTGGTCAGCTCTTCGAAGCGGACCGTTCCGGGGATGCCCCCCGAAAGGACGCTTCCCTGGGTCGTGCTGGCGTTGAGCGGGTAGGTCGTGGCCCGCGGGCTGTCTACGAAGTTGAGCCCCGACCCGTCGGTGCCCTCGGCGTTGGCGCCGATGTTGCCCTGCGCCACAACCGTTTCGAGGTTGGCCGGACTGGCGTGAACGTTCACGTGCCCGTCGAAGGTGGCGAGGTCTTCGATGGGAACCCCAATCTTGCGGGCGGTGGTGCCGTTGGGACTACTGCCGTTGACGGCGCTCAGGTAGTACTCGATGCCGCCGCCCTCGGAAACGCTGTTGAGGTGGATGTGGGCGGGGTGCGACACGTTCGGGTTGGTCGCGCTCGGGTCCAGGTCGAGCGTGACGAGGGTGGTGTCGGGGCCGGCGCGCCAAAAGGTGACGGTGCCGGTGACACCGCTGTTGTTTTGTGCGCTCAGGTCGTAGGACACCTGGTCGCCCACGGACGGCGGCGTGGTGCCGGTCATGCCGTCGTCGCTGTCACAGCCGCTGAGAACCAGGGCCAATGGAAGGAGCATCAGGGCCGCGGCCGAGAGCACGCGGCGGACACGTGTGGAAAGCGTCATGGGGAGTGGGGTCGTTGTGAAAGAGAGCGCGGCAGGGACGCTGCCGAGCAGGGGGTCGAAGGAAGAGTGCCGGTAAGGTGCGCCCATGGGACGCATCCGAGCGCGACAATACCCATGCGGCAGGTGTAACAGGGGTGTTATCCTCGGGAGCGCCGGACCGCCGCCCTCCTCGCCCAGCCGAGCGGCTCAGTAGCGGAGGGTAAGAACGCCGACGAGGCGACGGCCGGGCAGCGTGCGGGACAGGCGGGGGCGCGGGGCGTCCGGGGCACGGAGCGAGGCGTCGAACGGATTGGCGCGGCCGAGAGCATTGGCGAGAGTAAGCTGCAGCCCGACCGTGACGCCGCGCCAGGACCGCTCCCCCTGCAGGCCGAGGTCGAGGCGGTGGTACGGCGCGAGGCGATCGGTGCCCGGGGCATCGAGGGAGGCGCGCTCCAGGGCGCCCGCCGGCCCTACGTAGTCGTAGTAGATGCGGCGCAGGGCCCACGTCCGCCCCCATACGCTCTCCCACTGCCCCCGCACCTGCAGGCCGCCGGCGAGGCGGAGGCGGGTCTGGGCGGCGAGGCGCACCGGCTCCTCCCAGGGCGCCGGCACCCACCCGCCCCCGAAGCGCTCCTCATAGCGGCGCTGGGCCGCGGCCCACCCGACCCGCAGCTGGCCCGTCAGGCGCCCGGTGCGGCGGCGCAGGGTCACATGGAGCCCATAGGCCCGGCCCGTCCCCGTCCCAAGCAGCGCGGACTGGCGCGACAGTCGGCGCGGGCGGTCCGCGTCCGGGCGGGCGGCGGCGAGGAGACGCGGGTACGCCACATGGTGCAGGCGGGGGTGGTGCTTGTAGTAGGTCTCCAGCCGCAACGACCACGCAGCGCTCGGCAACAGAAGGAGGCTGGCCGCGGCGTGGTAGGCGCGGGGCGGGGCCACGCTGGCATCGAGCGGCAGCCAGAACTGCAGGGCCGGGAGCACGGACGTGGGCTCGGCGCTCGTGATGGACGCCTGCGTCACGTACTGCCGGTAGAGGCCGCCGGCGAGGCGGAGGGCGCCCCCACCCAGCGGCCCCTCGGCCCAGTCATGGCGCAGCGACAGGCGCGGCTCGGCGTACAGGCGGTCGCGGGCAGGCAGATGCGTGAGGCGCGCGCCCCCGGTAAGGGTCGTCCGCACCCCAAGCGACGCCGTGGCCTGGAGGTGGCCGCTCCACTGCCAGGCCTGCGTTCCGTGCGCCACCGGCCCCGTAAAGCGGTTGCGCAGCCGAAAGGCGCCATCGATGACCTGCCCCGTCAGGCCGCCCTCCAGCCGCAGATTCGCACGGGGGCTGTAGTCGACCGTTGCCGTCAGGCCGCCCTCCGCCACGTGGTTGCGCTCCTGGGGCGTGTCGTCGAGCGCAAAGGCGGGGGGACGCAGGGCGCCCTGGGAGGCGAGGGAGTCGCGCAGGCCGTAGGTGTACTCCGAGGTGTGCCAGCTGCCGTAGGCCTGGACCGCGGTGCGGAGGCGGGCGCTGGCCGTCCAGGTGTGGCGCGCCTGCAGGGCCGTGTTGCGCCAGAGATACGCATCCTGCGCCGCCAGCGTCGCCGGGCCGTGTTCGGTCGCGAGGCGGCTGGCCAGGGCTGCCTCCAGGCGGTTGTCGGCGCGATAGCCCGACACCGAGAGCGTGTGAAAGGCCCCGAGTGGCCACCGCACAGCAGCGTGCAGGTCCGAGAAGCGGGCGTCGGTGCGGTGGCGGCGGGCCTGTACGGAGGTCGGCCCGTCCGTGTCCGGGAGCCAGAAAGACGTAAGCGCGGGGTCCGGGGCCGTCCACGTTTCCAGCAGGTGCTCCAGCGTGCCGGCCCGGTAGAGCGGCCACGCGCTGCCCCGCGCCGCCACCATGGCGCCGCCCGTGCGCCCCTGCTCGGTGGTCCACTGCACGTCGGCCCGCCCGTTGGCACTGATCGGGTCGGCCGTCACCGCCCCCCGCTCGTCGGCCCGTCCCACGTCGTGCGTCGCGGAGAGGACCCCAGCGGTGTAGCTGCCGTGCGACGCCCCGTAGCCGGCCGTGTG
>CAZFJR010000065.1:0-8502 GCA_964519235.1 uncultured Salinivenus sp. | reverse complement strand
GGGGCTGAAGGCGCTAAAAAACCCGCCCAGGCTTACCGGGTTGCGCACCGGCACCCCATCGAGGCGGAGCACGTGCGCCCCGCTGCTGCCGCCCTGCACGTGGAGGCGGGCCAGCGGGCGGTGCGTAGTGATGCCCGGCCGGCGCCCCGCCCGCCGCAGCACCCCGGGCGTGCCGCGCCCCGCAAGGCGGGCCAGCGGATCGGGCGAGACCACCGCACGCCCCAGCGAGTCGGACGGAAGGCGCTGCTGCAGGCCGCGCACCACCAGCGGCTCGGCCGACACCGGGCGCGGGTCGAGTGCGATGCGGAGGCGACGGCGGGCGTCCGGGGCCACGAGCACGCTGTCCACCTGCGTCGCGTAGCCGACGTACGTAACGACGAGGCGGTGCACCCCGGAAAGCACGCGCCCAAACTGAAACTGCCCGGCCGTGTTGGTGGTGGTGCCGGTGGAGGCGTCGGCCAGAAGCACATTGGCGCGCGGCAGCGGCTCGCCGGTGGCGGCGTCCACCACCGTGCCCGCGAGGCGGCCGTGGCGGGGGGCGCGGCGGCGGCGCTCAAAGAGCACGTAGGTGCCCGCGGAGCTGCGCACGTAGTCGACGCCCGTGCCCCGCAGGACACACGCCAGCCGCGCCTCGGGCGCCGGGCGACGCGTCCGGCAAAAGGCCATGCGCCCCGCGACCAGGGCCGAGGGATAGGCGAGGTCGACGCCCGTCTGCCGCGCCAGGCGCTGGAGGGCCTCGCTCAGGGGCGCGCCCCGCACCGTAAAGGGGGCGTCGGCGGGCGTTTGGGCGGCGGCCGGGGACGGCACGGTGGCACAGAGCCCCGCCATCAGCAGAAGCCCCCCGCAACGGCGCAGCAGCGCTCCAAATGGACGGGCGAGCAGGTGTGCACTCATGGCTCGGTCAACACGTACCCCTGGTTTGTGGTTCGGTACGACAGGTTTTGCACCAGGCAGATGTCGGTGAGCACCGTTTCCAGGCGGGCCTCTGCGTCGTAGAGCAGCGTCATTGGGCGCGTCCGGGCAGAGTCTGCCGCCAGGCGGATCGACGCGCCGAAGCGGCGCTCCAGCCGGCGCAGCGTGGCGGGGAGCGAGGCCTGCCGGACCGCAAAGCCGCCGCGGCGCCAGGCCTCCACGTAGTCGAGGGGAACCGTCGTGGGGGAGGTGGGGCGGGCATCGGGACCCGCGACGCGGCTCTGCGCCCCACGCTCCGTCAGCGTGACGGCACCGGTGGGGGGCCCCGCCGCCGCCACCCGAACCCGCCCCTCCCGCACCGTCACCTGCGTGGTGGTGTCGCCCCCGGCCCGGAGCGTCTCCACCGTAAACTGCGTGCCGAGGGCCGTGATGCGGGCGCTGGGGGTGACCACCCGAAACGGCCGGCCGCCGGGCGTCACCGAGAAAAACGCCTCCCCATCCAGCCGCACGCGCCGCTGCTCGGCCGGCACAAAGGGCAGCGCCGCAAAGCCACGCCGGTACGCAATGCGGCTGCCGCCGTTCAACTCCACCGTCGACCCGTCCGGGAGCGTGGCCGTCGCCTGCGTGCCGCCGGGCGCGGACACCGTCACGGGACGCGTCCAGAACCAGCCGCCTGCGAGGAGCCCGCCCAGCAGCACCGCCAGCAGGAGCAGCCGCCGCGTCGCTGTTCGCGTGCCGCCCCCGCGGGAGACACGTGCCGCCGCCGAGCGCCCGCCCGAGCGGGCCGGGCGGTCGTGGGCGCCCGGGGGCTCTGCGGCAGCGTCCAGACCTGCGCGCTCCGCCACCGCCGCCCACGTTTCTTCGCGCTGAAAGGCCCGGCTCCGGGCCGCTTCCGCCGCATCGACGACGTCCCACACCGACGCCATCTCGCGGCGGCGGTCCGGCGGCGCGTCAGCAAACAAGTCGCGAAGGTCGGGGGGCATCGAGTCATTCATGGGACAGGCAGGCCGTGTGAAAGGGACCGGCGGGGGCAGCTACAGCAAATCGGGCCGGTAGGCATCGAGGCGATCGCGGAGGGTGCGCATGGCTTTGACAATGTGGTTGTTGACCGTGCTCGGGGCAATGTCCATCACCTGCGCAATCTCGTCGTGGCTCAGCCCCTGTTCGCGCGCCAGCAGGAGGGCTTCGCGCTGGCGCTCCGGAAGGGCCCCGACCCACGCCTGCACCTTGTCGTGAAGCGCCTCCGTGTCCATCGCGTCGTCGGGCCTCGGGGCCGCCCCGCCCCCGGACGCTGGCCCGTGCTCGGCGCGGTGCTGGCGGCGGGTGCGCTCGGAGCGCTCGTGGCTGTACACGCGGTGGCGGGCCATCTGAAAGACGTACGCCTTGGGGGACTGCACCGTGTCCATCTGTTCGCGCGCCTTCCACAGCCGCACAAACGTTTCCTGCGTCAGGTCGTGCGCCAGCGGCCCCGTGCCCACCATGCCGCTGATAAAGCGGAAAACCGGGCCGCCCAGGCGGTCGAACAGCGCCTCGAACGCCGCCTCGTCCGACGCCGCGAGGCGCTCACACAGGGCGTCCAGGGAGTCGGGAGGAGACGCGTCGGGCATGGGCAGGAACGGCGCGACAAAGGAGCGTGGAGGGGCGGGCCGGGGCGTCGGCCTCATGCGCGGCAAAGTGACGGATGGGCCGGGCACAGGACACCGTGGCACGGGATGCGCCTACGGTCCGGAGTGTCGTCGCGTTGCTTGAACACCACAAAGGGCCTGTACCACGGAGGACTTGCGTTCCACGAAAGAGACGCACGGAACGGGCGGAATGCCCACCCGCCAGATGCAATTTTTCCGTAACCCAGCCGCGGCGCCCCCACGCCCGTCCGCCGTCGTGATCGATGCATGATCGATGAAGGCACAGATGCCGGCGCGTCCCGGTCCTATTGTGTGTCACGTCCCGTTACGCCTGCCGCTCGATGTAAAAGGCCTGTCTCTTGCCAGCACTTCCCTCGAACAAAGCCCAGACCCGGCGTTGTATTCAATATCGTTCCAAAACAAGAAAACTGGGTTGTTTCCCCCGCGGCCGTACAGACCTGCTCTTCACTCCCTCCTTTTCCCTTTTTCATCCTCGCCGGCCATGACAAACTCTCCAACCGCATTGATCATCGGTGGCGGCGCAACGGGCACCGGCATTGCCCGCGACCTTACCCTGCGCGGCGTGGAGACGCTGCTCGTGGAACGAGACGGGCTGTCCAGCGGGGCGTCGAGCCGGTCGCACGGCCTCCTGCACAGCGGCGCCCGGTACGCAGAGGCCAACCCAGTGGGCGCCGAAGAGTGCATCACAGAAAACAAGATCCTCCGGTCCATCGCCGGGGCCTGCATCCGCGACACTGGCGGACTGTTCGTGCAGCTTCCGGCGGATGACGCCCAGTACTTCGACCGGAAGCGCACCGCCTGTAACGAGATCGGCATCGACACAACCCTGCTCAGCAAGCGGGAGGCGCGCGACTGGGTCCCGGGCCTATCTCCCGACGTAGAACGAGCGATGCGGGTGCCCGACGGGGTGGTGTACCCCTCCCGCCTCTGCGCGGCCAACGCGGCCGACGCGGAGCGGCACGGCGCCTCCATCTGCCCGCACGCTCCCCTCGAGGGCCTCCTCGTTGAAGAGGGCTCCGTTACGAAAGCCCGGATTGGAGGAGACGCCGAGCGCATCGTCGAGCCGGATGTCGTTGTGAATGCGGCGGGGGCCTGGGCGGGAACGGTCGCCGCGATGGCGGGCCTCACGGTCGAGATGGCGCCCTCCCGTGGTGTCATGGTGTCGGTCGACTACGGCGGCCTCGGCCCCGCCCTCAACCGGTGCCGAGACCCCGACGACGGAGACATCGTGGTGCCCCACGACGACGAGGCGGTGCTGGGCACCACCAGCGTGCCGGTGTCGGACCCCGACAACTATGAGCAGGCCGACTGGGAGATTGCCACCTCCGTCCAAGAATGCGCGGCCATGCTGCCGCCGGTGGCCGAGGCTTCAACCCTGCGGACGTGGTGGGGCGTGCGGCCGCTCTACGCCCCCGACGAACGCGCCGGGGGCGATCGGCGCGGCATCTCACGGGGCTTTTTCGCGATCGACCACGCCGCCGACGGCGTCGACAACGCCCTCAGCATTGTCGGGGGCAAGCTGACGACGTACCGCCAGATGGCCGAGGCCACCGCGGATCGCGTCTGCGACAAGCTGGGCGTGGACGCTGCTTGTAGCACCGCCACGCGCCCCCTGCCCGGCGCCGACGATCCCGACCAGTTGGATGCGCTGGTGGCGGCGTACGACGCGCAAGGCCCTACCGACGAGGACGTGGTGGATGCGACCGGATCGGCCGACAGCACGGCCCCCGTAGCGTCCTGAGACGGAACTCGTTCTCGCACTTTGTCTCGCGGGTCGGCCTCTGGCGTCGTCTCGGGACGGACGGATGAGGTCGAGCTCCATCTCTTCTCCCTACATTCTCCATCTTTGAACGGAGCGCGCGGAGTCTGCGTGCCGTTCCCAACACACTGTCTCCTGCCTGTCCCCCCAACGCCATGTCCTCCGACCAGATCCTGCCCGATGTGCGCGTCAGAGACGTGCTCGAGATGAAGGGCTCGCTCGACCGCGACACGAGCGTTCTCACCGCCGCCCCCACCGACACGGTCTACGACTGCATCGACCGTATGGTGGGCCACGAGGTGGGATCCATCGTCGTCGTGGACAGCGACGCAGTGAACAACGACAACGCCGCCGAGAGCAGCGCCGGCGAGAACGGCATCGCAGGCATTTTTACCGAGCGCGACTACATGCGGAAAATTGCGCTCGAAGGCCGCAGCTCGGACGACACGTCCGTCGCGTCCGTTATGACCACCGACGTTGCCACTGTGGGACGGGACCGCTCCCTCGAAGACTGTCTGGGCTTGATGACTGAGCTTCAGTGCCGTCACCTTCCCGTCGTGGGGGACACCGGCAGCCTCGACGACATTGTCTCGTCCCGCGACTGCATGCAAAAAATCTCAGAAGCCGCAAAGTCGAAGGCGGCCGAGCTGACGCGGTACATGGAAGAGAAGTACCCGGTGGATCGTCGCATTTGACGCTCTCGTTGCAACGGCTCTCGCGCCCGTTCTCTCTCCCCACGGAACAGACGAAGCAAAGCGATGCCGCGGTGAGGTGCAGAAGACGAAGGAGCACTCAGGACTCTTCGGGCGCCGGCGCACAGAGCGTAGGTGCGCAGATTTTCCACATCCTTCTTCAGACGCGCCGGCAGAGCCTCCTTCTGCCGTGAACGTTTCTCGCTGCACCCGTTCTTATCCATGCGGCCCCGCATCACTTGCAGGCCGCCCCGCGACGCCGCTCCACAACGTGCGGCGCACCGCCTTCTTTTTCCGAACGCACCTGTACTCCCATGGATGCCCCCAACCACCCCGCCAGCGGCGACGGCTCCCCCCTCCAACCGTTCTCGTGCCCCGAGTGCGGCGAGACGGTCGGGGCGATCAACCTGCTCAACCAGGACGTGAGGCTCGAGAACGCGACCGCGCTCACCACTCGCCCCGACGGCACGCCGGCCCTCCAGGAAACCGGCATGGACGAAGGGCCGGAGAAGGCCCTCGACCTGCGCTGCGATGCCTGCGGAAAGGAGTTCATGCTCGGCGTGGAAACCGGCGAATAGTGTGTGCCTGCAAGGGGCGCTCCTCGCGGACGATGCTGCGCGAGAGGGCGGATGTGAAAAGCTCCAGCTCGTTCCTTTTCAGGGTCCCCCCGTTCAGGGGGTCCGCACTCCCCTGCTGAGCCTGGGCGCCGGTGCCCGCCGCCTGCTCGTTCGTTCTCCCTTCCTTTCCCGTGCCCCCGATGCCTACGCCTCCAGAAGCTCTCGCCAGTGTCAACGACATAGACTGCCGCGGCCGGACGGCCCTCGTCACCGGCTCCACCAACGGAATCGGGCGGGCCGCGGCCCTGGCCCTCGGGCGCCTCGGCGCCGATGTCATCGTGCACGGCCGCGACCCTGCCGCCGGCGCGGAGGTGATGAGCACCCTCTCTGACCTAGGGGCGCGGGCTACGTTTGTGGAGGCCGATTTCACTGATCCCGACGCGGTGCGCCGCCTGGCCGACACTGCCCGCGCCTGGGCCGATGGCCTCGACCTTCTGCTCAACAACGCGGGCGGCCTCTTTCAGGAGAAACGTCTCGTGGGGCCCGGGGTGGAGCTCACGTTCCACGTCAACCACCTTGCGCCGTACCTGCTCACGGCTCACCTGCTGGACGCCCTGCAGGAGAACGCCCGCGTGGTGACGACGGCGTCGGAGGCGCACCGGGGCGCCGCGCTTGCGATAGACCGGCTTGCGGACGGTGGCGGGCGGGCCGGCATGGGGGCCTACAGCCACTCGAAACTCGCCAACATCTTGTTCGCTCGCGAGCTGGGGCGCCGTCTGCAGGAGGCGGGGCGTTCGGTCGTGTCACACAGCGTGCACCCGGGCTTTGTGCCGGGCAGCCAGTTTGGGCGCTTCCTGCCGGGTCCGCTCGCGGGCCTGTTTCGTCTGCTGGGCGTGGTGCCCGGCACCTCGTCGGTGGCGGACGGCGCCGCGGCGCTACTTCACGCGGCCCTGGCCCCCGCGGCCGCCGACGCCCCAGGCCGGTATTTCTCGGGCCGGCAACCCACCGCTCCCGCCGACGCGGCCCGCGACCCGGAGGCCGCCCGCCGCCTCTGGCGCTACAGCGCGGACGTGCTCGGCATCGATGAGCCGCTTGCCCAAGCCAGCGCTGCACCCCGTCCTGAGCGCAACTGACAGTGCGGTTCCGCAGCACTGCTGCGGAGCGGCGCCGCGGTCGAAGCCCCCGTGCCGAACGGCCAGGGTGCGCGGTGGGCTCGGCGAGTGCGCAAACGGGCTGGCACGGGGCCGAGCACTTGCGGTCCCCGTCGCTTGTATCTTCCGCACGCAGCCGACACGTTGGTAGGCGCCATGGCATGCTGCAGGGCCTGGCCTGCTGCTCTCTCCCCACCCTCTCCCCGCCTCCGCATGACCACCCCCAACCGCACGCCCGTGAAAGTCGGCCTCGTCACGGCCGTGTCGCTCGTCGTGGCCAGCATGATTGGCACCGGCATTTTCACGAGCGTCGGGTTTCAGGTCGAGTACCTCGACTCGCCGTTCGCTCTGCTCTTTCTGTGGGCCGTGGGCGGCGGGATGGCCCTCTGCGGCGCGCTGGCCTACGGCGAACTCGGGGCGGCCCTGCCCCGCTCCGGCGGCGAGTACCACCTGGTGTCGGAGCTGTACCACCCCTCGCTCGGCTTCATCGTGGGGTGGATCACGGCCACGCTCGGCTTCGCGGGCCCCATCGCCCTCTCGGCCATCGCGTTCGGGGACTACACGACGGCCGTCTTCCCCGGACTCTCGTCTACCCACCTGGCGGCGGGCATCGTGGTGCTCACCTCGGCCATCCACGGCACCAGCATTACCTACGGCAGCTGGTTCCAGAACGCCTTCACGGGCCTCAAGGTGCTGCTCATTCTTGTGTTCGTGGCCGCGGCCGCCGGGGCCACGCCCGCCCACGACATTTCGGTTGTGCCTTCGGCGGACGGCCTGGCCGAGGTGGCGAGCGCGGGCTTCGCCGTGTCGCTCGTGTTTGTGACCTACGCCTACGCCGGCTGGAACAGCGCCATCTACATCGTCGGGGAGGTGCGCGCGCCGCAGCGCAATGTGCCGCGCGCCCTGGTGCTGGGCACGGCGCTGGTGACGGTGCTCTACGTGCTGCTCACGTTCGTCTTCCTCTACACCGTGCCCACTGGCGAGATGGCTGGCGAGGTGGAGGTGGGCTACCTCGCGGGCCGCGCCATCTTTGGGGACGTGGGCGGGCAGGTCGTGGCCATCTTTATCGCTCTCATCCTCGTCTCGTCGGTGAGCGCGATGGTGTACCTGGGCCCGCGCGTCACGCAGGCCATGGGGGAGGACGCCCCGGCCCTCCGCTGGCTCGCGGCCACCAACGACAACGGGGTGCCGGTCAACTCGGTGCTCTTCCAGATGGCCCTGGCCCTGGCGTTCATCTACACCTCCACCTTCGAGCAGGTGCTCATCTACGCGGGCTTTACCCTCACCGTGTCGATGATGCTCACGGTGGCGGGTGTGTTTTTGCTGCGCTGGACCCGGCCGGACACCGACCGCCCGTACACGACCTGGGGCTACCCGATCACGCCCGTGATTTTTCTGGGCCTCAATGCATGGGTGCTCGTGTACGTGTTTCTCGACCGGCCCGTAGAGTCGCTCGTGGGGCTGGGCGTCATTGGGACCGGCGCGTTGCTGTACCTGGGCAGCCGGTGGGTCCTGCACGACGATGCGAAGACGCCTGCCGCACAGACCGCCTCTCCGGAACAGCCCCCCCCGGCCGCCTCTGCCGAAGCACCCGAGGAGACGCCGGAGGGAGTGGACGAAGACGCGACCACGCCGCCCCCGTGACGGCCTCGTCGCACAGTCCCGCGCCCCGCCTCCTCCCCGCCATCCGGCCCGATACACAAACGGCCCGCCCCAACTCCCGAGGCGGGCCGCTGTCGGTGTGTAAAGCCCGGGTGCGCGTCCCCGGCCCGTGTCGCGCTACAG
>CAZFJR010000064.1:10270-16764 GCA_964519235.1 uncultured Salinivenus sp. | reverse complement strand
TTCTGGCTCGACACGATTGCGCTCGAACGGGTCGCGGGCCCGCTGCCGGGCGACGACCTGTTTCTCGGGGCGCTCGGGCTCAGCCTGGGGGCGACGGTGGGGGCGTGGGGGGAGGTCGCGGCGCTGCGGCACTGGCTTCGGAGGCCGCTCCCCGAGGCTCGGATCCCGTGGGGACAAACGGCGTCGATGGTCGGACTTGCGATCGTTTCCCTTGGTCCAGCGGCGGGCGTTTGGTCGGTGTTGCCGGACGGGCCGATGCTTCTCCTTGCCCCGCTCGTGGTAGGGGCCTACGCCGCGGTCTATCTCGGGGCGGCGTGGGGGCTCGGGTTCGACGAGATTGAGGTGTGGACGCGGCGGTTCTTCGGGTAGTTGCGGAGGGAGAGGGGGCGTGGGAAATGAGGGCGAGGTTGAACCATGGGCATGGGGGTGTCAGTAGCATCTTGCTCAGTACCAATCAGGCACGATGTGTCCAGCTCGTCTTGATCAGCACCCTACGTGCAATGGCCGATTCAGAGGTTGACCTCACGCCCGGCACCTTCCTCATCTCGGCGCCGATGATGCAGGACCCCAACTTTCGGCGCTCTGTGGTGCTGCTGTGCGAGCACAACGACCGGGAGGGCACGTTCGGGCTCATCCTCAACCGCGAGCTCGACGTGCACCTCGGCGATGTACTGGACGACTATGTGACCTACGATCCGCCGCTCTACATGGGCGGGCCCGTCCAGCGTGAGACGCTCCACGTCCTCCACATGCGCCCCGACGACATTCCGGGCGGGATCGATCTCGGCAACGACGTAACGTGGGGCGGGGACTTCGAGGTTGTGCAGCAAATCGCCAAAGGCGGCGACGCTGCGCCCGACAACCTGCGGTTCTTCCTCGGCTACGCGGGATGGGGCCCCGGTCAGCTCGAAGGCGAGCTTGGGGAGGAGGCCTGGATTCCGGCGCCCGGCGCCGCCGATCTGGTCTTTGATACAAACCCCGACCAGCTCTGGCGCACCATCCTACGGCGCATGGGCGGAGAGTACGCCGTCCTCGCCAACTTCCCCGACGACCCGCGAATGAACTGAGCGCTCTGCGTTCAGGGGAAAGGGCGGTGGAAAGAAGATAGAATGAACGGGCTCTTGACGATGAAGAGGAGCGCGGGGCGGAATCCTTCCTTCTGCAGCGCGTATATCTCAAGCGTCTCTTGACTTTTTCCCTTCAACCCTCAGCCCTCTACGCTCATGCCTGGCACGCCCGAGAACACCAAGAAGGACAACGAACGGGACCTCAACTTTTGGGAGAGCCTCTACCTCCCGGAGCTGTTCAAGGGGCTCGGGTACTCGTTCGACCGCATGGCCAACGAGCCGACCTATACGTTTGAGTACCCAGAGGAGCAGTGGTACCCGCCCGACAGCTACCGCGGGCGCCCCGTGCTGGTGGAAGAAGAGGGCCGGCCGCGATGCGTCTCGTGCAACCTGTGCGCTCGCGCCTGCCCGCCGCTGGCCATTTCCATGCAGTCGAAGGAGGTGGACAACGTGAAGGAGCGAGAGCCGGAGTGGTTCGAGATCGACATGCTCCGCTGCATCTACTGCGGCTTCTGCGAGGAGGTCTGCCCGGAGGAGGCCATCGTCATGTCGAAAGAGTACGACCTCACCTTCCAGAGCCGCGACGAGGCGGTCTTCGACCTGCAGGATCTGCTGCGGCCCACCGAGCAGCTGGAAGACCGGCTGGAGTACCTCGATCAGTATAAGAACCAGCAGTTTGGGCAGCAGTGGGACTTCAAGAAGGAGAACAACCTCCACAGCGTGAAGGACCAGCACTTTCTGGACTGGCTGGCCGAGGAGGGCATGGATGCGCTCGATACCACCCACCAGCGTGACGAGCGCATGGCCACGGAGGGCAACCAGGACTGGGGCGCCGAGCGACAGGGCCCCCCGCAAACCGAGCACGCCGCCGAGTAAGTGTGTACGCTTGGCGTATGCTCGTTTGAGCGCCCCTCCTCTGGGAGGCGTCTGTTCTCTGGCCAATGGCCTTCGCCGTCCCCCGGCACGCCCACACGCAACCACGCCCACACGCAACCACGCCCACACGCAGATGGAAGACACGATCAACATTGAGGAGGCGCGGGCCGAAGATCCGGAGGCCCTCCGCGAGGCCCTCGTGAGACAGTTTGGACATCTTGCCGATGAGGTCATGGCGCTGCGCACAGTGGTGGATAGCCTCCCGGACGCGATCCTGGAGGGACGTCCGGAGCAAGACGCGCTTACCATGAAGGAGCTCTACGGAGCCATCGCCACGCTCGATGCGGGCGTGCGGCGAACGCGCGTAAACCGCGTTCTCGAAGAGGAGGAACCGGCGCTGGAGCCGGTGGACGTTGAGGCTGAGGTGCGAACGGCCAACTGGAATGAGCAAGACATCGGGGTCATTCTCGACGAGGTAAAGGCCACCCGGCGGGACCTGACCGAGACGCTGGAAGAACTTCCGCTCAGCGCCTGGCACCGCACCGCCACGCTGGAAGGCGAAACGCTTAGTCTCTTTGCGCTGGTCTACCGCATGACACAGGAGGACTTCCAGCGCCTCCGTGACCTTGGCTACCGCCTCCACGGCGCCCACCTCTCCGACCGTGACGAACCGCTCCCCACGTGACAAGGGCGCGTGTCGAGACAATGGCGCGTGTTGGGGTGCGGATTTCGAATGGCCGGGCTCGCCCTTCTCGCTGACTCGTAATTCGACATCCGCAATCCGAAAATGGCTAAGGATACGGGTCCGTCCTACGACGACTTGGCCACGGCCTTTCGGCACCAGAACTTTGAGCCCCTCTACTTTTTCTTCGGGGAAGAGACGTTTCTCATCGACGAGCTGCAGGAGCTCTTGATCGAGAACGCCCTGGAGCCGAGTCAGCACGATTTCAACCTCGACGTGGTGTACGGCTCGGAGGGGGAGGCCTCGGAGGTGATTGGGCTGTGTCAGGGGTTTCCGGCGGGGGCGCCCAGGCGCGTAGTGATCGTGCGCGAGTTTGAGAAGCTGGAGAACAACCGTCAGTTCAAAGATTATGCCTCGCAGCCCAACCCGCAGGCCATTGTCCTGCTCGCCTGCACCTCCAAGCCCAACCTGAGCGCCCATCCCTACCGCGCCCTGAAAGAGCACGCTGCGTGGTCGGAGTTTCGGTCGCCATACGACAACGAAATGCCCGGCTGGATCCAGAAGTACGTGCGGGGGCAGGGCTATGAGATTGAGCCGAAGGCCGTGCAGATGCTGGCCGACTACGTGGGCACGGATCTGCAGCGGGCCGCCAGCGAGATCGAAAAGCTGATTACCTTTGCGGGGGGGCGCACGCAGCTCACGGCCGATGACGTGCTTGCCGCCAGCGGCCAAACCCGTGAGTTTAACGTGTTTGAACTGCAGGCGGCCCTTGGCGAGGGCCGCCACGCCGATGCGCAGCGCATTGCCGACCGCATTCTCCAGCAGGCCAACAACCCACGGAGCGAGGCCATCATGGTGGTGGCCGTTCTAAACGGCTACTTCGACAAGCTCTGGAAGCTGCAAAAGCCGGGCAAACTGCGTGAAAACAAGTACGACCTGGCCGGTTACATCGGGGTGAGCCCCTACTTCGTGGAAGAGTACAAGCACGCGGCCCAGCGCTACGATCGGGCCGCCATTGCCGACGCCTACGCGGCCCTCGTTGCCGCAGACTACGAACTGAAGGGCGGGGCTGCTCGAGACGCCTCCGTGGTGGTGACGCTTCTGCTGCGCCGCCTTTTGCCCCCACAGGCACGGCCAGCGGCCGCCTAGCGGCACCCCAGAGGGGCCTGGCCGGTCGGGTTGGGCACCAGGCCCGGAATTTACAGAAACAAGGCGCGTGCATCCGAATACGTCTCTTTGGGGCGGTTCCCAGTTGTACCTGCCCGGCTCAGACATGAAGGGCCTCGCTGCACCGCCGCGCCCTGAGAGGCCTGCATGTTTCTCTCGCAGGGCGGCGAACCACAGACGGACGATGTAGAATGTCCACCCGGCTCACGTCGCACTATGCAGATGCCTGAACGACCCTCCGACGGAGAATCGCCCGACGACGGGGCTCCGTCCTACGAATGGCTCGACGAGTGGCTCTGCGAGTACGTGGACGGCACGATGGACCCGTCGCTCAAGGCCGTCTTCGAGCAGTACGTAGAGGCCGATCCCGAACTAAAGGCCCACGTGGAGCGCCTCCGCCAGACCCGCGAGCTTCTCCGCGGATGCGACGCGCCGGACGCCCCGACGTCCCCCGCCCGAGAAGAGCTTCCCTGCGAGGTGGAGGAAGATCTCTTCCGCGTCCCAACGGCCCTGCCCGATGGCCTGTTGGGCCGCACCACGCCCACGGTGGCGGCGGGCCTCGTCTCGTCCATCGCCGTGGCGCTCGTTGTCGGGTTTTTGGCAGGGTCGATGCTCGTGGAACGGTCTTCCCGCTCACCTGTGGCG
This sequence comes from uncultured Salinivenus sp., assembly GCA_964519235.1. Classification (GTDB taxonomy): domain Bacteria; phylum Bacteroidota; class Rhodothermia; order Rhodothermales; family Salinibacteraceae; genus Salinibacter. The sequence goes on along the minus strand of CAZFJR010000064.1, from coordinate 12,327 downwards.
TCTACCACAACCACTAAGGATCGGAACGTCCCTCCTCGGGCCACGACCCGAGGGGCCGCACCTCCCCGTCGTCCCGACCGCTCGCCCGAGGCACGCTCCCCGTCGTTCTCCGCCGGAGACGCCCTGCTTCTGCGCCCCGCCACCGTGCCTGCTCTGGATGCCGACACGGCGGGAGCAGCGTCCGCGTTCGCGACGGCCGGAGACTAGGCCCCGATTCGGTGGCGCCAAGCAGGTTCGTGCAGATTTGACGGTCGAACCGAACACGGCATGCCGACGCACGTAGAAAGTGTCCTACTACCACAAGGGCTCTTAGCTCAGCGGTTTAGAGCGCTCGCCTCACACGCGAGAGGTCCCTGGTTCAAATCCAGGAGGGCCCACCGTCCCCCAAAGCCCCTGTCCTGCAGGGGCTTTGTGTGTTTTCAGGGGGGCGCCGTTTTACCTTCCGAGGCGCGCCTCTGCGTGCCTTTGGGCTTTCGACTCCCGTTCGTTCAATGGCCCAGTCCCCTGCGCGGCACGCCTCAGGCGAGACCGCCGGCGCGAGTCTGATAGGCCCGTATGAGTCTGCCGGGCCGGCACGAGCCTGCCAGGCACAACACCGGAGGGCTGCTCCCGAAACGCCTCGCCGTCTTGCGAGCGCCGCCTCCGCTCCCCGTCCCTCTGTCCTTGTTCACAGTGCAACCGCTCTCTCAGGACGCCCGCACGGTCCCGTCGACACGCCCAGCCGCTCCTCCGGTCGATCATGGACAACCAGTTCTACGACGACTTCGACACGGCCTGCTTCGGGGCAGGCCGCAAGGCGGACTACCGAACCCCGTTCCAGAAAGACCGGGACCGGATTATTCATACGTTTGCCTTTCGCCGCCTCCAAAACAAGACGCAGGTCTTTCTGTCGGGGGAGTACGACTTCTATCGAACACGGCTCACGCACTCAATCGAGGTTGCGCAGATCGGCCGTTCGATTTGCAACTACCTGAAGCAGGAGGACCCTGCCCTCGGAGACCGGCGCTTCATTTCCCCTGCGCTGGTGGAAGCGGCCTGCATCGCCCACGATCTTGGCCACCCCCCGTTCGGACACGCGGGCGAGGACACGCTGAATGAGCTCATGGAGACGTACGGGGGCTTCGAGGCCAATGCGCAGACCCTTCGGCTCCTGACGGACACCATTTACGAGGACCGAGACAGGGACGGGCGCACGGGCATGAGTCCAACCCGGGCCCTCATTGATGGCGTGCTGAAGTACAAAACCACGTTCTCAGAGCATCCGGACGGGAAAGAGCATTTCGTTTACGACAACCAAGAGCCGGTCTTGGACTTCGTGTTCGATGGCAGAGCCGTTCCGCCCGCCCGGTACGCTCCCGGAGCAGAAAAGAACGCGCTGCGAAGCATCGAGTGTCAGATCATGGACTGGGCGGACGATGCGGCGTACTCCACCAACGATCTCATTGATGGGATCCGGGCAGGGTTCATCTCCGTCGATGCCATTCGGGAATGGGAGCGGGGGGGCGAGACTCTGGACGATCCGGAGACGGAGTGGGTGGACGAACTCACAGATGCCATCAGGGACGGACGCGCCGAGCCCCACCTCAGCGCGCAGATTGGGAAGTTCGTGCAGGCCTGCTCGCTCAAAGAGCGGAGCGGATTCATGAGCGGGGCGACGAATCGATACGCGTACGTTCTGGTCGTCGAGGACTGCGCAAGGCGGCGGGCGGGGCTCTACTCCAGCATTTCTGCCGACCTCCTGTTTCAGTCCCCGCGTGTAATCCAGCTGGAGCACAAGGGGGAAAACATGCTTCGGCGGCTTTTCGACTCCCTGCAAGACAACTACCTCGGAGACGAGGCACAGGAACGACCGCTCCTCCCCCGCGACGTCCACGACCGGATTACGAAGATCGACCGGGCGCAGGTGGACGATGCGGACGCTGCCTCCTTAAAGCCCCGCAAAGCCCGTCGGCTCTGCGACTATGTGGCAGGCATGACCGATGGGTTTGCGTCACGGACCTACAAGCGGCTCTTCGATCCAGACTTCGGCTCCATCGTGGACTTGGTGTGAGGAGAAT
>CAZFJR010000064.1:0-10170 GCA_964519235.1 uncultured Salinivenus sp. | reverse complement strand
CCGGCCGCCCGGGAGATGCGCGGTGCCACTAGCACTTACATCAGCCGTTCCTCGCAATGAGCACGCATCTTCTGTTCGTCTGCAAGGGCAACACGTGCCGCAGTCCGATGGCAGAGGCCCTGGCCGAAGCCCGCGGAGAGACGGCGGCGAGTGCGGGAGTGGAGGCGGGGGCGGGCGACGGGGCCGCGCCCAACGCAGCCCGGGCCGTCCGGGAGGCGCGGGGCCTGTCGCTGCGAGACCACACGCCCCGCGACGTGACGGAGCAGGCGCTCGAGACCGCCGATCGGGTTGTTGCTCTGAGCCCGGCAGTGGCCCAACGGCTCCGCAAGGAGTACGACGTGCGCCCCGCGGCACTGGTGACCTGGGCGGTTCCCGATCCCCATGGAGGGTCGGTCGCGGACTACCGCTGGTGCCTCGAGCAAATCAGCGCCGCCCTCGACGATTTTCTCACGTCCGGACAAGGGGGCGGGCATGGGCAAAGGGCCGGGCACGCATGAAGAGCGGGGACGGACAGGCAGGTCTCAACAGGAGCCTTTACCACTGCTCCCTCCATCACCGCTTCCCCTACCACTGCTCGTAGTGGTCCACAATCTCGTTCAGGTTGTCGTGCTCGCCCTCAACAATCCCGACCACGAACAGCCCGGTTTCGTTTTCGAGCTGGGCCAGAGCGTCCGTTTCGGGAGGGCGTCGTCCTTGCGTCTTGATGAACGTGTCCTGAATGGCTTTTTGGGCGGCCTTGGAAGGGGTGTCGGCCGTGGCGACGCTCGAAAAGGGATCGAAGCCGTCCTTTTCAAAGCCGAAGATCGTGTAGGTGGGCATAGTGCGGGGAAAGAGGCAATGGAAGGACTAGACGTGAAAGACCACCCGCTCCCAATGCGCACGGCCCGTCGCCGTTTCCCAGACCGGGCCCTGACAGGTGGGGGCGGAGCAAAACGTTCGGAAATCCGCATTGAAGACTGCCCGCGCGCTTCGTGGAGGCAGGCATCAGAATTGCGGGGAGGACATCAGAAAAAGCCCGGACCCCCACCAAGAGACCGGGCTTTGGGAGAAATGCGACCCAGGAGAAATGCGTAGTGCAGACACGAAGCCCCCCGCGGCCATAACGTCGTTTCTGCGTTCTTAACAAAGGCCCCCACCCCCGTGTGCCGCCTACACGCCCAGCCATTGGTACAATAGGATGCCACCGGCCACGGCCACGTTGAGCGACTCGGCAGACGGGCGGTTGGGGGCACCGCGGAGGACGACGGTCGCGTCGAGCCGATCGAGCACGGCGGCGCTAAGGCCGTGGGCCTCGCTACCTAGCGCGAGGGCGGAGGGGCGCTCCGGACGCCACGTGCGGGCCTCCACGCCCTCCAGGTCGGCCCCGTACAGGGCGGCTCCCCGGCGGCGGAGGGCATCCAGGAGGGGGCCGAGGGCGTCCGTGCGAGACAATGAGAGCGCCCAGTGCGCACCCGCGGCGGCCCGCATCACCTTCGGCCCGTACAGCCCTGCTGTGCCGGGGCCAGCCACCACGGCGCCCACCCCGAACCATGCGGCCGTGCGCAGGAGCGTGCCCACGTTGCCGGGATCCTGTACGCCATCGAGCAGCAAGGCCGTGCCGGTGTCGCCCAGGTGTTTCGGCACAACGTCGGGAGCCTGCAGGCGGCGCTTCGCCACGGCCACCAGGCCCTGCGGGGTGGTCACGTCCGCAAGAGCGGCCAGCGTGTCGGCGTCCGTCTTTACCACAGGGACCGAGACCCGGTCGAGCAGCCGCTGCACGTCTGGGGTACCGAGGGCCTCGGCAGTAACGACGACCTCGACAAGCGGCGCTTCTGCATCGAGGGCCGACCGGAGCGCACGGGGCCCCTCGATGAGCGTCTGGTTGTGGCGCCGGCGGCCCCGGCGACGGGTGAGGGTAGCGATGGCCTTGCGGCGGCGAGTGGACAGCGAAGCAGGCACGGCGCAACACGAGGTTTGTTCAAGGAGGCACACAGAAAAAGAAGACGGCTTTACGGCTTAAGACCAGCAGCGGAGCAACCGAGCGCCGCGCAAATCGTTCGCCCTGTCCCGCTGCGAAGAAGCCACGCTCGATTTTCTGGCCCCCAGCCCAGATCTTTACGCTCCGGCAGCTCCTCAATCCCGAACCGCCGGGAGACGAGGGCCGCCTCGTTATCGTTGCACTTAGCCCCGCAGTGTTATGCCGTTCAAGTTTGACGTCTACGAGCGATCGGCGTACCGCGAGCCCGCCCCCATCGACCGGGACAGCCCGTTTCAGTCCATGATGGAGCGGTTCGACGTGGCCGCCGAGATTCTGGAGCTCAGCCCCGGTTTTTACGAATACCTGTGCCGGCCGGCCCGGATGCACGTCACGTCGATCCCAGTGGAGATGGACTCCGGACGCGTGAAGGTGTTCGAGGGCTACCGGGTGATCCACAACAGCGTGCTTGGGCCCAGCAAAGGAGGCATTCGCTTTGCGCCGGACGTGACGCTCAACGAGGTGAAGGCCCTGGCCGGCTGGATGACCTGGAAGTGTTCGCTGGTGGACCTGCCGTTTGGGGGGGCGAAGGGAGGCGTGAAATGCAATCCGGAGGAGATGAGTCCCGGCGAACTAGAGCGCCTCACGCGGCGCTACACCGCCGATCTCTACGACGTGTTTGGGCCGGACAAGGACATCCCGGCGCCCGACATGAACACCAACGAGCAAATTATGGCGTGGGTGCTGGACACGTATTCGATGCATGCCCGGCAAACTGAGAATGCGGTGGTGACCGGAAAGCCGGTGGGGCTGGGCGGCTCCAAGGGGCGACGGCAGGCCACGGGGCGCGGGGTCATGACGGTCACGCTCGCCGCAATGGAAAAGCTCGGGGTGGCCCCGGCCGATTGCACGGTGGCGGTGCAGGGGTTTGGCAATGTTGGGGCAACGGCCGCCGAGCTCTTGTCGGAGCAGGGGTGTACGGTGGTGGCCGTGAGTGATGTGACGGGCGGCTACCTCCACGAAGACGGACTGGACCTACCTGCAATGCGGGCCTACACCCAGCACAACGACGGAGGCACGCTGGCGGGGTACGACGGAGCGCGGCACATTACCAACGAGGAGCTCCTCACGCTCGACGTGGACGTTCTCGTGCCGGCGGCCAAGGAGGATCAGATTGACCGTGAGATTGCGGAGAACCTGAAGGCCCGCATTGTTGCCGAGGGCGCAAACGGCCCCACCCGCCCGGAGGCCGACAAGGTGCTGCAGGACAAGGAGGTTCTCGTGGTGCCGGACATCTTGGCGAACGCGGGGGGCGTAACGGCGTCCTACTTCGAATGGGTGCAAAACCGGCAGGGCTTTTTCTGGACCGAGGAGGAGGTGAACCAGCGGCTCGACCGCATGATGGAGCGGGCATTCAATAAGGTATACGCCACGGCCAACAAGCACGATGTTTCTCTACGCATCGCCGCGTACGTGGTGGGTGTGCGTCGCGTGGCCGAGGCGCTCCAGATGCGTGGCATCTACGCGTAGGGCACAGGCACGGGCCGCCTCCACGCACGGGCCGAATCCGCCCACAGAACCGAAGGCACCGGGTGGGAATACGCCAGGGCGCAGGCGCATTAGAAGGCGAGGCGTACTGTTTTATGGATCCGCATCTTCATGCATTCAGGCAGCCGTGTGCGCGTTCTCAGGGTGGAGTTGTGGGGGTGGCTGGGAGGCCTTGCCCTCGTGCTCGCGTCCTGTGCCAACCCCGTGGCCCCCAGCGGCGGCCCCCGCGACGACACGCCGCCCACGGTGCTCGGGACACAGCCTGTGCGCGACACCGTGAACGTATCGACCGATACGGAGGCGCTGCGCATCGAATTTTCGGAGTACATTGAGCGAACCACCCTGCCGGACGCGCTGTCCGTCACCCCCACGTTTGAGCAGCGACCGTCGGTGGACTGGAGCGGGCGCACCGCCAACATTGAGTTCCCGTCGCCCTTGCGCGACAGTACCACCTACATCTTCACGATCGATGCCAACCTGAGCGACGCCCGTGGCGTCTCGCTGAACAGGCCGCTCACGGTGGCGTTCTCGACGGGGCCGCGGATCAACCGCGGACAGATTGAGGGACAGGTGGTGGGAGCGCGCACGGGAACGGCAAAGCCGCAGGTGGACGTCTATGCCTACGCGCTCACTCCGGGCGCCACGGAGCCGCCTCGTCCCCTCCCAGACCGCCCCAGCTACCGCACGCAGACGAGCGAAGAGGGCACGTTTGCCTTCGACTACATGCGTGAGGGGCAGTACTACGTCCTGGCCCTTCGCGACAACAACCGCAACCGCCAGCCCGATGCATCGGAGCCTGCTGCCGTGCCGCCGCGCCCCGCACTCCGGGCCGATAGCGGGGCTGCACCCGTGCCTGTGCCCTGGCTGCTCGCGGCCCGCGATACCACGCCGCCCCAGCCCCAACAGGTCCGGGCGGTGAGCCGACAACGCATCCGCGTGAACTTCAACGAACCAGTGCGGCTCCAACGACGCACCGCTGCGGAGTGGGCCCCTCGGGATTCGACGACGGGCGCGAAGGTGGCAGTGCAGGGCGTGCACGGGGCGCTCGACCGCCCAAGTGCCGTGGTGGTGCGTACGGCCCCGATGGCAGATCGAGGCCATCGTCTGGCGCTGGGGCGGGGCGTGGTGACGGATACGCTGGGCCAGCCGCTTGCGCCGGATACGGTACGGTTCCGGGCCGCTGCGCGTGACGATACCACCCAGACCCGCTTCCGGCGGTTTTTGCCTGCGGATCTTGCGCGAGACTCCACGGGAGCGCATCCGCTTCTGCCCGGTGTCCGCCCCGCCGTCCGCTTCAACCAGGCGCCGGACAGCACCGTGCTCCGGGCTGGGATCCAGGCCCGCGATACAACGGGGGCGCCCCGGGCCTTTTCGCTGTTGAGCAAAGACGGCACGGCGTACCGGCTCCGGTTCGACCCGCCCCTTGCGTCCGGAGAGTTCGTGGAGGTGACGGTGGACGGGGAGGCGGTCGCCCGTCCTGACACGACGTACCGGCGGCGATTCCGACGGGTCACGCGCCGGGCCCTCGGCGCACTGGAGGGACGCGCTCGCGTGGCCGACACCCTGCGGCGCGGCGCCCCACCGGCCCGTCCAAGGCGCGATTCTGTCGGCCGCTCCGCGTTGCCCGTCGACACGAGCTCAACGTCTCTCGCCGACACCACTAGCGCCGCCGCGGGACGCCGCGACTCGCTTCTCCCCAGCGGTCCCGTCGCGGTAGAGCTTACCGCCGAAGCGTCGTCGCTGCCCGTGCCGCCCCGTCGCGTAACGACCCCGCCCGGAAGCACGTTTGCGTTCGACGAACTGCCGGACGGGCAGTACCGGTTCCGGGCGTACCTCGACCGCAACGAAAATGGACGCTGGGACGCGGGCAGAGTCCAGCCGTACGTGCCCGCCGAGCCGGTGACGTGGCTGCAGGAGCCGGTGCAGGCGCGGCCCCGGTGGACCACCGAACTGCCCACTCCACTTCGCATTCTCAGGCTCGTTCCGGGCCCATCCCGCTCCGCCCCCGACACAGCTCGCGCTCCGCCGGCAGCGCCGCGCTAGCTGGCCGCCCTTTCCCCACGCACACTGCTCTTCCACGCACACTGCACGTGCCTCCTCACGCCATGCCCGACGGCTTTGTCCACTGCCCCCCCGCGCTTACGGCCGACGCCATGCGCGAGGCCGACCGCTACACCATCGACGAGTACGGCCTCCCGAGCCTCACGCTAATGGAGGTCGCCGGGCGGGGCTGTGCGGAGTGCATCCAAGACGCTTACGGTCCGCTCGACGGCGACGTGGTGATGATCCTCTGTGGCAAGGGCAACAACGGCGGCGATGGGCTCGTGGTGGCGCGGCACTTGGCCACCGATGGGGCTCGTGTGCACGTGCTTCTCACAAGTCCTCCCGACGTCCTCAGCGAGGATGCCGCCCACAACCTTTCCCTGCTGCGTCAACTCCAGGACGACGGGACGGCCGGCGAGCGGCTCACAATCGGCCGGCTGGAAGACCTCGCCGCGCTCCGCGACACTGCCGATGCGTTGCACCCGCGCCTCTACGTCGATGCTCTGTTGGGCACCGGCCTCACAAGCGATGTGCGCGAGCCGGTGCGCAGCCTCGTGGACTGGGTGAACGAGCGCACGGCCCCCACGGTGGCTCTCGACGTGCCCACCGGCCTCCACAGCGACACCGGCGCAGTGCTTGGCACGGCCGTTCGGGCGGATCGAACCGTGACGATGGCGGCGCCCAAGGTGGGGCTGCGAACGGGCAACGGCCCTCCGCATGCAGGCCCTGTGGATGTGGTAGACATCGGCATTCCTCCCTTCGTGCTGGACCGTGTGGCCGCACGGTCGGGGTGCGCGCGCCAAACCACCGATGCGGCCGTACGGGCGTGGTGGCCGGCCCGTCGCCACGACGCGTACAAGTACAGCGCAGGAACGGCCCTGGTCGTAGGCGGTGCGCCCCCGTACACAGGGGCGCCAGTGATGGCCGCGAAGGCCGCCGGGCGGAACGGGGCCGGGTACGTGCAGTGCGCCTGCCCCGAGACGGTGCAGCCCACCGTGGCCAGCCGTCTCACCACGGTGCCCGCGCGCGCCCTCCCAGCGGGGCCGGACGGCATCGATGCCGAAGCGGCCCTTCAGGTGCTTGCCGGTCCCTTGGGCACGGCCGACGCCCTGCTCGTGGGGCCCGGCCTGGGACGCGCCCCGCACACGGAGACGTTCGTGCGGCGGCTGGTGGCCGACGCTGAGGTGCCCCTCGTGGTCGATGCCGATGGCCTCAATGCGCTTGCCGGTCGCCTAGACGCCCTGGCGGAGCAGCGAGAGGCGCCGTGGCTCCTGACTCCGCACGCCGGAGAGTTTCGGCGGCTTGCGGGGGGCAACGTGGACCTCACCGATCGGGTGCGTGTGGCGCAGACGTACGCGGAGCGATGGGGCGCCGTGTGTCTACTGAAAGGCGCCCCGAGCATCGTTGCGGGGCCGGGGGGGCGCACACTCATTGGAAGACTCCATACGCCGGCCCTTGCCACTGCCGGCACGGGCGACGTGCTGGCGGGCCAGTGCGTCGGGCTTCTGGCGCAGGGGCTGTCGCCGGTCGCCGCCGCGGCCACGGCGCTGCACGTAGGCGGGGCCGCCGCCGAACGGTACACGGCCACCCGCGATGCGCGCTCGATGACGGCCACCGATCTGCTCGACATGATTCCCCGCGTGGCCGCCGAGCGGTTTGCGCACCGGTAGCAGACACGCCGCCTCGTCGCCGGCGAGCCCGCACCGAGCCTTCGATGCCTTCCTGAACGCCCCCACAATGCGTTTTTTCGCCTCCCTTACCACCACGCACTACCGTCTCCTGGCGGGAATCTGGACGGTCGGGATCCTGATCGCTCTGGGCCTCCCCACCGGGCGCTTTTCGCACGTGCAGCCGGGGTTTGGGGTCGACAAGGCCGTGCACGCCATCCTCTTTGCTGGGTTTGGCGTGCTTTGGCTGCGTGGGCTTTGCCCGCCCGGCACTAGAAACCTGCCGCGGTGCTTTCGATGGCGCGGTGGTCTGTTCTTCGTGGCGGGGCTGCTCTTTGCCGCCGGCACCGAGGCGTACCAGTACGTCCTGCCGGTCCGGCGCATGGCCGACCCGTACGACGTGACGGCCGATCTGGCGGGGTTCGTGTTTGCGTTCGTGGGATACTACGCGTACCACGTCCGGCCGGCCCGCAAAGCACCGTCCTAGCCAGGCAGGTGCAGGAAGCGCCGCTGGCCGCCGATTGGCGTGCACCGACCGGCTGTGCCCCCCAAAACCACACGAAACATCGGAGAAACGTCCGTGTAACGGGCCGTGTCGGATTTATGAAGTTGCCGTGCGCGATCGCACCCGCACCGTTTCAAACCAACAATATTTCCTATGGCCCTACGCAAGAAGGAAGGAGCGGATCTCCACAGCCAATATCCGCTGTACGTGGAGATCGGCCTGGTCCTCTCGCTCGCCCTGCTCATCGTGGCATTTCGCGTGGACATGTCCTCCGAGAGCAGCTTCAAGGTGCAGATGGAGGAGCAGGAGACGGTGGATATGAAGCAGATTCAGCAGACCCAGCAGGAGAAGGAGCCACCGCCTCCGCCCAAGCCGCCGGTTCCGCAAGAGGTGCCCAACAATGAGGTCATCGACCAGCAGGATGTTGACTTCGACGCCTCGCTGGACATGGACCAGGAGCTTGACGTTGGCGAAGGACCGCCCCAGAACGAAGACGAAGAGGAAGAGGAAGAGCAGGAGATCTTCATGGTTGTCGAGAACCAGCCGCAACTGAAGGGCGGCATGGCGTCCCTGCAGAAGTCCGTCGACTATCCCGAGTTCGCGAAGAAGGCGGGCATTGAGGGTCGTGTAATTGTTCAGTTTGTGGTGGACGAGCAGGGCAATGTCACCAATCCGAAGGTGGTGCGCGGAGTGCACAAGCTCTTAAACGAGGAGGCCGTAAAGGCCGTGAAGGCGCAGAGCTTTACGCCTGGCAAGCAGCGGGGCAAGCCGGTGAAGGTACAGATGTCGCTCCCGGTAACCTTCCGCCTGCAGTAGCACGAGGCTTGCAGCAGCACGAGGCCTCAACATTTTGAACGACAAGCGCGCACCGCGGCACCTGCCACGGTGCGCGTTTTTTTGCGCTGGGTAAGTCTTATCTGCCTCGTCCGCGCTGCCCTGCCACTACAGGGCCCTGCCGCTACAGGGCGGTACGGTGGGTGACGGTGCCATCAGGATGTCCCAGGACCACGTCGGTGGTCACGTGGAGGAAGAGGCCGTGGTCGAGGACACCGGGACGATCGTTGAGGCGGCGGTCGAGGGCTTCCGCGTCGGGGATGCCGTCGGGGAACTGCGCATCGAGGATCCAGAGGCCCTGGTCGGTGACGACGGGGCCGTCCTTGCGCTCGGAGAGCCGGAGTTCCGGCGTGGCCCCCATGTCCTCGAGTGTGTGCATCACGGGCGTGGCGGCCATCGGGAGGACCTCCACAGGGACGGGGAACTGGTCCCCGAGCCGATCGACGTCTTTCGTCGGATCCACCACAACCACGAAGCGCTCGGCCTGGTGCGCCACGACCTTTTCTCGGGCGTGGGCGCCCCCGCCGCCCTTGATCAGGCGAAAGGCGCCGTCCACCTCGTCGGCCCCGTCGAGGGCAAGGTCGAGCGTCGGATTGTCGTCGAGCGACGTGAGGGGGATGCCGTGGGTGCGCGCCCGCCGCTCGGTGGCGAAGGAGGTGGGTACGCCGCGCACGTCCAGACCGTCGTCCTGTATGCGGCGGCCGAGGAATTCGAGGGCGTAGGCAGTCGTCGAGCCCGAGCCGAGCCCGAGGCACATGCCATCTTCAACGAATTGAACGGCCGCCTCCGCGGCGGCCTTCTTGGCGGCGTCTCGATCCATCTATGCGAGGCGTTATGAATGTGGTGCGTGGGTGATCAGGCATCTGCGTCGTCGAAGGTCCATTCGAAGCGGAGCCGGTAGTCCTGGTATTGGGTGCTGTACCCGGCCCGGACCACCTCGAACCCTTCGTCGAGGCCGAGGACGGTCATGCCGGGGTGCTTGTTGGGGAACGTGTCGTACACGAACCGCTCGTAGCCGCGCTGTTTCACCACGTCGAGCATGGCGTAGAGGAGCGCCCGGGCGATGCCGTTGCGACGGTAGGCCGGGCGCACCCCGCCCTTGGCGCTGTAAAACGTGCTCGGGTCGAGCTGATAGCCCAGTTTGAAGCCGGCAACGGTGCCCCTCGATCGGGCGAGGAGAATCAAGAGGTCGTCCCGGTCGAACGTCTTGATGATGTGCTCATCGTCGAAGATCTCGACGTTGAGGCGGCGGATCGTGTCGAGCCGCTCCAGGCCAACCTCGACAATGTCGAGCGGCACCTCGGCCACGTCGGAGGCGTCCGGCGAAATGGAGTGGCCGCGTTGCTTCTCCATGAGAGGCGTCGGAACCGAGGGGATGAAACGTTAAAACGGCAGGCCGTCGGCGTCTGTGGGGTCGTCCGGTGGAGAGGAAGCGGGGGCGTCCGCCTCGTCCACGACGTCTTCCTCCACGGCATCCTCTTCTACCAGCTGCACCGGTTCGAGCACGTCCTCGGGCACGTCCTCAATGAAGCGGCTCGGCGTGGTCATGTACTCGCCCTGCCCGCGCCGGTACTGCGTCATCGGGTAGGAGATGAACAGGTCCTCCTCCGCCCGCGTCA
>CAZFJR010000063.1:0-16985 GCA_964519235.1 uncultured Salinivenus sp. | reverse complement strand
GAGGAGGGAGAAGGGGCGGTGTTTACCCTACGGTTCTGAGCGCAGGCCTCCTTCGAGACGCCAATCTAGCGAGGGCGTGCCCACGGAAGGGATCATGACTCGTGATGCGTGACGACTCTCCTCCATCACACATCACTCTTCACGCGTCAATTACGCGCTGCCCACTGCCGCCTCCCGGTGCTGGCGGCTGATGAGCTTCCACTGCTCGGTTCGGAAGCGGTAGTAGATGACGGCGGCCGGCACGGCCGTCTCGACGAATAGGGTTGCGTAGAGCCCCCAGATGCCGAGCGGCGTCACGGCGCCGAGGTAGGCGAGGGGAAGGGCAAAGCCGAAGAGGCCCACAATTTGGCCGTAGAAGGGCCAGGTCGTGTCCCCGCTGGCCCGCAGGGGCCCCATCGCTCCGTTCATGACGCCCCAGAGGAGCACGCTCACGCAGGCCGCCCGGATGAGAGCGGTGGTGGTGGACTGCACGGCGGGCTCGGTAACGAAGAGGTGGCTAACGGGGGCAGCCACGATGAAGACGGCCACGGCCACCACCACGTAGGCGGCAACGGTGAAGCGAAGCGTATCGCGGGCGTACTCGTCGGCCTCTGGCTCGCGGCCCGCGCCCAGCGACTGGCCCACGAGACTGCTGGAGGCGAGCCCGAAGCCCCATCCGGGCGTGTTCATGAGGGCCCGGACGCGGAGCGCCACCACGAAGGCGGCCACCACGTCGGGCCCAAACAGGCCCACGATGGCAAGCAGCGGAAATTGCCCCCCGTTCTGGGCCACTTTCCGCAGCGCGAGGGGGGTGGAGATGCGCGCCAGGTGACGGGCGTCCGCTGCGTGCCAGTAGGGCGCCGTCCAGTCCACCTGCACCGGGAGCGTCCCGAGGCCCGGCAGGTGCCCCCGCGCCAGGCCCCACCCCAGGATCGCAACCCCGCTGATGCTGCCCACGACGGTTCCGAGCGCCGCCCCCACCACGCCGAGATCAAAAACGAAGATGAGCACGGCGTTCACCGCCACGTTCACCACGGCGCCCCCGGCCCGCACCACCATCGGCGTCCATGCATCGTCCGCCCCAATCAGGGTGCGGCTGCCAATCAGGTTGAGCGCCGAGAAGGGCATCGCCAGGCTTGCCACCTGCAGGTAGCGGGTGCCGTAGCCGATGGCCGCGTCGCCCGTCCCGATGAGGCGGATCAGTGGCCCCGGCATCGCCCAGAAGAGCCCCACCAGCGGGAGCGTCACCAGAAGCGCCGCCACCACGCTCACCCGCACCGCCCGGCCAATCGTGTCGGTGCGGCCCGCCCCGTACCGCTGCGAGACGAGGCTGATGGTGCCGCCGGCGATGCCACCCCCCAGCATGAACGTCATCGTCCAGTACGGCACGCCGTACCCGACTCCCGCAATGGCCGCCGGGCCGAGCGCGAGGCCCACCATGCCGACGTCCGCGGTGGCCTTCGACATGCGCGCCAGGCCCGTCACGATGCGGGGCCATGCCAGGTCGGAGATGCGTTGCGCCCGCGAGCGCTCAATGAGGTTCAGGCGGGCGAGGAGGTGTCCCACAGACTCGATGAGGGCGCGGACGGGGTTGAGCAAAGGGAAGGGGGAAGCGGTGTGCGAGAAGATGTGTCGGGGCAGGGTGCGCATTCTATGCATCTGCCCAAAGACAGAGACACATTTGCAGAGAGCGTTGTTCGAGGTGGGCCCGCCGTGCGGGGGCCGAGGCCCGAGGAATCACCAAGTTCTGGCATTCCATACATCGAGGCGTGGCGTCCCCCCGCGCAGCGGCCCCGGCAGGCTGGTCTCAACCTGTTACGTTTCGTCCATTCCTGTCCGAAAAGCATCCGTTTGCGAAAGAGATGCGCGTCTGACCTGTTTGTGCGGGTCCACGTGTCCACGTTCGCCGACGTCAGCCGCCCATGTTCACCGTCTACGCTCTTGCGGCCCTCGCCCTGGTCCTTGCCGGCCTGTTCGCCCGCACCTTCAAGGTGGTAAAAGAGTACGAGCGCGGCGTCAAGTTTACGCTCGGCCAGTTCAAGGCCGTGATGCAGCCCGGCCTGCGCACCGTTATTCCGTTTTTGCAATCGTGGGAACGAGTGGACATGCGCGTGAAGGCGGTCGACGTACCGCGGCAGGAGAGCATTACCCGGGACAACGTAACCGTGGAGATCGACGCGGTAATCTACTACCGGGTGCGCGACGCCAAGAAAGCGATTCTGGAGGTGGAGGAGTACATGTACGCCGTGCAACAGCTGGCGCAGACCACCATGCGCAACATTGTGGGCGAGGTGGACCTCGACGCGCTGCTGGCCGAGCGGGAGCGCATCTCGCGGCAGATCCGCGAAATTATTGACGAGGCGACCGATCCCTGGGGCATTGCGGTTCAGTCGGTAGAGCTGAAAGACATCATTCTGGCGGAGAACATGAAGCGCGTCATCGCGCGGCAGGCCGAGGCCGAGCGCGAGCGCCGGGCGGTCACCATCCAGGCCGAGGGCGAGCTGGAGGCGGCCCAAAACATGGCCGACGCGGCCAACATCCTCAACGACGAGGAGGGCGCCTTGCACCTGCGGACGCTTCAGACGCTCAATAGCCTCAGCAGCGACGACTCGAACACGGTCATCTTTGCGGTCCCTACCGAGGCGCTTCGGGCCCTGGAACGCATTGGCGACGAGCCGCCCAATGCGTCTGCGTGAGGCCCGTCACCGCCCGTCGCCCGTCTCATTTCTGCAATCTCGTCCTATGCCCGCCGTTGTCCTGCTTCTGGCCGCCATCCTCGCACTGCCGCCCGGCAGTCCCGGTGCCGCCCCCCCTTCTCGCGTACCCGTTCTGCCCCCGCCACGCGCCATGTCCGACTCGCTTCCCGCACCCAGTCCTGATCTCTCCCCGCAAGAGGTTGTGCGCCTACAGGTAGACGCCCTGGGCGCCAACGACACGCCGCACGAGGATGCCGGCATCGAAGCCGCCTTCGCGTTCGCCTCGCCCGCCAACAAGCGCGCCACCGGCCCCCTCCGCCGCTTCCGGCGCCTCTTCGACACGCCCGCGTACGGCCCCATGATCGACCACCAGGGCGCCCAGTACAGCGTCCCCCAGGTGGAGGGGCGGACGGCCCGGATGGGGGTAATCCTCCGCACGAGCGACGGCGCCCGAGTGGGCTATCTTTTTCGGCTCTCCAAGCAGACCGACCCGCCGCACGAGGGCTGCTGGATGACGGACGGGGTGCGCCGGGTGCCGGTGCCGGAGGCCGACGGGCGCCGAATCTGACCGCGCCCGGCCCGACGGAGCACGGGACACACCGCCAAGTCAGACGAGGCTAAGTCAAACGAGGCTAAGTCAGACGAGCCCGCAGCCCGGACGCCGCGCAGAACCCTGGTTTGCTGCGCTGCGTTCCTCGTCCTGCACATCTGTCCGGCTGTTCCGCGTCCTCCCGCATGGCCGATCCTGAGAGCGACCTTATTCCGCACGATCCGGAACCGCGAGTGGGGCTGCCCCCTGGCTCGGTGGTGTTCGTAGGCGCAGAGCGCACCCACCCGGTCACGTTTCAGGTGCTGGGGTACGGGCCCGGGCACGTGGCCGAGACCACGGAGACGTGCGTGGACGAGGTGCTCGGGTCCCGAGACACAACGCCCGTCACGTGGATCAATGTGAGCGGGGTGCACGACGCGTCGGTGATCCGGACGCTGGGCGAGCACTTTCACGTGCATCCGCTCGTGCAGGAGGACATCGCGCACACCGGCCAACGTCCGAAGCTGGAGGCGTACGACGACCTCCTTTACTTCGTCGTGAACATGGTCTACGTCGACGACCGCGAAGACGAGACGCTTCACGCTGAGCAGGTAAGCCTTCTGGTGGGCGAGCAAACCCTCATCTCGTTCCAGGAGGCTCCCGGAGACGTGTTTGACCCTGTTCGCGAGCGCATCCGCACCGGCCGCGGGCACATTCGCGACCGGGGGCCGGACTACCTGGCCTACGCCCTTCTCGATGTCATCGTAGATCACTACTTCGTCGTTCTGGAGGCCTTTGGGACTCGCACCGAAGCCCTCGAAGACGTCATCGTGGAGGAGGCACCCACGGACGTGGAGGACGATCTCCACGATCTCCGCCGCGACCTGATCTTTCTGCGCCGGATGACCTGGCCCATGCGCGAGGTGCTCTCTCAGCTTGAGCGCCTGGAGTCTCCGCTCTGGGACGAGGCAACCCGGCCCTACGTGCGCGACACCTACGACCACGTGGTGCAGGTGCTCGATCTGGTGGAGGCCCTGCGCGACACGGCCAGCGGGCTGCACGATCTGCACATGACCGCCATCAGCACCCGCATGAATGAAATCATGAAGGTGCTGACGATCATCGGGACAATTTTTATCCCCCTCACGTTCATTGCTGGCATCTATGGCATGAACTTCGAGCACATGCCCGAACTGGGCTGGCCGTGGGCCTACCCCACCGTGTGGGGGCTGATGCTTGCCCTCGCCGGCACTCTGCTTCTGTACTTCCGACGCCGCGAGTGGATTTGAGAGGGGAGGGCCTGCGGGAAGGATGGTTGCCACCAGACATGGGGCTGCGGTCGGCTCGGGGGCGAAGGCGCTCTTTTCTCATCACCCAGCACTGCTTCCGTGTCCAATTCGAAACCGGCCCGTGAGCCCATCTACGAACGAGGAGACGCCCTTGACGAGGTGCTTCCTCAACAGGCCCGTGGAGACCGTCGGGACCGAGCGACCGGTGCCGGCGAACAGCGCGGCGACATCTGCGCCCTTTCCGAGGAGGCGTACTGGGCCTGGCTGGAGGCATTGATCGAGGACGGAAGCGTGCTGGACAAGCACCTCGATGACCTCTTGGAAGAGGTGTACGATCTGGAGCCTGCATTCTACAGCCCTACAGGCCGTCGCCGGCTCCACGATCTCTTACAGCGGCTACACGAAGTGCGTACGTCCGTCCGCTCGTTCGAGCGAGACGTGGGGCAGCTCTCCTACGCCTTCGCCAAGACCAACGCGGTAGAGGCCAACGAGGCCGAAAATGCGGAACTCGTTCTCACGAGCATCAAGCGCACGTACGACCGTGCCTACGACCTGTGTCTCTACAAGCTCGACCGAATGAGTGACGCCTGGATTACGGCCACCAACCTTCTGATCAGTTTCACGATCCTGATCGTCACCATCCTGTTCTGGATGGAGTTCCGATAGTGGGCGGTCGCCCGGGAAGTTGCGGTGTCCCGGCTAAATGAAGTCGACCGTCACGCCGACGGAGAGTACTTCTTTCAGCTGAATTGCGTTGCTGGTGTTTTCGTCAAAGAGAGCCACGAACTCAAAGTTTGTCGTGAGCCAGCTGTTAATGCGCATGGTAATGAAGTTCTCCCAGAGGGCATCCGGGGGCTCTTCGATCTGGCCCACGGAGAAGAAGACGGTGGCGTTTGACTGGTAGCGTACGTTCTCGGCGAGTTGGCGGTCGAGGGTGGCCCCAATCTCCGCCCCCGCTTCCACCCGCGCCAGCCGGTCGGGATCGACGTCGTAGAGCACCCGCAGGTCCTCATCCCGCACCACCGTCTGCTTGGAGGCCGCGCTCAAGCTCACCGAGTACCAGTCCCGAGGGGCGTAGGTCAGGCCCAACGTTTCGACAAATGTGCCCGGCGCAAGGAACGACGAGGTCTGTACCGGCGGCTCGCGTTCTGCCAACGGGTCGCCGTCCGGATAGGGATTTTCCGTATAATCGAAGCCCTTGGCGAACTGGGTGCGCACGCGGGCGGAGAGGGTGGGCTTGAACAGCCGGAAGAACCCAGATCCGGCGTAGCGGAAGTTCGATTCGGCCCGGATCAGGTCGTCGGTTTTGCGAATGGGCTCGCCTGCCTCGTCGGCCTCGCTCGTGAGCAGGCCAAAGGCAAGGCGAAGGGTGTGGCGCTGCCGCCACCGGCCGTCCGTCTTTTCGGCGGCGCCGTCCAGCGACGTGCTGAACGAGAGGGTATTGAGGCCGCCCTCCTGCCAGTTTCGGTAGGCCGCCTGCGTGCCCGAGAACCGGCCGGACAATTCGTACTGAAAGCCCGACGTGTCTGCAGGCTCGCCCGAAGAGTCCGACTGGGCGCGGAGCAGGGGTGGGAAGAGGGCAAAGGCGGTGGCAAGCAGTAGCGCCAGGGTGGCGCTGCGTGCGGCCACGGGGCGAGTTGCGCAGGAAGGAGGCGTCATCGGAAGAAAGCGGCTGTCGGAAAAGCGTAGAGAGGGGACGCGTTGCGAACCGGGATGCAGTGGGTGCAGCGCGCAGAGAGAGCGGAGGAAAGAAGGATTGAACCTATCTGCTTCCCCGCCCGAAATCAACCCCCGTCCTGCCGGGGGCCCTCGTGGAGCCGCACGGGAAACGGCTCGGTTGCGCTGCCGGTGTAGAGGGTGCGGTGGGGGAAGGGAATCTCGATGTCGTGCTCGTCGAAGGCCTCCTTAATCTCGATGGGAATGCTGTTGCGGAGGTCGAGGTAGTTGTCGGTGGAGGCCCACACCGAGAACTGGTGGTTGATGGCCGAGTCGCCGTAGCCCTGAAAGATGATGAGTGGGGCGGGCTCTTCTAGACACAGCGGGTTTTGGTCCGCCACGGCGCGGAGCACCTCGTGCACCTCGCGCAGGTCCTCCTTGTAGGCCACCCCCACCTGCAGGTCGACCCGCCGGATGGGAAAGCGTCGCAGGTTGGTCACCTCCGACTTGATCATCGTCTCGTTGGGGATGCGCACAAACAGATTGTCGAAGGTGCGCAGCTTGACCGAGAGCAAATCGATCGAAAGCACCTCGCCCGTGGTGCCCCCCACGCGGATGACGTCGCCGACCGCAAACGGACGCTCCCCCAGCAGAAACAGTCCGCTAATTACGTTGGAGGCAGAGGTCTGCGAGGCGAATCCCAGGGCGACGGTCAGGATGCCCGCCGCGCCCAGCAGCACGCCAAGATCGAACCCCAGTTCCATGAGCGCCGAGGCCGTAAACAGGCCCGCGATGCCGTAAAAGCTGGCGCGCCGGATGATCATGGCCCGCTGGGCGTCGGCGTCCGCAAAGAGGCGCGCAAGCCCGTTTCCCGCCAGCCGCCCCAACGCGAGGCCCAATCCTACCTTGATCGCCGCGTAGGACACGTCCACCGCCTGCGGGCTGGTCACGGAGTCGACGACGACAGACCACCACTGCTCCATGGCATCGTACGGATGAAGAGGAAAGACAGAACGAGAAGGAAGGGTGCACGGACTGCACAGCCGCGCCGCTCCCCAGGAGGACCGTGGCGTCGAGAGCCAAGCCCGAGCAGGGTCAAGGGGCAAGCAGGGTCTCAAGCGGAGTCAGGAACCGAAGAGGGTCCCCACGGCCCCAAAGGTGCTCGTGAATAGCCCCTTTTTTACGGACGTGCGGGGCGATTGTACGAGGCTGGCGTCATCGGCTTCGGCCGGAGAGCCGCTCCGAATCTGAATGTCGGCCCCGTCCTGGTGCGCCCTCCGAGTCATGGTTACGGCCTGGGTCCACAGCTGCTGTTCCGGACCGGTGTACAGGGCCAGGTGCTGCACGGGCAGCTGCACCCGTTCGAGCGCTAGGGCGTCCGCCGCCATGTTTTTGAGGCGGAGCGGGGTCACGGCGCGGTGGAACCGGCGCGGAAGGCAGTCGAGATGGAGGCGTCCGGCGGTGCGGGTGGCGTAGCAGAGCGATCCTTCGATCGTCGAGGGCCCGAACCACGTGTCCGACATCCGAAACGAAGGCACTTCCTGCAGCAGACGGCCCGACTCGGCGAGCCGCACCTGAATCCACAGGGCAGTGCTTAGGTAGAGGGTGACCGACTCTCCCGAAGGAATGTACAACGGATGTTCGGGGCGTGAGACGACGGGGCGGTCGGCTAGGATGGGCTGCAGCGACACGCGGGCCTCTGTGTGCCGAAAGCTGTGCCGTGTCACCTCAGTGGCGTCGTCCGCAGCCCCGAAGGCGGCCGGATCGTCGGGGGGCACGGGCACCCACACTCCGCTCCGATTCAGCATCGGATCCGTCGCGGTCGGGTCGGGCGGCGGGCGGTGGTGCAGGCACCACTCCCGGGCCGATCGATAGAGCCAGAGGGTAGAAGGGCCCACCTCCCAGCGCCCTCCGCTTCCTTCGTCAAGAGATACGGAGCCCCACCACGGCTCCGGCGGGTCTGAGGCGCTGGACGGGTCCATGCGCGGAAAAGAGGGTGCAGAAGGGGAGAGTGGACACGGCACGTGCGGTAGACACGGCACGTGCCGTGGACATGGCGCGTGCAGTGGACACGACGTGTGCAGCAGCGTAGCTCCACGACGCGGTAGTGCACTATCTTTGGCCGTCCTGCGCGTTCCGCGGCAGTCCCGTTTCACCACGCTGAGGTTGGCCCTGCCCCGGCGGCGGGTGAGGCCGGCTCCGCCGCTTCTGGTGCTTGTCGGACACATCAGAAGCGCCGTCCGTGGAAGCAAGACGCACAAAGTTCGCCAACAAAACGGCCGCCGCCGCATGGATGCCTCCTCCCGCTCGTCCGACATTTCCGACGCCCGCCATGCTCTCTATCAAGACATCAGGGCCCATCTCGAAAGCTGGGCCGACGACATCGGGGCGCACCAGGAGTACGACAAGTACATTCCACTCGTCCCCGACCTGCTCCGCCTCCTGGAGCGCCTGGCCCTCGACGAGGCCGTGCCGGCGGCCCGCAAGGCAGAGATTGGGGTGGCCATTTCCTACGTGTTGTCGCCCAGGGACACGGTGCCAGAGGAGGTGGTTGGCCCGTCGGGCTACGTGGACGACGTGGCCCTGGCTGCGTTTGTGGTACAACGGGTGCTGGACGATGTGGAGGCCGAGGTGGTGGGCCAGCACTGGACCGGAGACGAAGATGTGGCGGCGACGGCGGACGAGGTTCTGGCGTTCGCGCGGTATTCGCTGGGGCCGGAGATCTGGGCGACGGTGAAGGAAAAATTTGCCCGTCAGCTGCAGCGGTGACGATTCGTCGTCCGAAACAGACGGTTCGTCGACCCGGGAGAATCGAACGGGCGGCAAGCGGGTCTCATGCCCTGCGAGACAAGGCGGAAGGGCCCGCCCGTCGTCTCGCCCCTCCGACATGTGTTTTTGTAACGACTTTTTGTAACAACCCGTCCGTCCCATGCAGACTGCGCAGGCCAAGCTCAAAAAAGACGCGTCCAATTTCGACGACTATGCCCTGCTCGTGGGCATTGTGGTGCTCGTGGCCTGGCTCGCGGTGCTCTAGGACAGGGCCGGGCGTCCTGTCTCTGCACGCAGTGGAACGGTGTTTGTCGTGCATCTCGCAGCGCCACACGTCGACGGTGCCCGCGGGACCTCCTCCGAGGGTCGCGGAGAACAACGCTGAATTCTCGCTCCGAACCGCTGCGGTCGAATGGGTCACTGGTCCCTGCCTGGGGGATGGCTGTACTCGAGCTACTTGCTGGCATTTGTCGCCTCCACGCTCGTCTGCCTCGGGGCGGCCTGGCGGGCTCAGAAAATTCCGTACGCGGAAACGCGCCAGAGCCTGACGGTCTTTTTTCTCTCCAGCGCTGGCTGGGCGGCCGCCTACGTGGGGTTCCTTCTCCCATTCTCGCGGCTGGGCAAAACGTTCTTCTACCAGATCAGCCTCATTGTCGGGTTCGGGACCGTGTGGGCGTGGCTGTGGTTCTGCTCTGCCTACACCGGGCGCTCCCTACACCGAAACGCGGCGGTACAGCGGTTTGCTGCCGTAGTGTTCGTGGCCGTGCTGCTCTTGAAGGTCACCAATCCGTTCCACGAACTGTACTACACCCTCGAGCCTGCTCGCCTGGAGGCGTTCGGGGTGGTGGTGCGGCACGGCCTTCTGTACTGGGTGGTCATGGGCGTGTCCTACGCGCTGGCCACCACCGGCTACCTGATGCTGTTCGAGCTGTTTGTAAAGACCGAGACCCGGACCGCCCCCCTCGCTGCGCTTACGGCGCTTACGGCGCTGCCGGCCGCCCTAAACATTCTGGGCCACGTCAACCCCTGGCTGCAAGACATCACGCACGAGCCCCTGGGCGTCGCGGTCTTTGCAGTGGGGGTGCTGTTTCTGTACACCTACCAGTTCCAGGCTGTCCGACTGGCTGGAAGCCTCTCGGCGCCCACCATTATGCTGAGTCCTGAAGGACGCATCCGTGACTACGGACGGCACGCTGCCTCGCTCTTCCCGGAATTGAAGTCGGAGGCGGCGGTTGGGCAGCCCCTAGGCGCGGTGCTGCCCCGCCTTGCGGAACGGCTCGACGAGAACCGTCCTCTGCTGGAGCACACGGACACCTCCGGCCAGGACGCCCCGCGGTACTACCGGATTGTGGAGACGGATTTCGGGGGCGGCGACGGACAGGGGCGGCGGGTGGTTGTGCTGTCCGACATTACCGAGCGGGAACGTCGAAAGCGTGCCCTCCAGAGCCGCAAGGAGAAGGTAGAGGCCCTCTACGCCGCGGTAAGCCAGTTGCTGCGGGCCCGGGACAAGGAAGGCGTGGGGGACGTGGTGCTTCGGCTCGTGAACAAGGTGTTTGGCTATTCGCTCGTCGGGGTGCGCCTGGCGGAGGACGAAACGCTCGTTCCGATCCAGCACTCCCCGAAGGTGTTCGAGCACATGCCCACTCGTCCTCCGGTAGATGTCGGAGGCAGCAGCCTCATCGCAGAGGCGTACCAGAGCGGCGAGCCCCGCGTGGTTGACGACCTGTCGGCCGTCGATGGCCCCTTGGAGTACGGGGCGGCCCGCGCCGCGGCCTTCTTTCCGATGGGCGAGCACGGTGTCATTTCAGTCGGAGAGTTGCAGGCAGGGGCCATCGACGCCTTTGACACGGGCCTGATGGAGGTGCTGGCGGCCCACGCCGGGGGAGTGCTTGCCCGGCTCGACCAGGAACAGGCGCTGCGTGCGGCCAAGAAGGAGGCGGACGAGGCCAACGAGATGAAGTCTGCCCTCCTGGCCAACATGAGCCACGAGATCCGCACGCCCCTGACCTCCATCATCGGGTTTGCCGAAGAAATTGCCACCATGACCGACGGGGAGGCTGGGCCCGTAGCACGCTTCGCCGGCCACATCGAGAACAGCGGGCGTCGTCTGCTGGGCACCCTCGACGCGGTGCTAAACCTTTCGCGGCTGGAGGGGGCAGACATGGATGCGACAACCCGTCCCGTGGACCTGAGCGACATGGCGCAAACTGTGGCGGAGCAGTACGCCCCCGACGCCGCAGAGAATGAGGTTCGCTACCACACCCACACGACCGACCAGCCGCTCTGGGTGCAGGGCGATCGGGAGGCGCTCCGCATGACGCTTCGCAACCTGATCTCCAACGCGGTCAAGTACACGGAGGCGGGCGATGGGATATGGATCCGTACCCGCGAGGAGAGCCAAACGGCGGTGCTGGAGGTGGAGGACTCCGGAATTGGCATGAATGCCTCCAAGACCGACACGCTGTTCGAGCCGTTCCGACAAGAATCGGAGGGCATCGGGCGCGAGTATGAGGGCACGGGGCTGGGGCTCACGGTGACGAAGGAGGCCGTCGAGAAAATGGGGGGCACCATTGGGGTCGACACGGAGAAGGGAAGAGGATCTCAATTCACCGTGCGCCTCGTGCGTGCCGACGCCCCCGTCTCGGAAGAGGCCTCTCAAGATCTGGCCACCACGGCCGGCTGAGACGAACGACCGCGCCCGGAGCAACGTGTACCGCCACTGGGTGGGGGCTTCCTGAACGGTTCCCTTGTCCAAGCATCCCGCGTGTCTGGCAGTCCCTTCTCCCGAACGGCCCTCGTCCCCAGGATCCCTTGTTGGGGCTTTCCGTTGTGCCGATTGCTTCGGTCCTGAATTCAGGTTCCTTGCTCCATGCGCACTCTCGTCGGTGTTTTTCTGCTCGCAGGGCTTCTTGGGGGGCTCCCGGGCCACAGTTTCGGGCAAGACAATCTTCAGTTTGGAGTAACGGTGGGGGGGAACTGGGTGACGATGGAGTCGCCGGGCGCTGCCACTGAAGGGTATTTTACATTTTCGGGGGGCGTCGTGGCACGCCAAACGGTGGTTGGAGGCGTGTCTCTCCAGTCCGAACTCGTGCTGAACCAGCGCGGGGTGGACATTGCGGCCGACAGCGCCGGGTCGATTGAGTACGGGGCGGTGTACCTCCAGCTTCCCCTGCTCCTGCACCTCGAAGCGCCGGCCCTCCGGTCGGTTGTGTTCCAGGCCGAAGCTGGCGGGTATGGGGCCGTAAAGCTCTTTGGGCGTCAGACGCCGGGAAACGACCTCAATGTCTCGCTGGATACTGGAACGTCGTTCTTTCAGCGCTTCGATGCGGGCATTGTGGCAGGAGGCGGGGCCTCCTTTTCCGTGGCGGGCCAGCCGTTCAACGTCACGGTGCGCCGGGAATGGGGCCTTCCCGACGTGGCGCGCAACGTCCAGTCCCAGGACTTTGAAGACGCCCCGTTTCCGAGCGAGGGAAAGATTCGAGCTTGGGCTGTGCTGTTGCGGATTGGGCTTTAATCGAGAGGGAGCGGTAGGGGGTCAATAAAAGAATCGTCGGGGCCGGTCGGCCCGTTTGTCGGTCCTTGCGGGCTGAGCAGGGCCGGGGGGTCAACACATCGTTTGCAAAACGGCAGTCGATCTGTTTCCTTATCCTAGTCTTTCCAAACCGGCCCCGAGTGTGCAGGCGGACCGAGCGCGTCTCCCTGGTTCGCAGTGGCGACACGCACGGGCGGCCCGTCCCCGGCTCAGACGCTCTTGGGGACGGTCCCGGCGCGAGCGAAGCAATGGAGTGCTCTCAGGAGGCGCAGACGGTTCGCCGAACAGCTTCTCCCTTTCGCCTCTGACACGTTTCCTACATGTACCTCAGCAAACTCGAACTGCAGGGCTTCAAGAGCTTTGCGGACGAAACCACGCTCACGTTCGACCCCGGCGTGACCACCATTGTGGGCCCCAACGGGTGCGGCAAGTCGAACATCGTCGATGCCATCCGTTGGGTGATTGGCGAGCAGCGCCCTACCGTGCTCCGGTCCGAGAAGATGGAGAACCTTATCTTCAACGGCACGGCCGATCGCAAGCCCCTGGGCATGGCGGAAGTGGCCCTCACGATCGAGAACACCGACGGCGTGCTGCCCACAGAGTATTCAGAGGTCACCATCGGGCGGCGGCTGTTCCGGGATGGCACCTCGGAGTACCTAATGAACGGCACCACGTGCCGCCTGAAAGACATCACCGACCTGTTTATGGACACGGGCATGGCGGCCGACGCCTACTCGGTCATCGAACTGAAGATGGTCGACGAGCTGGTGTCCGGCTCCACCGAGGATCGGCGGCGCATGTTTGAGGAGGCGGCCGGCATCACGCGCTACAAGATGCGCCGGCGGCAGGCCCTCCGTAAGCTCGACAGCACGCAGTCGGACCTGGAGCGCATCCGCGACCTGACCGACGAGGTGAGCACGCAGGTGGAGCGGCTGGGGACACAGGCGGAGAAGGCGCAGCGCCACCGGGAGGCGGAAGAGGAGCTGCACCGGCTGGAGGTGCTGCTCGCGCAGGTGGAGTACGATCGCCTGGTGGGGCGGCAGGACGACCTGCAGGCGCAGGAAACGGAGGCGGAAGACCGGGCTGATGCACTGGCCACGGAGGAGCGGGACACCGAGCGCCGGCTGGAAGCGCTCCGGAACACCTTTGAGGAGCAGGAGGCCACCCTTCAGAAGCGGCGCGAGGCCCTGCAGGAGCAGCGGGCACAGGTCCGCGAACTGGAAGCGGAGCAGCGCCTGCAGCGTGAGCGCCTCACACGGGCTCGGGAGGACCGAGACGAGGCGACGCAGGCACAGGAGGAGGCCCGCGAGCGCCGGGCAGCGCTGACCGGCGAGGTGGACCGCCTGGAAAGTGCCCTGGAGCAAGCCCGCCCCGCCCTCGAAGAGGCGGAGGCAACCCTCGACGAGGCCCGCGAAGAGCGTGATGCGGCCAAGACCGATGCGGAGGCCCTCCGCGAAACGGTGCAGGCCCTCCGTGAAAAGGCCGAGGCCGCCGAGGACGAGCACGCCGAACGGGGGCGTCGGCTCGATCGGCGGACGAACCGGCAGGAGCTGCTAGAAGAAGAACAGGCCCGTGCGCAACGCCAGCTCGATGATCTGGCCGAAAAGGCGCAGCAGTTTGAGAAGCGCATCGGCAATGCAGAGGCAGACCGGGACGCGGCTCAGCAAACCCTGAAAGAAGCGCGGACGGCCCTGGAGACAGCGGAAACGGAGCGCGACGATCGGAGGCACACCCTTGAGGCCGCCGAGAAAGAGCTGCGAGAGCTGGAGCGGCAGCGCGACGCGGCCGAGGCGGAGGTGGAGCTCCTGGACGGCCTGGTGTCGAGCTACGACGAGTTTTCGGACGCTGTGCAGTTTTTGGCGACGGATGGGCCTTTCGATGAGCTCCGCACGGTGGCCGACGTGCTGGGCTGCGACGACGACGTGCGCGTGGCGCTGGACGCGGCCCTGGGCGACCTCGCGTCGTGTGTCGTGGTGCCCTCCGCCCCAGATGCCCGCGCCGCCATCGGCCGTCTGCGCGAGGCGGAGAAAGGGCAAACGTCGTTCTTGCTCCTTGACCGCCTCCCCGACACGGTCCCGGACGCCCCCGCCCTCGATGGGGCCACGCCCCTCCGCGACTGCGTCCGCACCGCCGACCCCGACCACGACCCGCTGGCGGACGTGCTGTTGCGCAACTGCTACCTCGTCGAGACCCTTCAAAAAGCCGAGACGCTAGCGGATGCCGTTGGGGAATCCGGCCGCTCCGTGCGCCTTTTCGCCCGCACCGGCGAGTGGGTGGATGCGCGCGGGGTTCTCAAGGGGGGCAGTGAGCAGAGCGACGTGTCGCCCGCGGCCAGCCGCCTGGGCCGCCGCGAGCAACTGGCGCAGGCACGCGAGCAGCGGACCGAGCTGGCGGAGGCCTGTGCGGCACAGGAGGAGGCCGTGGAGGCAGCCCGGGCGTCGCTTCACGAGATCGACCTGTCGGCCCGGGAGGCGGCCGTGGACGAGGCCGAAACCGCACTGTCCGAGGCCGAGCAGCGGCTGGAGCGCCTCCGGTACGAGCGCACATCAGTGCAGGAGCGCCGCGCCGAGCTGCGAGAACGCCGCGCCGAGATTGAAGAAGAGCTCGCGGAGCATGCGGGGGAGGTCGAGGCGCTTCGGGAGGCGGCCGCGGACGCAAAGGAAATGATGGAGGAGCGCCGCACCCAACGAGCCGAGGCCGAGGAGGCCCTCTCCGCCGCCGAGAAGCGAGAGCGCGCCGCCGTAGACGCCTTCAGCGATGCGCAGGTGGCGGCCGTGGAGGCGAGAAACCGCGTGGAGAACCTGGAGCAGGACCTGGAGCGCGCCCGCGAACAGATCGACGAGATTGATCGCCGTACGGGCGAGCGGGCCGCGACGATTGAGAACCTGAACGACGACATCGAGGCGGCGCTGGACACGCAGAGCGAACTGGACGCGCAGATCGACGGCCTCCGAGAAGAGCGGGAAGCGCGCGATCAGGCCGTGGAGGCGGCCGAGCAGGCCCTTCAAAAAACGAAGAGCGAAATCAACGATGTGGAGTCCCACCTCCGGTCCCTCCGCCGCGAGCGAGAAGACGCTGTCGAGCAGAAAAACGAGGCGTCCGTCGCCCTCGCCGAGGTAGAGACCCGCACTCAGGACCTGCTCGAAAGCATCGAGGCGGACTTTGAGCGCGACCTTGCCGAGACTCCGGTGTCTGTGCCCGAAGACTTCGACGAGTCCGAGGCGCAGTCGAAGGTGCGGAGCTTGCGGGGCACCCTCAATGCCCTCGGGGACGTCAACCCTCTTGCGCTTCAAGAGTACGACGAAGAGAAGGAGCGCCTCGATTTTCTTCGGGAACAGAAAGAGGACCTGGAGGACGCGGAAGACACGCTCCTCGATACGATTCAGGAGATCAATACAAAGGCCTCCGAGCGGTTCATGGAGACCTTTGACGAGATCAAAGAAAGCTTCGGCGACCTCTTTACGGAGCTCTTCGGCGAGGGGGCCACGGCGGAACTGCAGCTCGAAGATCCCGACGATCCGATCGACTCGGCCATTGAGATTATCGCCAAGCCCCGCGGAAAGCGGCCGGTCACGCTCGACCAGTTGTCCAGCGGCGAAAAGGCCCTCACGGCCACGGCGCTTCTCTTTTCCATCTACCTGGTGAAGCCGAGTCCGTTTTGCGTGCTCGACGAGGTGGACGCCCCCCTCGACGACGCCAATGTGGAGCGATTTATGAACCTCGTCCGCCGTTTTGAGGACGATACCCAGTTCGTGCTTGTGACCCACAACCAGCGCACGATGGACCTCTCGGATCGCATGTACGGCGTGACGATGGAGGAGCAGGGGGTCTCGAAGCTCGTGGGGGTGGAGTTCGACGAGGCGACGCAGCTGGTAGAGTAGCCCGGACGAGGACGGTTCGTCTCGCAGACCGCTCGGCGCACACGTGCACGTTGTTTTTGAGGTCCGGTCGCCTCTCTTTTTGGTCGACCCGCGTCCGTCGCCATGCAGAACGGACTGCTCGACGTGCTGTCTTCGCTTCTCGGAACGGCCGGCGGGGCCCTTCCCGTCATCCTTTGATGACGCCGAGGGGACGGAGCTGCGCCACCTTCCTCGAAAGCCCGGCCCCCTCCACGGCCTCCACCACGTCGGCCACGTCCTTGTAGGCCTCCGAGATCTCCTCCGTGACGGTGCGGCGGCTCTCCCCCCGGACAATAATTCCCTCGTTGGCCAGCTCGGCGGTAACGTTGCGGTTCCCGGCCGTCTTGCGGGCTCGGCGGCGGCTCATTTTGCGTCCGGCGCCGTGACACGTGCTGCCGAACGTCTCGTCCAGGGCAGTCTCTGTGCCCACCAGGACGTACGAGTAGCGCCCCATGTCGCCGGGGATGAGGACCGGCTGCCCCACGTGCTGGTAGCGCCCCGGCACCAGTGGATGACCGGCGGGGAGTGCGCGGGTCGCGCCCTTCCGGTGCACGCAGACCTCCTGCTCGTGCCCGTTCACCCGGTGCGTTTCAAACTTGGCGATGTTGTGGGCCACCTCGTAGACCGTCTGGAGGC
>CAZFJR010000062.1:4190-17297 GCA_964519235.1 uncultured Salinivenus sp. | reverse complement strand
GGCGCCCGTGAGCACGAAGTGCTGAACGGCGATCACGACGAGCAGAATCAGGACCGTGCTGATGGCGCCCTGGGAGAGCGGCTGAATGACCTGGCTCTGCTTGTTGGTGTGGATGGTGGCGTCGGCCGACCGCTGGGCGGCCTGGTGGAGCCGGTGGCGTTCGGTGTCTCGCATGTTGTAGGCCGTCACCGTGCGCACCCCCGCAATGAACTCGGAGATCCGGTCGGCGAAGTTGGCGTTGGCGCTTGTGATCTCTTCCCCGCTTGCCCGGATGCGGGACAGCAAGGCCTTGAGGGCGACGGACAGCAGGAGAAGGGCAGCGAGGGCGATCAGCGAGAGCTCCCAGGAAATCCAGATCATGAGGGCCATGTACATCAGCATGAGGGAGCCCTTCGTCACGAACCCAAACAGGGCCGTGAGGGCGCCCGCGGTGCGGGACACCTCGTTGGTGACGCTGTTCATGACCTCGCCGGTCCGCGTCGTCGCGTAGTAGGACAGGGACACCGCCGACAGCCGGTTCACGATGCGCTCGCGCAAGTCCTGAACGATGCGAGCGCGGCTGATGACCTCGTAGACGGAGGCAAAATAACTCAGTGTCGAGCGGCAGAGGGTGGACACGAGAATGAGCCCGCAGATGCGGTACATGCGGCCCGTTTTGGACGCCTCTGCGCCGAGCAGATGGGTGTCGACCCATTCGACGCCGGTCTGAAAGGTCTGCCCGTCCTCGGTAAACGTCTGCAGGAACGGGATGAGCATCCCGATACTGAAGCCCTCAAAGATGGCCGTGCCAATCGAGAAGGCGACCGTCAGGGCGATGGGCACCCAGTACGTCCGAAAGCTCGGGAGCAGTGTCCGGGCCTCTCGGGAGACGATTGAAGAGGGGACGGTCATCGCTTGCGGAGGCGATCGGAGAAAGACAGATTCCGCGCAGGAGGAGAAAAAGACAGGCCGCAAAAACAACACGATGCCGCGCACCGTGGGCGTCCCCAAGTCTTTGGAGCATGCGCAACGATGCCTCAAGAGCACCTCTAAAGGGGCTGCACCCTGTAAAGAGAGGGTGTCAGGCTCCAAAGAAGGCGAACGCACTCAACGAACGACTGTCATGCGCCGGGTCTGGGTCGTCCCACCTGCCCGGAGCTGAACGACGTACGGGCCACTCGGAAGGTTGCTCGTGTCGAAGCGGAGACGCTTCGACTGTCCGGCGGGCAGTTGTCCCTCGTACACGGTCGCGACCCGCTGCCCGAGCATGTCGTAGACGATCACGGTCGCGTCCGCCTCTTCTTCTGCGACTACCTGAAAGGTGGCCGCCTCCGACACAGGATTCGGGGACGGGGCCGTGAGTCTTAGGGCCGTCTTCGGCTGAACCGTGACGCGGATCGGATCGGAGAGGACGGAAGAGCCGTCCAGGTCCACCTGCCGCAGTCGGAAGCGATGCGTGCCCGCCGCCACGCCCGTCACCGAGAACGTGTAGGTGTGCGGCTGGGCACTGGTGCCGCCCGGGGCGCTGCTTTCAACAAAGCCAAGAGAGGTCCACCCGGGCTGGCGCGGGGGACGGTGTTGCACGGCAAAGCCGGCGCTGTTCGTTTCGGAGGCGGTGCGCCACGTCAACCGCACGTCGGCCGCGGTGGCCTGAGCGTCGAACTGTGCGAGCGAAACCGGGAGTGGATCGCTGGGACTGGCCAAGACGAACTCCCCAAGCGCGCCGTCGATCGTGGCCGACAGCGTATCGTCGGCGGGGGTGTCGGGCGTGCCGTTGTCGTCCACGCGCGTCTCCAAGGGCGCGAACGCTCCGCGTCCCGGGCGGGAACGGCCGTACACGGTTGCGGACGCGGGCGCATCGAGTCCGTCGAGCGCCTCCACGGCAATCCGCAACTCCGCACTGTCGAAGGCCACCCCTCCGCCCGCAACGACGAACCGGTAGGTGCTCACGTTGTCTTCGCTGATGCCCGTAGGTGCCCGCGGAGCCTCCTCGTATCGCGCCGCGGTGATGCGCCCTCCGTCGTTCACCCCCGAGAGGACAAGGGTAGCGGCGAGAGAATCGAAGGAAAATGCCCCGTCCCCGGCCACTTCCTGGGCGCCGGAGGCCGAGAGATCGTCGGGACAGTTTGGGGCGGCCCCCGCGTCGTCGAGGGTCCAATTGAATCCCTCGCGCAGGTGAGTGCGGAACGGGCCACTGTCGCAGTAGCGCACGCCGGAGGCCCGGAAGGAAACGCCGCGCCGAGGCGCCTGCTGTGCCCACCCAACGAGCGTGCGGTCGTAGGCCTGGGGCGAGAGGGCTGTGCCATCGAACGCGTACTGCATGTTGGACACGCTGGAAATGTCCCACGCCCCCAGCTCTTGATCGAAGCTCTCCGCACCGCCAAACATGAGGTACATGTTGGTGACGTCAGAGACCGTCCAGTTCCCGATGTCTTGATCGAAGCTGCGGGCGTCCCGAAACATCTGCCCCATGTTCTCCACGCCCGAGACGTCCCAGCCACTGAGGTCCTGGTTGAAGCTGTGGGCGTCCCGAAACATGTTCGCGGTACTGACGGCCCCAGAGAGGTCCCAGTCGCCAATGTCCTGGTTGAAGCTCTCCGCCCCGAAAAACAGAAGCTCCATGTTCTCTACGCCCGAGACGTCCCAGTCGCCGATGTCCTGGTTGAAGCTGTGCGCCTGGCTGAACAGGCCGTACATGGTCGTCACGTTGGACACATTCCAGCCACCGATGTCCTGGTTAAAGGCGTGCGCCTCGCGGAAGAGCTGGTCCATGTCCGTCACGCTGGAGACGTCCCAGTCGCCGATGCGGCTGTTTGGGGCCGTGAGCCCGGACGCGTCGTAAAACATGCGCTTCATGCTCGTAACGCCCGAAAGGTCTGGCGTATCGGAGGCGGCCAGCGTGAGGTTGGCGGCGCCCGCAAAAGCCTCCTGCATTGTGGACCAGGCGATGTCGCCCCACTGAACGACCCGCTCGATCTTTCGCGGATCGCTGCTCTCTCCAAACCGGATCCGCGTGAAATCCCCGCTAATGGAAATGCGGTACCGGCCGGGGCGCGGGAGGTAGAGCGTGTCTGTGTCGGTTGCGGTTGTTTGGCCGCTGTTGGAGGGAGCGCCCACCTCCTCCCACGCGATGGTGTAGGAGGAGCCTGTGCCGGGCACGATGAGCTGGGTGTCGCTGGAGGCGCCGGGGTTTTCGGTGTCCCAGATTGTGACGAACGCCTCCTGGGCGTACAGCGAGGCGGGGCCGAGCCCGGGCCCCATTGCGAGTGCGAGGGCGGCCAGGACGGCAGAGCGCAGGACGTGCTGCACGGAAGAGCGAAAAACGGCCGGTGCTGGAAGCATCGTACCGCTGCGGGTAAGCGGAAGGGGACAGAGAAACTCTTGTAGCGAGTCGATTTACAAAGACGCCTTTTCCTGCGCACGCTCATTACATTTCCTGGCTTTTCCGCGATCATCTTCTGGCGTAGGTTCGGGGCACAGGGACTACCCGCCGCGCCACATCCGCCACGCCCCCCACAGCACCCCGGCCACCAGCAGCCAGTGCAGGTGGTCATCGATGGGCACGCTGGGCGGGGGCGGCTCCGGCACGGTCCCGCCGCTGCGGCGCGCCGAGGCGTTCCGCTCCCCCTCCGATTCGGATCCCGCCGTCGCTCCGGGCCCCCGCTTGCGGTCCATCCGCCCGAGTTGGCCACTGAGGGCACGGGCCGTTCGTCCCAGGCGCTGGGCCTCGGCCCGCCATGAGGCCCCGGCAGGACCGGAGGCGCTCGCCCCTCCGTCGCCAATTGTGCTTCCCATAGAGCCCGATGCCCCGGTGCCGGAGCGGCCTGGCGAAGACGTCTTCGCGGGCGCTCCGAGCTCTGCGGGCGTGCTCCGGGGCGCGATCGAAGGGTCCGCGAGGGAGGCGAGGATGTCCGTCCGCCACGCCTCCGAAAAAGGCACCCCTGCGCCCGCCGCCGGCCCGCCGTCCCCGACGGACGGCGTGGACGGACTCGGGCGGCGTGGCTGGGAGCGCCGAGGGGCCGCACGGGGAGAGTGCGCGAATGACGGCGACCGTGTGGGGCGTGCGTGTTGAGGAGAGCGTGCGCGCACGCCACCGTTGCCCTCTCGGGGGTCGACGGACACGCGCAGTCGCTGGTGGGCCGCATGGCCCGTGTGGTAAAGCAGGTAGCCCACGCCCCCAAGCACAACTGTGCCCACGAGCACGAGACCGAATACGTCGATCCAAACGGAGTGGCGATAGGGCGTGTGCGACATGATGCGCTATGGGCATTGGGGCGCAAGGACGAGGCGTGTTGCTCCGATCACGAAGAGAATCAGCGCACCACGGAGAGCTTCTGGGTGCGGGTGGCATTCCCGGCGTGCAGACGAATGAAGTACGTCCCCGGAGCCAGGTCAGCAACCGGGACGCGCCGGGTGTGGCGGCCGGGGGGCAGGCGATCCCGGACCACGGAGGCCACTCGGCGTCCCAACACATCGAAAATATCGACCCGGACTGCGGTGCGAGTGGGCAGTCCAAAGCGGAGGGTGGTCTGCTGAGGGGCTGGGTTGGGGAAGGGAGGGTGGAGGGACACCTCGTCGGGGGCACGAACCTTCACAACCGCCGTGCCGCTGGGGCGGGTTGTCCCGTTGGTGTCTACCTGTTGCAGGCGGTAGGTCAGCGTGGCCGCTTCGAACGGCGGGGTGGGGTCGGTGTACCGGTAGGTCTGTGGCTGGCTCGCCGTGCCTCCCTGCGCAGCGCTCGGTACAAATCCAAGGGCGCGCCAGGCCCCCGAGTCTTGCTTGCGCTGGACGCGGAAGCCGGCGTTGTTCGTTTCCGAAGCGGTTTGCCACGTCAGTCGAACGGTTCCCTGTGCGTACCGGGCCTCAAAGCCGGCCATCTCCACGGGCAGGGTTGTGGGCGTCACCCGAAGGTTGAAGCGGGCCGCGCTGGGGGTGTCAAGGGTTCCGTCGCCTGTGCTCAGCGTGAACGTGTACGGGCCGTTGCGCAGATCGGCCGTCGTGTCGAGCGCCGTGTCGACCAGCTCCACGTCCCACTCGGCTGGCAGAGCGTTGCGGGCAGGAGAGGGCCACCGCAGGGAAGCCGTGCCGGACGTTCCCACGGAGCGCACAGAGAGGGGGATGGTGACGGGGATATTTCCCGTCGGAAACGGCTCGCTGGCCAGTGCTCGCCGGACAATTGCGGAGGTCCCCGACCGCTGAAAAGGGCTGCTCACCGTGGCGTACGCCTCTGCGTTGGGAGGGGGCAGTTGCGACGCCTCGTAGGTATCCCACCCAGGTGCGGCCTGGTCGTGCAGAAGCAAGGCGGTTCTGCCCTGCGCGACCGTGTCGGCGCTGCTCACAACTGTGAGAGCAAGCTCTACCTCCGCCGGATCGCTCGTGGTGGCCTGCGGAGCGGGGGAGCCCTCGCTCCCAATCAGGCTGCCGGGCCCCGACTGCCGGCCCGCCGCACCAAACGCGAGGCTCGTCTGTCCGCTCCCGGCCTGCGTCCGCTCTACGAAAAAGCCTTGCCAGGCAGCGACATTGTCGTCGGCCGTGCCCTGCGTGAGAAGGGTCCACTGTCCCCCATCGGATGGGTCCCACACCTGGACGGTGCTCTGAAATCCGGCCCCGGAGAGGTCGCCGCCGGCTAGGTGCCCCAGGTCGAACGCCACGTCGTACGGATTCCCCAGCAGGTGGTGCGTGTGATCCCGATCAAGGGAACTCACAGTCACGTCGCTGCTCTGGTCTTCGCCCAGATCCGGGACGTCCAGCGAGAGGCCGTCGGACGTGATGGGGGTTGTGCTGTCGTCGAAAAAGTAGAGAATGAACCCCTGCCCTCGCGGCAGCGGTGTGGAAGCATTGGGCGCGCCCACCCACTGCGTGCCGTCCCAGGTATGGAGCAGCGAGCCCGAGTCGGCCGCAAACTCCACGTCGTCCTCCAGGTCGCCCCGCGTGGCGCTCGACGGCGTTGCGAGCAGGCGCCACCCTACGTCGTTGCCGGTCCCATCGCTCCCTACAATGGTGGTCTGGTGCTCGGGTGGCTCAATCGTGATCGGGAAGACGCGGTCCGTGGGGCCGGGGCCCAGGCTGTCCGCAAGGTCGAAGACAAGGCTGTCCGTGCCCGGAGACGCCCCGGTGTGGGTGTACGCCACGAGCCCGGCCTCTAAGTCGGACTGCGCAAAGCTCGAGGCCGCTGTGCCGTCTACGAGCACCGTTCCCTGACTGGGGCCGTCCGTAACGGTGTACGTGAGCGCCTCGGGGGGGTCGTCTGGGTCCGACGCGCTGAGGGCCTCTGTTGAAATTGTCGCAGTACCGCTTTTTTCGAGCGTTATTCCCGCATTTGTGTCGAGGCTGGGGGCCGCGTTGCCATCGTACTGCAGGGTGACAAGGGCGGCCGGGGCATCGGGAGGCACAGTGAGAGAGCCGGTGCCGCTCATGGCCGTCGAGTCGTACACGCTTCCGCCGAACCGGTCGACGATTGTCCCGGTCACCCCATCGGGCAGCGTCCAGGCAAGGGTGACCTCCGTGGCGGTATCCTGGGTCTGGAAGCGGATTTCGTGGGTCCGCGTCCCGGTAAATCGGAGCGAGCCCGGCCGAATGTCGACGAGAAGCCCCTCTCCGAACCCGGAAGCCGGAATGTGATCGTCGATGAGGCGGGCGTCGAAGCCTGCAGGGGGCGGTGGGGGGCGCTCTTCTTCCCCGAAGATCGGGTCGACGCCTGTCGTCGCGTTCGAGTCCAGCCCAAGTGTCAGTGTTTGGGAACTCCCGATGTCTGTGGTAACGGTCATTGGGACCTGGATCTCTTGCGCGTGGGTGGGCCCAAGGGCCGCCATCCCGAGCAGAGCGGTCAGCGCAGCGGCGATCCGGCCGGCGAACGAGGAAGGGATGATCATAGCAGCAGGAGCAAACCGAAAAGGAACCGACACGGGAGTGCCTTCAGCACTCGTTAGGGCAGAAGGACAAGAATCTTGCCAGCAGGAATGGCGGTGGACGCAACCGCGCGGTGCTGCTACGAAAATAACCGCTCGGCGCTGCCACGAAAAGACGACGGCAAACCAGCCCAAGGGCCGCCCCGCCTGCAAGCTGGCGGCTCCGCAGTAAGAGCGAGGGAAGGGCGTCTTGGGAGAAGAGCGTCTCGGGGGAAGGACGCCGCCCATGGTCGGGACGCCGCAAGAATGCTGGGGGCAGGGCGGTTGCGCAACAGAGAAGATCGTCGGACTGCTCTTTCGGAGCTGCGCGTGCTCCTGTTACGTTCCCACCTCCAGATCTACAATCTCTTCGAAGTCGAGCGCCACGAAGATCTCCTCGCCGGGGGCATTGTCCTGGTGGGGCTGGTGGGGCTGATACTCGTACAGCTTCTTTTCTTCCTGTGCGGATGGCCGATGCTGGTACGCCGCAAAATCCGCCGCCATTTCTTGGGCTGTTGCGGGGGGCACCCCTTCAAGGTTGCGGCGGTGGTGAGACGAGGTGCGTGGCAGAGTGGTCCGGGCGGGGCTCCGAAACACGATGTTAACGGTCGATGCGGGCTTGTCCATGGCGCATCTGGGAGACAGTTCAGCGGGGAGAATGCGGCAAGCGTCGGCTTCCGGAGCTCCGCTGTGAGAGGGGCTCCGCTGTGAGAGGCTGCGCTCGTGCGAGGCGGCCGGAACGCGACGGCGCTGGTTGCGGGACGGCGCTAGTTGCGGCCCACTGTGGGCGATGCGTCGCAGGGCGCACAGCTAAAAGAGAACCACACAAGCATGGCCTCGTCCTCGGGGCCAAACGGGCAGCCGGCGCGGCGGTACTGCCTCCAGCCACGGCGATACGCGTCGCGTCCGGCGCGACGAAGCCGGGGCGAGAGGTCGTTCGAACGGAGGGAAGGCCCCTCGTCAGCAATTGGGCCGAACGGGAGGAAAGAGGCGTCGCCAAACATATGCAGGCCGATGAGACTGATGCGAAGAACAGGACGGCGGATCGGCGCGTGTCGGCGTCGAAAGCGCCTCTTCCGCTCGCTGGGGGACATGCCCGCCAAAACTGTTCCACACGGCCCCTACTCCCTTAAGGGGGCGGAGCGCGCTGGAGAATGTAAATGCACGCGGTGGGCGAAAGCGAAAACTGTGGGACACTGCCTGGGGGCACTCTGCTGCGCCCCCCTCAAAAACGGGGCGCAGGAAATAGACGTGAATGGGCAGACCCGTGGCAGGAGCAGGACACGGGCAGCCGCGTGCGGGCAGCGCGGGAAGAGGGAGAAAGCTTGCCCCTCACAACGCGTCGGGAAGAGCCCCCGGAACGTCTGAAATGAAAGTATTTACCGGTATTGCCTTGTGGGGTGTAAAATATACACAACTCTGGGTCCGTCATGCCCAGCACACTCGGCGTGGGGGCGGCCGGAGCCGAGCCACATATGCTGCAGGGCAGCGGTAGGGGGCCGAGACCCCAGGGCCTGGCGGAACTGTGCGGGGACGTCCCGTTCGTTCGCGCCAGGCTCGAGAGGGGGCGGAAAAGCCCTCTTCGTCAGTCGGTCGTGTCGTCCAGAAGAATCGTGTCCACCCGTCGAGACTGCCGGTCGTCGCCCTTCTTCCCGCCTTCGCTCTCCACGACGCCCTCGCCACTGGACGCAATGCGATCGGGCGACACGCCCTGCTCTTCGTAGAAGTCGGCCACTGCCCGGGCACGGTCTTCCGAGAGGGCCTGTCCGTTCGGCTCACCGGGCGCGGCGAAGCCCTCGGTACGGACGGAGAGGTTCGGGCATTTGAGAAGCACGTCCACGTTTTCCTGGAGCTTCTCCCGCGCAGCACCGGAAATCTCGGCGGACTCGGGGGCGAAGTATACGGAGTTGAATTCGCGGACCGTCTCGCAGACCGAGGGGAGGGCGCGTTCCACCTGCAGGGTCAAAGACGCGCTGTCCGTTCCGTCGTCGTTGGAGGCGCTGAGGCGCACCGTGTACTCGCCAGGCGTCTCGTAGGTGTGGGTTGGCGCGGCGCCGAACCCAGTCTCCCCGTCCCCGAAGTCCCATTCGAGACGCACGGGCGAGGCGCCCTCTACCTCGCTTTCGAAGCGCACCCGCTCGCCTTCCGTGGCCGGGTTGGGGGTGGCATCGACGGAGAGAATCCGGGCGGGCGAGAGTACCGACACCGTGAGGGAGT
Source organism: uncultured Salinivenus sp. (assembly GCA_964519235.1). Lineage (GTDB taxonomy): Bacteria > Bacteroidota > Rhodothermia > Rhodothermales > Salinibacteraceae > Salinibacter. The sequence goes on along the minus strand of CAZFJR010000062.1, from coordinate 8,214 downwards.
CGCGCGCCGTGCCGGCCTCGTTGCGTGCCCGGAACGCGACGGTGTACTCACCGGGGGCGCTGTAGGTGTGAGATGCCGTAAGGCCGTCTGCACCGCGGCCATCGCCGAAGCTCCACTGGTACGTGACGGGACGGGTTACCGTCTCTTCGTTAATCCGGGCGGTGAAGGCCGCCGACTCCCCGACCTGCACCTCCGCGGGGCCGTTCAGGGCCCGAACGCGGGGCGCCACGGCGGGACGCTTAAACGTGTGCCGGAGCCCAAGTGAGGGGAGGGCGCTGAGCAGATCGGGCTGGCCGCCATTGTTGACGCCATCGGTGGCCTCGTCGCCAAGCGTGACGTTGAAGCGCGTTTCGAGGAAGACCGACGTGCGCCCGCTTACCGATACGTCTAGCCCCGCGCCCGCGAACGGACCCAGGGCGGCCGTGCGCCCCCCGAAGGTTGCGTTGAGGCCCGTGTCCAGGTAGGGGCTTACGGTCCACGTTTCGGCCCGAAACAGGTAGCGGCCCATTAGCTGCACGGTGTGGCGCGTGGTTCCCAGGTCCCCCCCGCCGCCGGGCAGGTTGTCCTGTACGGTAAGAGGGCGCCCGTGCGCAAACGGATACTGCCCAAACTGGTACCCCAGCCCCACGGCGGCCCCGGGGGTGAGGTGGTAGCCAACTTCTCCAGAAAGCACGTACGGAAAGGGGCCCCCATCAGTAAACTTGCTCGTGTCGAAGAGATCCCCGAGCCCCGTGATGGGCTCCGGCGTATTGGGCCCCCTGTTCGCCCCGAAGTCCGGGCCGCTGGTGTCGCCCGCAAAGTCGGAGAGGCCCGCCCCCACCTTTAGGTAAAACGTATCCCCGGCCCGCACGGGCTGGGCCTCCGCCGAGAGAGAAAAGAAGCCCCCTCCCACCAGCAGTGCGGACAAAAGGAAAAGCGCTCGGAACGGAGGAACGGGCACGGCACGGCCGGTCGCACTCACGGCGTCGCGAAGCTGCATGATGGTTGCGGGGAAGATGCGAAACGATTGTGTAGTAGTGAGGCATCGTAAGAATATGGAGGCAGAACGGCAGAATGGCCAGGGTGGGATCCAAAAGACAATGAAGAACGATCAGAAGACCGTCCCGCCCAGACCGTTCTGGGCCGTCTCTGTCGGAATCAAGGTGAGAAGGAGCCCAGCAAGGGGGGCACTCCGTCCCAGGTGTAGTCGCCGGTGCTCGGAAACAGGAGGTAAAGCCTGGACATATGTTCCAAAACTGCAAAATGGAATGCTCTAATCGAGCCACCTACCGACACAGGTTTTCACTACGCTGATGTGGTTTCGTGCACGTTGGTTCTCCGAAAGGACCTTTTTACACGTCCGGGCACGTTGCGCGTCTGCACAGACGCTTCCCACGTCTTGCCGGCTAGGTCTCCGGTAAGCCCGATTCGAAGGAAGAGACGGTCTTGGAAGATCTGCTCTAGCGCCGACATTGCGTGTTGTCGCACTGCGTGCTGCTGATCGCACCGGACGCTTCGGTTTGCACATCTCAGTCTGCATACTGACTCATTTCCTCGGATCTCGACCCCCAACGTTCTGATGAACGATGCTTCGAAGCCCGATGCCTCGACGCCCGATGTCTCGGACGCCAGTTCCGAAGGGGGAAGCCGGAGAGATCGGCGCTCCACCACGCAGGATCGGTTTTACATCGTGCAATCGCGTTCGACGCCGCAGGAGGGACTGTGCCTTTTGGATAACAGCCGCTCCGTCCTATGCGCGATTGATGACCGGGCTGATGCGCGCATTGTCGCGTCCGGGCACGAGGACCTGGAGGTCGTACGTCATTCAGACCTCAGCGTGGGGGAGCGGGAGCGTGTGCGCGAGGCCCTCCAGTAGGGCCTCTGGCAAGCGGGCATAAGGAGAGAACGCACGTTCGCTGCGTGAACCCCCACGGCAGCACGCCAGCGTGTGCACCAGCCGCGCGGGGCCCGTGTGCGCCATGTACCCGTGTGCGCCGTGTGCCTTCCCTCTCCCCGGCAAATCCATCGCCAGTGCTCGTCTTCCATGAGTCCGATTGTCTCGAGAAAGCCCGTTTCGGACAGGGAGTCTCGTAGGCCCGACGACGGCCTGGCGCCGGGGACAGGGTTTCGAATCGAAAAGCACGCGGGGCAATGGGAAACGATTTACAATCTTTTGGATTAATAAAACCCGATCTTTTAACTTACAAAAGTGGGTGATTGTCTACTGAGGACGTCCCTTATTTAGGAAGAGCGGGTACATCCCGGTGTAGGAGGACCAGAGGGCGGGCGATTCGGGGCAGCCTTGCGGCCCTACACCCTCGGCACCTGCGGGAAAAGCAATGCATGGAGGCATTAGGAACGGATGTTGCGGATTGCCTTGGCAGAAAAGGTAATCCAAAAGATGACATTCTGAAATGCGCCTCCGTGTTCTGATTTCGGCCCTCGTTGCTCTTGCGGGTGCAGTTGTTATGGCGCCTGTTATGGCGCCCGCCGCGGCAGCGGGGCAGCCCTTCACCTACGCCCAAGAGTGCATCACGAGCGTCGACAACGCGACCGTGCACCTCCCTGCAAATGCTGCCCCCACGCTTCCTAGTGGAGCGCCCTTGGCGGCGGGAGACACGGTGGCAGTGTACACCACCGATGGGACCTGTGCCGGCTACGGCGTGTGGAAAGAGGGCGAGGGCGCAACGCTCGCTGCCGCCGGAACGGATTCGATTGAGGCCTCGCCCGACGGGTACGCGACCGGGGCGGCCCTGAAGTTTGAGGTGTTCGATGTCTCGGCGAGCCATGCGGTTGAGGTCGGGGCCGCTGTGTCGTTCGTTCCGTGCGATGAGGTGGACGTGTCGGTGTGCCGCACGGGGACCTACGAGAAGGGGACGTTCCACGAGGTGGCGGGATTCGAAAGCGAGACGGCTGTCACGCGCACGCTGACCCTGGCGGAGGGCTGGAATTTTATCTCGATGCCCGTGCAGTCGCCGCTGCCGTTCGGGGAGCTTCTGCCGGCGTGTAGCAGCGGATATTTCTACGTGCCTGGCGAAGGATACACGGCGATCGGAAATGACGAGACGCTTCCGGCAGGCACCGGGGCCGTGGTGCAGTGCGCCGCCGATACCACCAGCGTGACGGGGCAGCCGGCCTCCCCACTGGTGGAGGTCGAGGAAGGATGGAACCTTGTTGGGGCGACGGCGGACACGGTGGCCGCGGGGGCGGTTGTCTCGACGCCGTCCGGCATTCTGGCTTCGGCGTTCTTTCGGCTTCCGCCGGGTGAGGGCTACCAGCCGGCGACGGAGTTGCGGCCCGGGAAAGGGTACTGGGTGAAAACGACAGCGGCCGGGACGCTCGACGTGTCGGGCGAGCCGGCGGGGCTGGCCAACGCCTCGCAGGGGGAGTCCAGCCGGCTCACGGAGGCCAGTCGGCTCGTGCTCACCGACGCGAACGGGCGTTCGTCTACGCTCTGGCTGAAAGAAGGGTTAAGCACAGAACAGCGGCGTCGGTTTGAGCGCCCCCCTGTACCGCCCGGCGACGTTTTTGACGTCCGCTTCGCAGGCGGCTACGCGGCTGCCGCGATCGATGCGGCCGGGCCCACTGAGCCGCGCGCCTCCGGCCACCGCATCCAGATGCAGGGGGTTGCGTTTCCCGTAGACGTGCGCCTCAAGACAGACGACGCACGCCGCCGCTTCACGCTCTCGGCGGGGGCAGATGAGTTTCCGCTGTCGGACGAGCAGCCGTCGGTCCGCATCCAGCAGGCGACCGATCGCTTCGCGGTAGCGGCGGCCCAGGTTCCCCGGGCGTTCGAACTCGGAACGGTGTTCCCGAACCCAATTCGCGACCGGGCACAGCTCACGTACGCGGTGCCGAACGAGGCAGAGGTCTCGATTGCCGTGTACGACCTGCTGGGGCGCCGCGTGGCCCGCCTCGTGGCGGGGCGGAAAGAGCCAGGGGTGCATCGGGCGCGCTTGGACGCAGGCCGGCTTGCGAGCGGGCGGTATTTTGTCCAGATGCAGGCGGAAGGGGTCCGGAAGACGCGGTCGCTGACCGTGGTGCG
>CAZFJR010000062.1:2947-4090 GCA_964519235.1 uncultured Salinivenus sp. | reverse complement strand
CGCACGTCGATGATGACCGACTGGGTGTCGCGGGGCGCCACCTCGATGGTTTGGGCTTGCTCCCCCAGCGCAGGGTGGCGGGCGGTGACGGTGTGCGGGCCCGCCTGCACCTCTGTCTCATACCAGACATCGGCGTCCTCGGCGTGGCGCCGCCCGTTGATAAAGATGGATCCCCAGGGCTGAACCAGCACGCGCAAGTGTCCCGTCAGGGCCTTCAGGGACGCCGAGACCGTCACGCTGTCACGCCCCCGCACCACAGCCTGCTTCGTCACCGTTTCGTGTCCGGGATGGCTGAATGTAATGTCGTGTGTGCCCGCGGCCACCTGAGTCAGCGTTGCGGGCGTTGAGCCGGCGTCGTACCCGTTGATCGAGACCGACACGCTGTCAGGGTCCGACCGCAGTGTGAGGCGCCCCGTAACCAGGGGCTCCGAGGACGAGCGGGAGGAGCTCCCGCTGCGGGCTTGTTCCTCGCTCGCCCCTGTTGCGTTTCGCTCCGGAGGGGTGGAGTCGGGGACGCGCTCTGGAGGGGGATCGGTCCCAAAATCCTCGGTCGTCGACTGGGGGCGCACCTGTGCCGTGCGCTGGTCGCCCGCTGTGCGCTGATTGGCCGTACGGGGCTGGAGCCGAGGGGTGTAGACTGTAGACTGGTCGGCGGGCAGCGTCATGGCCGTGTCGAGGGGCACGTAGTTGTCCTTGACGACGGACACGAGGTGCGTCCCTGATCGGAGGCGGTGTCGTTCGAGAGGGGTGGTGCCCACCGTGTCGCCATCCACCACCACGGCGGCCCCTCCCGGAACGGAGTAGACAGAAACCGTGGCGTACTGCGAGCTGGCGGCGGCGGGAACGTCGGCGGACGACGAAGGGCCCGGGGGCGAGTCGGGCGACAGCCGCTCGGGCGACAGGTACAGCAACAGTCCCACCCCGAGGGCGCCCAGAACGAGCGTGATGGAAAAGGCGTACCGGCGCAGGGTCGGCAAAACCCCGCCGGTGCTGGACCTAGGAGACTGGTACGGCTCCCAAGACGGTGAGCCGGGCCCCGACTGGGCCGACGGGTCTCCAGAAGAAGGATCCCTCGGAGAGGGAGCGTCATCAGCCATGCGTAAGCGCCGGTTCAGGCCGATTCCGGATCGGTGGAAGAGTGGA
>CAZFJR010000062.1:0-2847 GCA_964519235.1 uncultured Salinivenus sp. | reverse complement strand
CACTCCCACCCGGTCGGTGGCTTGGTCCCGAGACAAATTCCCCTGCATGCAGGCTGGTAACGCCTGCTCCTAGCGGAACTGACGAAGGTCAGATCGGACGACCCCGGCAGTCAGCTTGTCCTCCGCGCCCTCCATCTCGTCGGCGAGTTGCTGCAAGTCCGACCGTGTGCTACGTCCCCCTCGTCCCGCTTTTCATTATGGACCGTCATGAGAATGGTTTTCTGTCTTAACGTTGGGTGGCAAAAAAGACCTGCTTCCTGCGCTCCGTCCCAGTGTGCCACTTCGCCCCAACGGTCGTCGGGACAGGGGACGTTGGGGCAGGCATTCGTCGTTCGGAATTCGCCGCTCGAAAGTGATCATCCCACCCGTGCAAAGCCGAGGCCGTGTTCGGCGTAGGCATCCTCGTAGCGACGGCGGAGGGGCTCGTGTTCGTCGGCGCGGAGGTGCGGGTCCTGCTCTACAAGCGTGAAGGCGGCGTCGCGGGCGTCTTCGAGGATGTCGGTGTCCTCCGTAATGTCGGCGATCTTGAGGTCCGGCATGCCGCTCTGGCGCGTGCCGAAGAAGTCGCCCGCCCCGCGAATCTGCAGGTCCGTCTCGCTGATCTCGAAGCCGTCGTTCGTCTTCACCATCGCCTGCAGCCGCTGCTTGGCCTCCTGGCTGCGCTTGTACCCGGCCATCAGAATGCAATAGCTCTGCTGGTCGCTGCGGCCCACCCGTCCGCGAAGCTGGTGCAGCTGGCTCAGGCCGAAGCGCTCGGCGTGTTCGATCATCATCACCGTCGCGTTGGGCACGTCCACGCCCACCTCAATCACCGTGGTGGCCACCAGGAGGTCGATCTCCCCCGCCTTAAAGCGCTGCATCGTCTGCTCCGTCTGGTCGGACGGCAGCTGGCCGTGGGCGAGGCCGACGGTAAAGTCCGGAAACTGCTCCTGCAGGTCCTCCGCGCCGCTCTCGGCGTCTTTCAGGTCCATTTTTTCGCTCTCCTCCACGAGCGGATACACCACGTACGCCTGCTCGCCCTGCTCCAGCCGATCGCGCAGGAAGGCGTACACCTCCCCGCGCCGTTTCTCGGCGCGGAGGCGCGTATCGACCGGTTTGCGGCCCGGCGGCATCTCGTCAATCTTCGACACGTCGAGGTCGCCGTAGAGCGTCATCGCGAGGGAGCGGGGGATGGGCGTCGCCGTCATGAGAAGCATGTGCGGCTGGATGCCCTTCTCGAACATCTCCGCCCGCTGGGCCACCCCGAAGCGGTGCTGCTCGTCGACCACGGCCAGCCCCAGGTTGTCAAATTCCACTTCCTCCTGGATGAGGGCGTGGGTGCCGACGGCGACCGGCACGCGCCCCTCCGCCAGGTCCTTCAGGATGGCCTCGCGCTCCGATTTGCGTTGGCCGCCTATGAGCAGGTGCGGCATCAGCCCCATCGGGCGCAGGTACTCCGTGAGGTTCTGGTAGTGCTGCTCGGCCAGGAGCTCGGTCGGGGCCATGAAGGCGCTCTGGTAGCCGCTGTCGTAGGCGTGCATCATGGCCGCCACCGCCACCACGGTCTTGCCGCTTCCCACGTCGCCCTGAAGAAGGCGGTTCATCTGGACGCCCGACTGCGTGTCCTCGATGATCTGGCGCAGGGACCGCTTCTGGGCGCCGGTGAGCTCAAAGGGGAGCACCTCGCGGACAAACATGCGCGTGTGCTCGCCGGGATCCTCGAACGCCGGACCGGCCACCTCTTCCTGCTCTTGTCGCATCTGGGCGAGCAGGAGCTGGATGTAGAACAGCTCCTCGAACTTGAGGCGCCGCTTGGCGTCGGCCAGCTCGGCCTGGCTCTTTGGAAAGTGGATGGCCCGCAGCGCCACCCGCCCCTCCATCAGGTCGTAGGTCTCCACCATCCAGTCGGGCAGCGTCTCCTTCAGTTTTAGGCCGTGCTCCTTAAACAGGGTGTAGAGGATGCGGCGGACCGAGCGGCTCGTGAGACCCACGTTGCTCATGGCCTCGCCGCCGGGGTAGAGGGGGACGATGCGGCCGGTGTCGAGGATGGCCCCCTCGTCGTTGAGCGTGTCGAAATCGGGGTGTGTCATGGAGAACCAGCGGCCGTACTTTTCCACCTTGCCGTGGAACGCCACCTGATCGCCCTCCTCAAAGGCCTTGCGCACCCACCAGACGCCCTGAAACCAGGTGCACTTCATGCGCCCGCCCTGCTCCCCCTGCAGGATCAGCTCAAACCGCTTCTGGTTTTTTCCGGGCACGACGCTGGTGGACTGCACGGTGCCAACGACGGTCACGGGGTCGGGGCTTTCCTGGAGGCGCCCCACGGGCGTGACGGTGGTGCGGTCGAGGTAGCGGCGGGGGTAGAAGTGGAGCAGGTCGCGGACCGTGCGTACGCCGTGCGCATCGGCCCATACGTCGGCCCGCTTCTCGCCGACGCCTTTCACGTAGCGGACGTCCTGGGTAAGAAACTCCTCGCTCATTCAAGTGCGGACGTGTGCGGTGTGTGTGGTTGATGTGTGTGCAAGGTCCCATCTCCACACACCCGAACCGCCCCCGCTGCGTTCCTGGTAGGGCCCGTGAGCACCCCACGGAAGACATGCAAACCCGTCTAAGTGACTTCAAGTGACAGATTGGGGAACCCTGTCATTTCGAGCGCAGTCGAGACACGAGCGAAGCGACTGACGAAGTAAATCTCCCTGGACAAAGCCGTCTGCTTCTGGGAGGTTCCTCGACGTTGTTCGGACCGACTTGCCTTGGGTTTTGAGATCGCGCACCGCCCATACAATCACGATTGACACAGTCCCAGTCCCAGAGACGTAACAACGATACTCCTAACGACGATAATGTTGCAATAATGACTTTCTCCGT
>CAZFJR010000061.1:6835-17398 GCA_964519235.1 uncultured Salinivenus sp. | reverse complement strand
GCATCGAGGTCCAGCCCATGGACCGGATGCGCAAGATGACCGCCGAGCACATGGTCCGGTCAAAGGCCACCTCCGCCCACGTCACCTCTTTCGCCGAGGCCGACGTGACGGGCCTGGTGCGCCTTCGCGAGCGCCAGAAGGGGGCGTTCATGGAGCGCGAAGGCGTGAAGCTTACCTACACCCCCTTCTTCGTGAAGGCCGCCGTGGAAGCCCTTCGGGAACACCCCATTCTCAACGCCAGCGTGGAAGGCGACAAAATTGTCCTCAAAAAAGACTACCACGTGGGCGTCGCCGTGGCCATTGGCACGAAGGGCCTGCTTGCCCCCGTCATCCGCAATGCGGGCGACTACAACGTGACCGGCCTCGCCCGCAAGGCGGCCAACATGGCCGAGCGGGCCCGCAACAAAGAGCTGCAGCCCGATGAGTTGCAGGGCGGCACGTTCACCGTCACGAACATCGGCTCTCTCGGCTCGCTCATGGGCACGCCCATCATCAATCAGCCCCAGGTGGGCATCCTCGCCACCGGTGCCATTCAGAAGCGGCCCGTTGTGGTGGAAGACGGCAACCGGGGCGACGCCATCGCGGTGCGCCACATGATGTACCTCTCCCTCAGCTACGACCACCGAATCATCGACGGGGCTATGGGCGCCAGCTACCTGCAGCACGTCGTGGCCGAGCTCGAAGCCTTCTCCGGCGACGAGGACCTGTTCTGATTCCGTTTGGGGGCCCGTTTGGGGCCCGTTCTGGGGTGATGAGGGCAGTTCGCACCGGAGAATCGATGCCCACAGGACAGGGGGGCCGCCCCCTTCAACGTGCGAACCTTCCACCTTACACCGACCAACGCTACACGCCCCAAATCATCCAGATGCCGCCGCACGTGGCAATGGCAAGGAGCACCTGCAGCGGGGCCCCCGCCCGCAGGAAGTCGGTAAACCGGTAGCCTCCGGGGCCGTACACCATTAGGTTGGTCTGGTAGCCAATGGGCGTGAGCAGGGCCCCGCTCGCGGCAAACGTAACGGCCAGCACAAAGGAAAAAGGATCGTTCCCGGTAAGCTGCGCGGCCTCCACCGCCATCGGAATCATGAGCACTACGCTGGCATTGTTACTGATGACCTGCGTGACAATGCTCGTGAAACCGTAGAAGACAAGCAGCAGCACGACGGCTGGCAGCCCTTCCGACCACTGGGTGACCCCTTGGGCCAAGTAGGCCGCCGTGCCCGACCGCTCCATCGCCATGCCCAGCGGAATGAGCCCGGCCAGGAGCACAATCACGCTCCAGTCTACGGCTTCATAGACCTCGTTGGGCTGCACGCAGCCGGTGGCCACCATGGCCACCACCCCACCCAGGGCCGATACCAAAATGGGCACCACCTCCAGGGCAGCGAGCCCCACCACGAGTCCGATGATGCTAAGCGCCACTGGCAGCTTGCTCCGCCGGAATGCAGGCTCGTCGTCCTGCACCACCACGAAAGTGCGGGCTCGCTCGAACTGCTCAAGGGCCTGCGCGGACGCCTGAACGAGCAAGGTGTCGCCCCCACGCAGCGGCATTGCATCAATCTCGTCGTAGAGCAATTGCCCCGATCGCCGGATGGCGAGCACCAGCGCGTCGTAGCGCTGCGCGAACCCGACCGACCGAAGCGTTTCTCCGAGGAGGGGGTTGTCGGACAGCAGGACCACTTCGATAAGGACCTCTTTTTCCCGTTCAATTTCCACGTCTTCCTGTGTGATCTTGGCGTGCACCACCGGCTCAAGCCGCTGGGTCTGCATCAATTCCACCAGCGCATCCCGGCTTGTGCGCAGTAGCAGCACGTCGCCCGTCCGGAACTGCTTGGGCCCAAGCGGGGCGGCAAACGCCTCGCCGTTGCGACGCATCTGGACGATGTCGAGATCAAGATCGAGCTCAGCCAGCGCCTGTCGCACCGTCGTGCCCACGAAGGGGGAGTCCTCGGCCACCACCACCTCCGTAAGGTAGCCGCTCATTTCGAACTCGTCGGTCAGGTCCTCTTCGGGCTTAATGCGCTCGGGGAGCAGCCGGTGCCCCACCGCCAGCAGGTACACGATTCCTGTACCAAGCACAATGGCCCCGAGGGCCGTAAACTCAAACATAGAAAACGGACGCCCGAGGAGGCGCGCGCTCACGTCGCTCGCGAGGATGGAGGTCGATGTCCCAATGAGGGTCAGCATCCCGCCGAGCATCGACGCGAACGAAATGGGCATCAGCAGCTTCGACGGAGAGATCTTCGTCTTGCGGGCCATGTTTACGGCCATGGGAATCATCATGGCCACCACCGGGGTGTTGTTGATCACGCCCGCCGTGGTGCCCGAAAGCCCCACGAGCGCCCCGTACTGCCGATAGAAACTGCCCTGTGCCCACTCCACGATGGCGTTGCCCACCCGCCGTAGCACGCCAGTGCGCCGCACCCCTTCACTCAGCACAAACATGGCGAGCACGGTAATAGTGGCCGGGCTTGCAAATCCCGACACTCCATCCACGGCCCCCACGCCCGTCCACGGCTCCAGTACCACCACCGCCACAATTACCCCGAGGGCCGTGATGTCGATCGGGATGACCTCTGTGATAAACAGGAGCAGAACAACAGTGATGAGGCCGAGAACGACGAGCATGTCGACCGTAAAGCCGGGCGCGGCCTGGGCAAGAAGCAGTTCGGGCACGGGGATGGAGAATAAAACGTGGCGAAGGAGATGCGGACTTGAACAGCGAGGAAGACCGGTGTCGTTGCCGGAGAAAAACGCTCATCCCCCGCGGCGTGGCCCCTGCAAGATGCCCCTACGCAGGTGTGCTGCGCTTTTACAACCGCCCTGTCCCTGAACCCATTAGGCCGGCAGCGGTTTGCAGGAAGCACGCATCCTGTCTCCCTCCTGCGTGCCATGTCTTCTCCCGAGCCGTCTCCGCCGTCCGAGTCACCGGATTCGGATCCCCCTCCCCCAACGCCGTCGCCCGTGGCCACGGAGCGCTCCGCTTCCGGCTCCCGATGGGTACGGAGCACAGCCTTTGAGATGGTCCTCGTAGGGGGGGGCGTGGTGCTTTTTCTCGTAATGCTGTACGAGATGAACACGCCTCCGCGGGAGGAGGTTTTTCTGACACCTCCACTGGTGGGGCTGGCCGGGGTGGTGCTGCTGTGGCCTCTCCGTCGCCACAAGGCCGTACGGGCCCTTCTGCTCTCCGGCGGCCTGCTGTTGCTGCTCTGGACCCTGGACAAGGTGAGCCGCGTCCTCGTCCCGTTCGGGGCGGTGTACCTCCTGGCGTATCTGCTCAATCCACTCGTCAAACGTCTAGAGCGCCGCTACCGGGTGCCGCGCTGGCTTCCCTCGCTCGTCATCACGGGCCTGGTGGTGGGGGCTTTTATTCTATTTGTTCTGATCTTGGCGCCCAACATCGCCAATCAGGCCCAGGCCCTCTCCGAGCGGGTCCTGGGAACGGTGCAGCACCTGCGCACCTGGCTGGAGGCCTCGACGGTGCTGGATACGCTGGAAAGCGCCGGCATCTTGAACAAGCAGCAGGTCATCGAGCAGATGCAGGCGCTGGTCAAAAATCAGGCGAGCGAGCTTCCCGGGGCCCTCGAAAACCTGGCCTCGTCCCTGGGGTCGTTCCTGGGTATTGTGACGCTTCTTGCCCTCGTGCCCGTTATTTTATTCTATACGTTAAAGGACTACCCCACAATTCAGACCGCCCTGGTGGACCTGTTTCCGACGGCCGGCGGGCGGCGGGACTACCTCGTAGAGGCCGGCAGCATCGTAGGGCGGTACTTCCGCGGACAGTTGCTCATTAGCACCATCGCGGCGGTGAACGTATCGGTGCTCCTGTTTCTGTTCAACATCCCATTCTGGCTGCTCATTGGGCTGCTCGCGGGGTTGCTCAACCTGATCCCGCAAATCGGAGCCCTCATCACCATGGTCGTAGGCGCGCTGGTAGCCCTCGTGCTCGGGAGCTGGGCCAAGGCCCTCATCGTGATCGCCGTCCTGCTCGGTGAAAGTGTGCTCGAACAGAGCGTACTGACCCCCAACATTCTAAGCTACCAGGTGGGCCTGCATCCGCTGCTTGTCTTGTTTTCCCTGCTGGTGTTTGGCACTCTGCTCGGCATTTTCGGGCTGCTGATTGCCGTGCCGGTCACCACCATTCTGGTAACGGGCTACCGGGCGTACCGCGAGGAACTTACGCTCGACCTCAGCGAGTACGTGACTTGAACCGCGCTCAGGGCCCAAGGCAACCTCCCCCCCAGCGAGCCGTAAAGGACTTTTGTGAATCCCCCAGCATGTCCTTCTCGCGTCGAGCGACCCTGGGCTCGCCAGGGCCGGTCGTCCCCGATCGCGCCCGTTGCGTCTCGCTCTCCCACCGCAGCTCCGCCGCCACCGTGACGCGCACCTTCCGCTCCCCCCGCACATACCACCCCAGCTACTCGTTGCTTGGCCGAGCCGTGCGGGCGTGGGTTGGCGACCGACTGCGGGGAGAGGCGCTGTTTATCGTGGTTCTCGCAGGCCTCACACTGGCGGTGCTCATGGCCCACTACCTAGGGTGGGCGTTGCTGCAGCCGATGCTGGCCACCCAGCCGTCGTGGCAGATTCTGTTCTGGGGGGGGCAGGTTCTGTCGGGGGTCGTCCTGGCCGGCGTGGGCCTGGTGGGCTTTCGGCCGGCGGTGCGCGTGGAATGCGGGCCGGCGACCGTTACCCTCACGCAGGGTGCCTGCAGGCACACGGTGCCGTATGCTTCGGTGGGAGCGATCAGTGTCGTGTCGGCCCGCCGGTACCACCGCCATCATCGCCGTTACGCCGCCACCCGGATCTTCGTGAGTCGGATTCCGCAGGAGGTGCTGCTTCTTCGCACGGACGAGGGCCCTGTGGTGGTCGCCCTCGGAGATGCGGAGGCCCAGGCCGCTCTGTTCGAGCACCTGGAGGCCGCCTGCTCGTCGTCCCCTGCGCCGGTGGCGCAGCAGGCCTGACGGGACCCCGCCAGGATCCGTGGCGGCGTCCAGCGGGACGGCCCGACGCTGCGCTTGTGCGCCTCGTCTCAACTACGCCAGCCGGGACCGCTTGTTGAGGTAGGCCATCAGGGCCGTATCGTAGGGCTCGTGGGGGTCGAGCTCCGCAAAGTCGATGTCGTGCTCCAGACAGCTGCGCCGGAACGTTTCCGTGAAGTGCTCCACGGCCTCCGTGTAGTGGTCGCGCACCTGGGCGGGCTGCAGGCGCACCTCGTCCCCCGTCTCCACGTCTCGGAACAGCATGGGCCGGTCCGGAAAGTGAAACTGGCGCTCGGTGCTGCCCTCCAGCACGTGGAATACCACCACCTCGTGCCCCCGGTGGCGGAGGTGGCGCAGGGCCCGAAGGAGATCGTCGTGGGCCGCAATGTTCTCGAACAGGTCCGTAATTACCACCACCAGGGAACGGCGCTTTACGCGCTGGGCCACCTCTTCGAGTGCGGCCGCGGCGCTGGTGCGCTCCCCCTCCGCCTTCCGCCGGTGCATCCGGTCGAGGGCCACCAGGAGCTGCCGCAGGTACCCCGGCGTGGCCTTCGGGGGGCGAAAAGTGTGCACCGACTCGTCAAACCCAATGAGGCCCGTCGCATCGCGCTGCTTTAGCATGAGATTGTGCAGGCCCGCAGCGAGATAGGCGCCGTAGTCTAGCTTCGAAAGTGGCCCCTCTCCCTGATACCGCATCGACGCGGAGGTGTCGAGGACGACGTAATTGCGGAGGTTGGTTTCCTCTTCGTACTGCTTAATGTAGTAGCGGTCCGTCTTGGCGTACACCTTCCAGTCGACGTGGCGGAGCTCATCGCCCGGGTTGTAGGGCCGATGCTCCGCAAACTCGACCGAGAAGCCGTGGTATGGGCTGCGGTGCAAACCCGTGATGAAGCCCTCCACGATGAGACGGGCCCGCAGCTCCATGGTGTCCAGCTGTGAGATAACGACCGGATCGAGGTAGCGACGGGCGGCGTTGGACTCGGCCATGGAGAAGCGGGGATTTGAGGGACAGTACTGGATTCGTTAGAAAGTTTCCTTCGTGTTCAGTTCCTTAGAGACAGCGTCCAGAGCGGCGTGTGCCACAGTGCAGGACATAGGCAGTCTTCTGGAAGGAGGCTGCCTCCTCCCAAAAGCAGTGCCACCGTCGCTCCAGACGTGCCCTGGCGTCCATCCAGTCGGCCTCCGCCCCAAAGCGCCAGTGCGATCGCGCCCCGTCCCGCTCCCGGACGCGGCCCGCGAAGAGCACGTCCGAACGCGTGCACCGGAAATTTCCCCACAACGCCCTTGCCCGCTCTCCGGATTGGACCTGGCCCGGGCCCTTTTTCTGCTGCGCACAGCCCCTTCCCGCACCGACGTATGTCGTCCACCAACCGCATTCAGGCACAGCTTATGACCGCCCGCGACCTCGGGCGCACGCTGGACCGTATGGCCCAGCAGATTCTGGAGTCCATCGATCCGGAGAAGACCCAGGCGCCCGCCGAGGCGTTTGCGTTCGTGGGGATGCAGACGCGCGGCGTTCACCTGGCCCGTCGGCTGCAGGTCCGCATTCAGGAGCAGGCCGGTTTGGAGCTTCCTCTGGGCCTCCTCGACGTTACGATGTACCGCGACGACGTGCGCCTGCAACTGGATCAGCCCCGCATACAAACCACCCGCATCCCGTTCGACGTCACCAACCGCCACCTCGTGCTGGTGGACGACGTGGTATTTACGGGGCGTACAGGCCGGGCGGCCCTCGACGCCCTCATGGACCTGGGGCGTCCCGCCTCTGTCCAGTTCCTCACCATTATCGACCGGCAGCACCGCGAGGTGCCCATTGCCCCCGACATTGTGGGCCGTACGGTGCCCACCCTGCCCGACGAAGAGGTGCGGGTGCGGGTCTGCGAGGTGGACGATGAAGACGGCGTGTGGCTCGTACAGTCGTCCCCCCACGACGCCCCCAATACTCGCTGAGCCGCTCTCTTTCCTGCCGCAATTGCCGTCCCCGATTCTCCACGCCCATGGCCGCCCCCCGCTCCTCCGTCTCTTCAGAGTCCGCTACGCCGCTTCGCCACCGGCACCTGCTAGACCTTTCCACCTACGAGGCCGCCGAACTTCTCCACCTTCTCGACACAGCGCAGGAGTTTCGGGACGTGCTGGACCGCCCCATTCGGCAGGTGCCCACCCTGCAGGGAACGTCGGTCGCCAGCCTTTTCTTCGAGCCCTCCACACGGACGAAACTCTCGTTCAATCTTGCCGCCGGCCGCCTCTCCGCCGAAACCATCAGCCTGTCAAAATCCGGCTCGTCGGTCACCAAGGGCGAAACCCTCAAAGACACGGCCCGCAACGTAGAGGCCATGAAGGTGGACCTGGTCGTTCTGCGGCACTCCTCGCCCGGCGCCCCGCACTTCCTGGCCCGCTGCACCGACAGCGTGATCATCAACGCCGGGGACGGCGCCCACGCCCATCCCACACAGGCCCTGCTCGACGTGCTCACGATGCGGGCCCACATTGACTCGTTCGAGGACCTGCGCGTCTCCATCATCGGCGACATTGCGCACAGCCGCGTGGCCCGCTCCAACGTGCAGGCGCTCACCACGCTGGGGGCGGACGTTACGCTGTGCGGCCCCGCTACCATGCTGCCGGTGGAGATGGACGCAGCCCTGGACGTGCGCACCACCACCCGGCTCGACGCGGCGCTCGACGGCTGCGACATCGCGATGGCCCTCCGCATCCAGATGGAGCGGCAAGACGAGGGCCTCTTCCCCAGCACGCGCGAGTATCACCGCCAGTTCGGCATTACCCTCAACCACCTGCGCCGCCACCCCGACCTGCTTATCATGCACCCAGGCCCCGTGAACCGCGGCATCGAACTCTCCGATGCGGTGGTGGACCACGAGCGGGCCATCATCCTGAGCCAGGTAACCAACGGCGTGGCCCTGCGCATGGCCGTTCTTTACCTGCTGGCGCCGCAGCGAGAGGCGGCATAGGGAACGCCCTCTCCAAACCGGGCCGCGCCCTACTGGCATTCCTTCTGAAGCTCAGGATCGGTGACCGTCACCTCTCCTCCGTCCTGGGCCGGCATCGTCACCTCCTGGCGAGAGGACACCTCGCCGAACGTCGCCACAAAGTCGTAGTTGGCAGCCGCGACGACGTTGGCAACCGGGATGAGGGCGGCCGTGACCGTCTGCAGGTTGTCCTCGGACGTATCGAAGGCAATATTCTCGTTGGGCACCGTCCGGTACGGCCCCGTACTCCCCACGAGGCGGTACGCCACGCTGTACCCGTCGAACGGTGGACGGATGGGCAGGCGCTCGTCGGGGGCGCAATTGGGAACCACCCGCACGGTGGCGTCGATGCGGTCGGGCGCCGGGGCCGGAAGCGTCACCGTTTCCGTACCACTGCACAGGTCGACGGTCGTACTCGTTTTCTGGTCGTCGGGGGTTCGGAGCATGAGCGATACCGGCCCCACATCCGGAATCTCGCCCCCGAGCAGAGACGACACCGGAACGGAAAACGACGACTGCGGGTCCGGGATGTCTACGCTCGCGGCCACCGCGAACCCGTCCCCCGACGCCCGCAGACTAACCGGGCCGTCCTGCCCATTCGGGTCAAGGACGAGCGTACCCTGTGGCGTGCAGGTCTCCTGCGGATCGAGCCCCACCGCAGCAAAAAAGCCCTCGGTGAACGATGCACGATCAAGGGTCGCCGTCGCTCCATCCGCGGTCATCACGAGAACCTCCTCGTCGACGAGTCGGAAGGTGACGGTGCCCTGCTGCTTGGGTTGCGGGCCCCGAGCCTGCGGCGTGGAGCCCCCGGAGAGCGCAACGGTCCGCGCCGTTCCGGACTCGGGATCGACAAACGTAACCGTGGGGGTGCCGACCTGACCGTCCAGCGTAGGGAGACGCGCTGTAACCGTCGTCGTGTCGCCCCCCGCCACGCCAAACTGCCCCGCTACCCGGCCGCCCGCACCTGCCACACGGAAGCGAACGGCACCTCGGATCTGGCGGCGACCGCCCCCCTCGATCGTGCGGGCCGCCACCGGCAGGAGGGCTTGTGCCTCCGGCGAGTTGTCGAATACCGATAGGTCCAGCGTTGCCTGCCCTTGCAGCGGCACTCCGTCTGCGGTTCGGAGCGCGGTTCCTTCCGGCAGAACCAGGCGTCCCTGCGCTCCCTCGGGCCCTTCCACGGTGGGCCCCGCCGATACGTCGACCGTGCGGTCCGTTGTCCCGTCGGCCCTGACCCCTACCGACGTGCGGCGCCCCGCCGCTCCTGGCGGCGCTTTCTCGGCGTTCGTGGGCGTGAGCCGGAGAACCCGCGTGGCCGTTCCCTCCCGCGTGAGGCGCACGGCCGTGGAGGCGGCGATATACCCCTCGGCCGTTGCGCGTAGGGTAATCCGCGCCGGGCGCTCGGGGGACGGCCGCCGGGTGGAGTCGATGGCGAAGCTGGCAAATCCCTCCTGTACCTGAAGGCCCGAAAGGGGATCGCTGTAGACGTCGACCACCGCAGCCGCGTCGTCCCCCTCAAAAGCAACGTGCACGTCTTGCGCAACCGGGCCTCCACTGGAGGCATCGATCACCTGCAGGTTCACGATGGTAGTCAGGGACGGGAACCCGACGAGCACGGCAAAATCGTCGACGGCGTCTTCGGCGGCCCCGAAGTCGCACCCTGCGGCAACAACAAGCACCAGAAGGACAGCGGCGAGGCGGCGGGCAACACGGACGGCCATGGGACGGGCGAAAGCGGGAAGCAGATCGGTGGACGTGAGGGGGGAGTCGGACAGGGCCGGATGTGAGACAGAGCCGGATGTGACAGGGCCGGTGTGCAACGGCACCGACGGGCAGCGCCCCAGGTCGTGCCTCGGGGCTCGCCGGAAGCCCATGAAGCGGGCACCGGACTAGAACTGGTAGGACAGGCCGAGGGCGAAGTGGGGATACAAGCGGAAGCTTTCAAATCCCTCTTCGAACGTTTCCTGGTTGCGCTCGGTCGGCTCGATCAGCTTCTCTCCCTCAAAATCGAACGCTGGCGCCCCTACGTAATACGTCCCAAGCTCAACCACTACCCCCCACCGCCCCGCAATTGCGTCTCCGAACCCAAGTCCAGCGTAAGGGCTCAGGGCCGAGTATGACACTTCGGCGCTGAGCTCCCCAATGCGCTCCGGGTCAAATGTTTTTGTATCGGTGAACTCAAAGCTGGAGGTCGGGGCAATAACCGCGTCAGCCCCGGCGAGATTATACAGCAGTCCGCCCGAAAGGTGAAACCCGGAATCGAAGGGATGCCAGTCTAGGCGCACCTCAGGCCCGCCCACCTGGGCGTCTCCCCGCAGCCGCGGGTCTACATTCTCGGGATCTACGTCCTCCCCCTCAAGATTCTCGTCGACGGTGTAAGGCAGGTAGGCCCCGCGAAGGCGGACCCGCATGGTCTCGGTGACCTGAACGTGCACCCCGATGCTGGGTCCCATGGTCGACGCCTCTACGGACAGCGCAACGCCGCTTCGCGACGCGCCTGGGGATGCCTGGGCGCGCGCCTCTCCCCCGGCCATAAGCAACAGGGGAACCAACAGGAGCCCGGCGGCCCGGCCCAGCATGGCCCAGTGCTTTCCTCGTTCTCT
>CAZFJR010000061.1:0-6735 GCA_964519235.1 uncultured Salinivenus sp. | reverse complement strand
CCAGTGCTTTCCTCGTTCTCTTTCGTGAAGCGATGTGGGGGGAGTCGCGGCACAGGGGTCCATGGGCACGAACAGACTGGACGGAGGCACGGGGAGGCAGAGACGAAGCCCCCGTTGCAGCGTTTGGAAATCTTAAGAGGTGAAGATTTTAGTTTAACGCTACTGTACAGAGCACTAAGGTGCAAATGCGCGTTTGCACCGCACTGCGGGGTGCCCCCCTCCGGCGCCTCTTCCGAACTGACGACTCAGAACCGTATCGTGGCGAGTGAGACCCCCACTGCGTAACGTCCACCCTGCCCTAAGGTGGAGGTGCTCGGGGTAAGGCTCATTCCGAGGTCGAGCCGGTAGCCGCCCGCCTCAAGCCCAATCCCCCCCGCCAGCGTGACCGCCTGTGGCCCCCCAATTCGCACCCCGGCCCGCAGCGGCACCGGTCCCAGACGCACCTCGCCGCCCAGGTGCCCCGCTGGGGCGGCGCTCACCGCCCCAGCCCGGTCGTTCAGCCCCACGGTGGCCCCACCGTTGAGGGTAACGGGCCCTTCTTCCCACGTCCCGTTCAGGTGCAGGGCCGTGGGCAGATGCGTGACGAACGACGACCGGGCTCGCTCCACGTCCTGGTAGGCCGCCTGGGCCAAGCTGTCGACCTGATGCTCGACGTAGCTCCCCACATCCCCCCCAAACTCGTCCTGCAGACGATCCACATTCAGCGTGATGCCCTCAAACCGAAACGTCTCGTGGACCGGAGTGGTGCTCTGGGCGTCGCGCGTCCACCGGATGCTGCCAAAATCGGTCAGGCTCATCGACACGAAAAGGCCCGGCTGCACCTCGTACGTGGCGCCGAGGTCTACCCCCGCCCCCATTCCGGCCACCTGTCCTCCCAGCTTCGCAGACACGTCGCGCAGCGGATCGGCTCCGAACGCGTCGAGGCGGTCGTACACCGTTCGGCTCACCGGCCCGGCGGCACGCACTGTGTAGTTGAACCGGTGCCTCAGCACCGAATCGCGCACCGCCACCGTTGAACTGAGGGCGCCGTCGGCGTACTGCGTCCCGACGATCACGCGCGGCGAGATGCCGATCGACAACGGGAGCGCGTCGAACGAGTAGCTGAATGTTCCGGTCAGGTCGACGGTGCTGAACGCCCGGTAGCGTCCGTTCATCGGCACTGTTCGGTTCGAGTCGGCCCCGACCAGAAACAGGTCGAACAGCCCCCGGTCCGTCTCCGCCGTGGACAGCACGCGGGCCCGCAGCCCCACCCCAAGGGCCCAGGAACGGTCGCGCGGCTGGTACGCCAAGGCAAAAGGCACAACTTCCGTGTAGGTCCCCACCCCCCGCTGCTCGCCGTCGAACCACTCGTCGAGCACGGCCGCCTCTTGCGCGTCTGTGAGTGTGCCGGATCGTTCTCCGAAGGTGTCGCGGTACCGATCGAACTGCATGAGATCGCCTCCGGTGTACGCGCGCACGTCGAGCAGCCGAATTTCGAGGGTTGCGTCCGAGGTGCGCACGCCCAGATGCGCCGGGTTGGTGTACAGGGCCGCCGTTGGCCCGCCCGTCGCTGCTGCGCCGCCCCCCGTGCCGATGGCCCACTGACTGCGGGCCCCGGACTGCGCGTAGGCCTGCAGGGGGGGCACAAGGCTTCCTGCAAGCAGCCCTCCCATGAGGAGTGCCCAGACGCTCCAGCACGGGATGTGTCTTGTTAGAACGCATCCTGTTGTTAGAACGCATCTTGTTGGAAGGTGCCCGAGGGAGACGTGCCAGAACTGTCGTTGCCAGTGCATATGCCTTCGGGGTCTACTACACGAGAAAGAGGCGCTTCCGCTGGTGACGTGTCGCTCAGTTGCTTCCTCCCACGGAAGCGTCGACCTCCGTCGTCAGGGCGAGGTCGATGGCGTCGGAGGCCCGGAGCGTCGACGGGCCCCCAGACTCCGCCAGGTCCATGTTCAGGCGCAGCCGGAGCTGGCGGCCGCGCGCCAGGGCCCGCAGGGCCTGCGTGTCGAGGTCGAGGTGCGCGGTGCCCGTCCGCGTCCCGCGGGCCGTGCCGTCCTCCGTCTTCGGAGCGGGGTCGAGGCGAATGGGGTCTCCTTCCTCGGGAAGCGTAATCACGTCTTGCCCTTGCGCACCGAGGACTGTGAACTGCACCTCGGCCCCCAGCGGAATGCCGCTGTCGTACTCCACGTTCAGCGTGGCGCCGGAAATGGTGACGTCGTTGTCCGGATCGGTGAGGTCCTCCAGGCCGGAAAAATCAGCGTCTATTGTATCTACGACCACGAAGGGCCCCGCCACGCGTACAGGGACCGATGCGCGGAGACCGGCGTCGAAGGTGAGCGGCCGCCGCAGCCGGAGGCGACCGTCTTCGGCGTCCGTCAGGCGGGCCTGAGCCACCAGCCGGAGGGCCGTCGGGAGGGTGCTCAGGAAGCCGTCGACGGTGGAGTTGTCGCCGTCAAGAACAATGTTGCGCGTGACCGGGGCGTCCGTGGGGGCACCGTCGACACCAAACTGGATGAGGTTATCGGTCGCGATCGGCGCCCCGTCGTTGACGAAGTTGCCGCTCATGGGGGAGGTGGAGGCCACGGCCTTTTCGGATCCCTGTCCGGACAGGAAAGAGCGCGTGGTGCCTCCGCGTCCCTGCAGGGCCGCGTACAGCTGCGCGTCGGTGCCCACGTCGGTTCGGATGCGAAACTTGAGCCTACTTCCCGACAGCTCAAGCCCTTCGATGGACGAGACGATGCCGCCGAAGCTTCCGAAGGACGACTGGCGCGACTCGGCAGGGCGTGCCAGGTCCAACCGCTCGTCTCCATTTGCGTCGGGGGTTACGTTTACCGTGAAGGGCTCGGCCCCGGCCCGCAGGGCGCGCACACCGAGATTGCCCACCGACACGTTGGCCCGCACGCGGTCGCCAAGCCGCAGTACACGGAGGGTTTGTTCGGTCTGCTCGGCGGGCGGCACCGTCTCCAGCGCTGCGCGCACGCGGTACGCCAGGACGTTCTCCACGCCGTTTTGGAACGGCATCAGCCGAACATCGCCGAGACCGACGGTCTCCGCCGCCAGGTCGCCTCCCACGGAGATGATGAGCGAGTCTTCCGGGGCGTAGGGCGGTCGGCGAATGTCGGGAAAACTCAGCGTAAGCGACTCGAAAGGCACGTCTGTCTCGCTCACGATGTTGCTAAGCGCAAGCGTTCCCTCATTCAGTTCCACAAAGTCGTCCGCACGCTCAAAGCGGACGCGGTCTCCTCGTACCGCAACCGTGCCCCGGGCACGCACCTGCTCTCCGTCCGGCCAAAAGTAGAGGCCCTGGACCGAGATCGGCCCCTGGGCCGAGAGAGCGATGTTGTCGCTGGCGGCGGTCGTTAGCACGTCGTGCCCGTCGGCCCGTTGGCCACGCACCTGTACGTCGATGCCTTCGGCGAGGCCCCGCCCGCTCACATCGACCTCCAGGGTGCGCGTCTGGCCGGCCGGAATGGCGCCCGGGGCTTCCAAAATGTCGAGAGTGGGAAAGCTGTCGGGAAGCGCAGACGTGGCGGACGGCGCGTTTGTGACTTGCAGGCTGTCCACCTCGATGGGGAACCGAAGGTTGTTCGTGACGTCCAGCCGGAGCGTCCCACTTTGGGCTTCGAGGCCCGCAAACTGCGTCTCGCCTGTCTCGCGAATCGAGAGGTTGCTGCGCGTGGCCGTGACACGGGCCTGCGTAACGCCGCTCAGCGTGGCCTTCTGGTACCGAAGCGGCGACAGGGCGAGGGTCAGTTCGTCCCGCGGGTCTTGATCGCTGCCCACCACCTGCAGGGCCAGCGCCGAATTGCGGCCAAACGTTTGGCCCGCAACGCTGAGCGTGATGCTTCGGTCCGCCCCAGCCTGAATGGGAGCGGCGAAGTCCGCGGCGGCAATGACAGAGCCCGTTTCATCTTCAAGGCGTACGACGGGTCCGCCCTCGTTGCCGTCGGTGAGCGGGGTGGGGTCAAGAGGATCGTTTGTGAGCGTCACAGTCAGGCGGTTCACCGGGGTGCCCTCGTAGGTGGTCTCGCCCGTTAGCGTGCCCCGGCGGAGGGAGTCGGCCTGGATGTCCGCCCCGTTGAAGTCCGGCACGTCGAGCAGGCGAGCGGGAAAGGGGCGTGTTGTGTTGGCCACCGGCGTGGATGCGGAGGCCGGGTCTGTGGGGGGCGGCCGTCCATTTTCTTCCCGGATCGGGTCCATGCGCACGGTCTGATTCGCAAGGCCGCTTTCCTGTACGACCGGTTCTGCGATGGAGGTATCGACCGCGATGCCCTCTGTGGCTTCGCCGAAGGCCTGGTCGAGGGAGCCGATATTGAACGAACTCACTTCTTCTTCGATGAAGAGGGACTGGTCGGACTCGGTCACCGTGAAGAGCGAATCGAACGCAGAGGTAGTGGTGTCGATCAGGGGCTCGTGGGGGCTTTGGCCTCCGCCGAGCAACACGAAGGTTTTGTCGACCACCACGGGCGTGCGGAGCCCTGTCTCGGTCTCGAACGACGGCCCCGTGCTGGGCATGTCGCAGCCGCCGGCAAGCAGAAGCGCCACGGCCAGCGTGACGAGCCGTAGCGCCTCTGGACAAACGCGAACATCATTCATACAACGCAGCGGGAACCATTGGATTTGTGCGCTTTTCTGGCATCGGCAGTCCGAACAAAAGACGTGCCGCCCTTCCCAGGGGGGCTCACGGACGGGAGGGGAGCACCACTGCGGGGCTTTTTCGGCCGCCCGTGTGGTTTTGAAACCCTCTGCCCGCCCGCTGCGCTGCGGGGACGCGGCGCGCGCCGGCACGGAACCGCAGCCCGTCCATTCCTCCTTTCCTCCACGGCTTCCTTCCGCCTCTATGTCTCGCTCGTCTCCGCTCGTTCAGCTTGAGGCCCTCACCAAGACCTATCGCGAGGGCGACCAGGACCGCACCGTCCTCGAAGATCTGTCTCTGGAGCTGCACGGGGGGGCATTTTCGGTGCTCATGGGGCGCAGCGGGGCGGGCAAAAGCACGCTCCTGAACCTGATTAGCGGCATTGACCTCCCGACCGCCGGCCACGTGCGCATCGGCAACACCGAGCTGACGACGCTGTCCGAAACGGAGCGCACGACGTTCCGCCGGGCGAACATTGGGTTTGTCTTCCAGTCGTTCAACTTGATCTCCACGCTGACTGTGGGGGAGAACGTGCGGCTGCCGCTGGAGCTGTCGGGAGAGGCGCCGCGGGCCGGGCGCGAGCAGGCCCGCGCCCTGTTGGAGCGGGTGGGCATTGCCGACCGGGCGCAGGACTTTCCCGATCGGCTCTCGGGCGGGGAACAGCAGCGGGTGGCGGTGGCGCGCGCCCTGGCCCACGAGCCGGTGCTGGTCCTGGCCGATGAGCCCACGGGCAACCTTGACTACGAGACGGGACAAGCGGTGCTCAGCCTTCTCGGCGATCTGGTGCAGGACACCGATACCACCCTCCTTGTGGCCACCCACGACCCGGAGGTGCTCCCACGCGCCGACCGCGTGTTCCACCTCCGCGGCGGCACCCTGCGGGAGGAAGTGCCGGAGTACATAGGAGCGAGCCGGTAGGCGAGAGGTCGAATGGAGAAGTGGGAGTGCACGATCACGAAAGTGTCCGAATTCTCACGTTCACCCGCTGCTTCTGGCGCTCGGCTCCTACGATGAAGGGAGGATCTGGTCGATCGTATTGGGAGAGGGCCTGCAGGGTCTCGATTGTGAACCGAGGACCGATGTGATCCGGACGGAGGTACATGAACCCAACATTGACGCGCACCTGAGCGATGAGCCACTGTCCGAAATCGCGGTCATGCGTGACAATGATCCGCTGCTCTTCCTCGGCACGAGAGATGATCATCACATCCTCCATTCCCGTCCATCGGTCTTCCTTCACGTCACGGATATCCTTCCCCTCTGCCTGTAGGGATGATACGACTTCAGGATGGACATTTTCGTCCGTCCGTACTCGGACACCAGCGTCAATCATTCCGGAATCTCCGCTGTCTGTACGGCCCCATTTTCAAGAAACCGAGCGGCGTACCGTGTTGCTTGCTCAATGTCCTCCGCTTCCAGGTGCGGATGCGCCTCAAGGATTTCTTGCCGGCTGGCCCCGCTTGCAATCCACTCAGGCAGCATCGAGACGCTGATCCGAGTGTCTTTGATTCGGGGCGCCCCGCTGAGCACCTCTGGGCTGGAGACGATTCGGTCAAACGTCATTGGACAGAGAAGAGCTATGTTATAGATCAGTATTCGGCATACACTGAATCGCGTCGGACGGCCCATCTTTAGCTCAAATTGCCGCCCCTCTCCCACGCTTCTCTCCCTTCTCCCCTCGCAATGACCCTTCTCCAACGCTCCAGCCGCCGCTACCTCACGCGCCATCCGTGGCTCATGGGCCTTTCGGTCCTGGGCGTGGCCATCGGCGTGGCCGTGGTTGTGGCCATCGACCTCGCCAACACGAGCGCGAGCCGCGCCTTCCAGCTCTCGGCCGAGACCGTGACGGGCACGGCGACACACCAGGTGGTGGGCACGGGCGAGACGCTCGACGACGACGTGTACCGCCGCCTGCGCACGGCGGGCGTGCGGCCCTCGGCGCCGGTGGTCGAGGGGTACGGGACGCTACGGCGGGGCGACCGCACGTTTCAGATTATCGGGATCGACCCGCTCGCGGACGCGGCCTTCCGGCCCTACCTGGGCACTGGCGCGTCGGGCGACCTGGACCTGGGCCCGTTCATGGCGCGGGACGTGGCGCTGCTGAGTGCCCCCACGGC
>CAZFJR010000060.1:2283-17505 GCA_964519235.1 uncultured Salinivenus sp. | reverse complement strand
GCCCCGTCCACGTCCGCGTCGGTCATCATCACGATCTTGTGGTACCGCATCTCGTCCATGTTGAACTCCTCCTCGGTGGAGGTGAGCCCCGTGCCGAGGGCCGTGACGATGTTCTGGATCTGGTCGTGCTCCAGAATGCGGTCGAGGCGGGCCTTCTCCACGTTCAGGATCTTGCCGCGGAGGGGCAGGATGGCCTGAAAATGGCGGTCGCGCGCCTGCTTGGCCGAGCCGCCCGCGGAGTCCCCCTCTACGAGGTAAAGCTCCCCCTCTTCCGGATCGCGCGAGGAGCAGTCGGCCAGCTTGCCGGGCAGGCCGCCGCGCGAGAACGCGTCCTTCCGCTGTACCAGCTCGCGGGCCTTGCGGGCCGCCGCTCGCGCCTCCGCCGCCTGAATCACCTTCTCGATGATGCGCTCGGCCTGGTCGGGGTGGTCCTCCAGCCAGCGGCCCAGCTCCGTGTTGATGAGCGACTCGACGATGCCCTGCACCTCCGAGTTGCCCAGCTTCGTCTTGGTCTGTCCCTCAAACTGCGGCTCAGAGACCTTTACCGAGAGCACCGCCGTGAGCCCCTCCCGAAAGTCGTCGCCCGAGAGGTCGAACTTGAGCCCACTCAGCATGTCGTTCTTCTGCGCGTACCGCTTGAGCGTCCGCGTCAACGCGCGCCGGAAGCCGGTGACGTGCGTGCCGCCCTCGTGCGTGTTGATGTTGTTGACGAAGGAGAGCACGTTCTTGTTGTACCCGTCGTTGTAGCGCATCGCCAGCTCCACGGGCACCTCTCCGTTGCCTTCTTCGATGTAGATGGTCTCCTCTATAATTGGCTCCCGCGCCTCGTCGAGGTAGTCCACAAAGCCGGCAATGCCTTCTTCGGAGTGGTACTCCTCTCGCGCTAGTCCCGCGTCCTCCTCGCGATGGTCTTCCAGAGCAATGCGCACCCCGGCGTTTAGGAAGGCCAGCTCGCGCAGGCGGTCCGAGAGCGTCTCGAATCGAAACTCGGTGGTCTTGAAGATGTCGCCGTCGGGCCAAAATCGAATTCGGGTGCCGGTCTCTTCTCCCGCTCGCATCGGACGCACCTTGCGCACCGAGTCTTCGGGGACGCCGCACACGTAGCGCTGCGTCCACACCGCATCGTCGCGCCAGACTGTCACTTCAAACTCGGACGACAGCGCGTTGACCACCGAGACACCCACCCCGTGCAGCCCGCCGGACACCTGGTAGCTGTCCTTGTCGAACTTGCCGCCAGCGTGGAGCACCGTCATAACCACTTCCAGGGCCGAGCGGTCTTCTGCCGGGTGGCGGTCTACCGGAATGCCGCGGCCGTTGTCCTCGATCGACACCGAGCCGTCCTCGTAGAGCTCCACCTCAACCTCGTCGCAGTGCCCGGCCATCGCCTCGTCGATGGAGTTGTCGAGCACTTCGTACACGAGGTGGTGCAGGCCTCGGAGCCCCACGTCGCCAATGTACATGGACGGGCGCTTTCGCACGGCCTCCAGGCCTTCAAGCACCTGGATGTTGGACGCCGCGTAGGCGCTGATTGCACGATCAGGAAGGTCCGTCGGTTCGCTCATGGGGGTGGGGGTTGGCCAGCAAAGGACGCGAGGCGCTCGCAGAGGGACGGCAGCAAAAGGCCGTCTTATACTTTACGACTAACAGCTCCCTCCGGCCGATGGTTCGGGGGTTGACGGATCTTTTGCCTGTCTCGCAGCGGCCTCTGCGGCGCTGCCCCGATGCCTCAATCGTCCGTCGAGGACGCGCTCGGCGGTCCCCCCACCGGCACCTCGTGCCGGGCCCACACGACGAAGCTGAAGCCTCGCTCCAGCACGTCCGCCAACACGGCCCCCTCCGCCCCCTCCGGTGCCTCTTCCAGAAAGCGGTCGATTGCGCCACGGGTGGTTCGCGCCTCTTCCACCAGGGCCTCCGACACCTCGGGGTACAGACTCAGCAGGTGTTGGTGCATGGCCTGCGCACACTGCTCGGCGCGGCGCAGCTTGAGAAGCAGATCGAAATGACGCACGGCGTGGGGCAACGCCTCGTCCTCCTTGTGCGCGAGCGGCACGCGGCTCAGTGCAACCTGCATGAGCAGGTCCATGAGCGTGCGGCCGGCTGCGCGCAGCCGAGCGGCGGCACGGGCTGGCGGTTCCTGGGCCGACGGGTCGTAGCCGGCCCGGCGCTCCGCTACCGACTCGCGCACCGAGGCGGCGGTGGAGAGGGTGGCCAGGAGGGTCATCGACTCCAGTACGGCGGCGGAGTCGGGGGAACCGGTGGGGATGTTGTCACTCATGAACAGATTGGACCAAAACGAGCGGGCCGGATACGCGCAGTCTCGGGGCCGCAAAAAGATAGAATGTGATGTACGGGGGTGGACCCTGAGTCAGCCCTCGGCCAAATCAGCCCCCTGTGCGCCCCCCAGTAGTCACACGTCCCCGTCATGCCTCACTTTTCACGCATCACTCCTCACGCATCACTACGCATTAGGGAACAGTCCTACACCTCCAGGTACCGGACGAACTCGTCTACCAGCTCCTCCAGTTCTCCATCCTCTTCCCCAAACGCAGCCACAACGTGGTAGCCGTGGTGCTCCAGCACGTGGCGGACGCGGGTGGTGTCTTTGACGTTGAGCTTAAGCGTGATTCGGATGTTCTCGGTCGAGGTGTCCGGTAGCTCGGAGGCGACGGCCAGCACCTTCGCTTCGTTCTGCTCGATGACGTGGATAAGCTTGGCGAGGGCGTAGTCGCGCGAGTTGACCTCGAGGGCCAGAATCGCCCCGCTCTGGCGGGTCGAGAGCATCTGTGCGAACTGGTCGAAGATGTCGTGGCGGCGCAGCACGCCCAGGTACTGCCCGTCCGCATTGGCCACCGGGATGGTGCTCAGGTCGTGCTCCACCAGGGTACGGGCCGCGTCGAAGATGTGCGCCTCGGGCGGCACGCTCACCGGACGCCCAATGAGGAGCGACTCGACGGAATCCTCGGGCCCCTCGGCGTCCATGAGGCGCGCCTCGGAAATGATGCCCACGAGGTGCCCCTCCTCGTCGACGACGGGCAAGTGACGCACGTGGTGCTCCATGAGCAGCCCCAGGGCCGCCTCCACCGAGTCGGAGGCCTGGAGGGCGGGGGTGGAAGAGTGGATGGCGTCGCGTACTTTCATGACGATCAGGGCTTGGGGGAAGAGTCAGGCAACGAGGGCGGGCGGTCCTGAATCGCTCACTGAGCATAACATCGCAAGGGCCGTGCCGAAGCGGCGTTTTCTGCCAGCCCTGCAGGAGCGGCGTGGCGCTCGCTTCCGGGCGGCCCTGTCGATGCGTCAGGCTTCTGGCGCAGACCTCTCGCGTTCCACCGATCGGAGCGCGCTGAACGGAGCGAGGGTCTTGCGGAGCCGTGCGTCGTTGCGGGGCGCGGCACGGAAGTGAATGCGGGCCACAGCCTGCGCGTCGTCCACCCCTCCACTCAGGGACTCTCCGTTCAGGGACTCTCCGTTTAGGGCCTCTCCGTTTAGGGACTCTCCGTTTAGGGACTCTCCGTTTAGGGACACATCCGAGGCCCCGTTTTTGGCGTAGAGGTAATCCTCGTCGATCACGTCGGCCAGTTCGTGCACCCGGGCGATGGCTTCCGGCTCGCTGACAGGAATGTATGCCAGCCGCTCCACATGGTCTCGTTGAACGAGGGCCAGCAGAGCTTCCTTGAGCGTTTCCAGCCCGATGCCCCGCAGGGCCGAGATGAAGACTGCGTCCGGGTAGTTTCGTCGCAGGCGGCGGAGGAGCGTACGGTCCTCCAAGGCGTCTATTTTATTGAACACCGTGAGGGTCGGTTTGTCCCGCGCCTCCAGGTCGCCGAGGGTTTCAGCGACTACCTGCATCTGCTCCTCGTAGTTGCGGTGCGTCACGTCCACCACGTGCAGAAGAATGTCGCTCTCGCGCACCTCGTCGAGGGTGCTCTTAAAGCTTTCGATGAGCCGGTGCGGGAGCTTGCGGATGAACCCGACCGTGTCGGACATGAGCACCTCTTTGTTGGAGTCGAGCTCTACGGTGCGGGTGGTGGCGTCAAGCGTGGCGAACAGACGGTCTTCAGCGAAGAGGTCTTCGTCCGCCAGGGCGTTGAGGAGGGTCGATTTGCCCGCATTGGTGTACCCGACGAGGGAGACGGTGGTGTACGCGTCACGTCCTTTCCGCTGAGTCGTGCGCTGCCGGTCGATCTCGTCCAGCTTATCCCGCAGCTTTGCCATACGTTTGTCAATCATGCGCCGGTCCATCTCAATCTGCGTCTCTCCGGGCCCCTTGGTCCCAATGCCGCCCTCCTGTCGGGAGAGGTGGGTCCAGCGGCGCGTGAGGCGGGAACGGAGGTAGTCAAGCTGGGCGAGTTCCACCTGGGTCTTGGCCGCCCGCGTCTGGGCCCGGCTGGCAAAAATGTCGAGAATCAGCCCGGAACGGTCCAGTAGCTTACAATCAATCTGCTGCTCGATGTTCTTGACCTGAACAGGGGTTAGCTCGTCGTCGAAGATGACGAGGTCTGAATCCCGCTGCTTAGTCAGGCGCGCCAGTTCGTTGACCTTTCCGGACCCGACAAACGTGGCGGGATCGGGGCTGTTGAGCGACTGGGTAAGCCGGTCGGTCACGTCCGCCCCCGCGGTGCGGGCGAGGTGCTCCAGTTCGTTGAGGTGATCGCGCACTTCCCAGCGCGATTCGCGGGGGGTAATCACCCCAATAATGATGGCAGTTTCTGCGTCTTCGGTTTTCTTTTCAGGGGTAAACAACGCGGTGGAAGCAGTTTTTCGAGGGGAAAGCGCGAGTGCAGGGGCAAGGCCGCTTCGGAGAAGCCCTCCAGCCTTGGGTTCAACCAAACTACATATGTTTATATTCCGGGAGGCGGGCATTTGTTGCATGCTGTGCTGCACGCTGACCCGGCCTTCCAGCCCCCACTGCATCGATGCTCTAGAAGCGCCTCTGTGCCTCTCGTTGCATACGCGCTCCGTTGTGGCCTCCAGCACTGCGGCCTAGCGGCCCACAGCGTTGGGCCTACGTTGTAGGGACCTACAACAGGTCGATCTCGTCGCCTAGTCGATCGAGGGCCTCTCTGTCGCTTGCCGCCGCGTCTGGCATAGAGAGGCGCGGGGCCAGCTTGCGCTCAATGACCTGTTCCACAGCGGAGGCGCGTGCCGGCGGTACGGAGAGATCGAGCCGGCGGCGCTCGTCGTCCATCCCTTGGTAGAGCACCACCATGTGGGGCCGCTCGCCGCGCGTGGTGGGGGCGTAATCGACGACTCGACTCCATACCACGGTGGGGTGGTGCGGGCCTAGCCCGCGGGCAATGCCGTATTCGGTAACCGCTACCGTGTGCCGGGCCCACGTGGCCGCCGCCCAGCAGAGTCCCCCAATTGGGTATCCCACCAGCATGCCCGCCGGCACCGAGCGGCCCGTCCACCAGGCGTGTCCGAACCCGGCCGTGACGAGCAGCAAAAAGAGCCCCGGCCCCACGAGCATGTGGCGAAGCATGCCCGGGCGGCGCCAGGTGAAAAGTGGGCTACGCAGGCGCAACCGGTCTCGAACCGCGGCGAACATCGAACTGGCCGTCACGCCCACAAAGGCCAGCAGGACAATTCCGTGCAGGACTGAAACAATACCCGCGACAGATGGCATGACCGAGGCCGCTTGTTGGGGGAGGTGGGAGAGGAACAGTGCCCCGTTCGGGCCCTCTCAGGCGGACGCCGTTTCGGGCGTCCACTGGCTGGCAAGTATCATCTCTGCTGCCAAGAACGCCAACGCCAAAACCAAAAACACGTTCCAGATTTCGGTGCCGGCCCGGCGGGTGCGGAGGACCTCTCCAATTTGGTCGCTCCCCGCCTCGGCAACCGCCTGTACGGAGGCGCCCGTGGCTTCACGGAGAGCCTGCACCGCGGCGTTGGGCGAAGCAGCCTGCAAGTTGGACTCTACCGGGGCCACGTTCACGGCGACGCGCTGCACGCGCCGGGAACCGGCCCGCACATCGTAGAGTCCAGGCGTCGTGAGCGAAGCATCCACCTGTAGCAGCGTGGCCCCGAAGAGGCTTCGTTGCTCGGGCGTGACCTCCAGCCCCCCTGGGCCCACGAGGCGCAGCGACGCGGTAGGGGCCACGCCCGCCACCCGCAGTTCCGCCGGGCGCCCCGCCACCAACTGCTCGCCCCCCACCGACGTGCTGGCGGACAGGTAGTAGACCGAGCGGTACAGAAGCGGGACGAACAGGCCGCGCACAGGCAAGTCGCTCCAGGCGCGGGTGGGCGCCACGGCCATGAGCAGGAGCCGCCCGCTGCCGTGCCGCACCTCGTGCAGAAACGGGCGCCCGTTGGAAAGCTCGATGAGGGACTGCCCGGATTGTCCCGACGGACGGAAGTTCAGGGTGTAGTGGAGGTCCGGCTGCTCCACGGACGCTTCGTCGTCGCCACGCTGCCGCTGAAAGACGCCCTCGAAGAGCGGGTGCGCCAGGTCGACGCGCCCAAAGGAGGCCACCGTGCGGTCGGCCCCGAGGGCCCCGCTAAACCCGCGGACGGACCCCGCCCCCACGGCCCCGAGCAGCGCGTTGTAGTCATCGGGCCGTGCCTGCGCGTTGGGAAACAGGAGCAGTCCACCGCCCCGGTTCACGTACCGCGCGAGGGTCTCCACTTCGCCACTCGACAGCGACCGCGGGCCCACGAGAAGCACCGCATCGTACTGGCCCAGCTCCGCGGAGGCCAGGTCCTGCTCGGGGATGGAGGTGGCCCGAAGCGCAATCCGGTCGGCAATCATTTCGGATGAGAGGGCAAGGTCCACGTACCGGGGGTCCTGCCCCTCGCCCCGCACCCGCAGCACGCGGCGCTCTTCGGGCACGTGCAGCGTGAAGTGGTGGCGGTCGTCGGCCGGAAAGTCATCGTCCTCCGTCGCCACCGCTCCCCCGAGCCAGCCTCGCTCCTGGGGCGTCACGGTGAAGGAGACCGTCGTGTTCAGGCCCGGCTCCAGCGTGGTGGTGGCCTGGGCCACGCGTTCGCCCGACAGGTAGACACTCGCCACGTAGTCGGTCAGGGGATCCGGGCCGTGGTTTACGAGGGTGGCCTCCAGCTGCACCGGCTGGCCCGCCTCGGCGATGCGGCTCGTCACGGTCACGTCCGCAATGCCCACGTTGGATTGCCGGCGCGTATCGACCGGCAGCAGCTGCACCGGCAGGTCGTTGGGGAGGGCCGCTTCCAGGGAATCGCCCAGGGTGCTGGCCTGGAAGTCGCTCGCCACGTAGAGCGCCGTCTGGGGCAGATCGGATTCTGAGGCGGCCTGCGCGGCGCGTTCAAGGGCCTGCGCCAGCGGGGCGCCCCCCGCCTGCGGCTCCAGCTCCGCCAGGGCCTGCCGGGCCACTCCTGCATTGGAAACCGGCTCAGGACGCCGCTCCTCCGTGCGCGCCGTGGGCCACAGCAGCACCTCGTCGCCCTCCTCCACCGCGTCCAGCACGCCCTGCGCGTGCTGGACCGCCTGGTCGAAGTACGCTCCCCCCTCCCCGTCGGCCGCCATGGACAGCGAATTGTCGACAACGACCACGTGCGTGGTGGGCGCCGTCCCCGCGGCACCGCCCAGTGAGCCGGTGAGCGTGGGCTGGGCGAAGGCCATGACCAGACACGCAATTGCCAGCATGCGAAGGGCCAGCAGCAACCACTCCTTGATGCGCACGCGCTGCACCGCCGATTCTTGCAGCTCTTTGACGAACGCCAGCGAGCTGAACTCGACCGTTTGGGGCTGGCGCAGGTTGAAGAGGTGCAAAAACAGCGGCACCGCCACCGCCGCCATTGCCAGCAGGGCAAGGGGGTTTAAAAACGACACGGCGCGCAGGGGACGAACAAGGGGCGACGCGAAGGGGCGGCTGCTACCGCTCGCCGGGACCCTGCGTTCCACCTCCCCCTCACGCAGGAACGCCGGGCCACCTCACGAGACGACCCGGCGCATGTCCTCCGAAGCTTGGCACGAAGCAACGCGGCAACCTACGGCGTAAGCACCGCGTCAATGCCGTGGATCACTCCGTTGTCGACCTCCACATTGGGAATCGTGACGCTTGCACCCTCATTGCTGGGGTTTACCGTCACACCGTCTCCGCCGTTGATGACCACGTCCGTCCCTTGCACCGACGAGATCGTGGTGTCTGTCGCCGGGAAATCGCCGGCCGTGAGCGCATTGTCGTGCACGTGGTACCGAAGGATCCCGTCGGCCCCAGAGGGAATTTCGCTGTTTTCGAGATTGCCGTTGCCGTTGCTGTCCAGGAGCGCCAAGAGCGCCTCGTTGGTCGGGGCAAAGATGGTCCGACCGTCGTTTGCGCCCGGGCTGCGGAGGGCCGACTCGAGCCCGGCCTCCTTCACCAGGCGGGCGAAGATGGTGAACTGCGGCGTGAGCGTTGCGCGGTCCACCGCATCGATGAGCAGGTTGTCGACGACGTGCACCACCCCGTTGCTGGCCTCCGCGTCGGCGTTTGTGACCGTCGCCCGGTTCACCGTCACGCCATCGGCTGTTCCGATCGTGAGACTGTCGCCGGAAAGGGTTTCAACAACCTGTCCGTCACTGAGCTGGCCCGAGGGAACCGCGCCAGACACCGCGTGGTCTTCCACGACCTTCTGGGTAACTTGCCGGTTGAGCGACGGATTGAGGGCGGGCGAAAAGGCCTCGTCGACGGGGGCAAACACCGTGAAGGGCCCGTCATTTTCGAGCGTTCCCGCCAGGCCTGCCTCGTCGACGGCGGCTTCGAGAGAGCTCAGGACCCGCACTTCCTGAATGTACTGGGCAATGGTGGGCGTTTGCGGATTCGAGTCGCCCAGGTCTTTATCCGTGAAGGCGTCGCAGCCGGCGGTAACGAGGGCCAGGGCCAGCAGCCCGGCACCGAGCGCGAGGCCTCGGCGAAAACGTGTAGCAAGATCAATCATCGCGAGAGCAGAGGTTCAATTCGAGAGCAGAGGGAGCAGAGAACGGGACCCGGCAGGACGGCCCCAAGTGCCTTCGGGGCCGCCGCCACGCGGCGCTACAGCGAGACCGTGAGCCGGCTGTAGAGGAACCGACCGTTGAAGCCCATGGGGTGAGCGCGGTTGTACGGAAGGATGATGTCGAAGGTATCCTTCTCCGGATCCAAGTCCGGGTAGTTGTCGAACAGGTTTCGCGCCCCAACGGCGATGTTCACCTGATCGTTGAACAGGTTGTAGCCAATCTCTCCGCCGAAGACGTATTCAGCGCCGAGGGTGTACTCGTCCGGCGCATCATCGTCGGCATTCAGCAACTCGCCGTAGCGGGCCCCACGGAGCGTCAGGTCCACCGCGCCAGCCGTCAGTGAGGCGGTCAGCTTGGCGGTCGTCTCCGGAAGCGAGCCTTCCGTAAGCGCCCGACGGTCGTCCGGCGCCAGAATCACGCTCCCAAACTCCGCATCCAGCGTCGTCGGGTTGCGCGGGCCGCCCGTAATTTCCGTGTCCGTCCAGTTGAACGCGCCGCGCAGCTGCAGCTGCACCCCGTCGGCCAGGAGGGCCGCGTACTTCGTCGTCACGTCAATGCCCTCCGTGTTCGTGTCGATCGCGTTGGTGAAGAAGCTCGCAGTTTCGGCACCAGTTCCCTCCAGTTCTGCGCGGATCTGGTCGTCCCCCTGTCGATTTGGGTCGTCTTCTCCAAGATCGCCCGAGAGCGTAATGCGATCGTCCACCTGGATGTTGAAGTAATCCACCGAGAGCTGAAACCGCTCGAAGGGCTTGAGGATAACGCCCCCGCTGATGTTGACCGAGCGCTCCTCCTCCAGGTCCGGGATGCCCAGGGCGTTCCCGACCCCACTGTTGATGCGGAAGATTCCGGTCTGCACCGGCTCGTTGTCGATGAAGGTGGTCGACACCTTCGAGAAGAACTTCTGGGCCTGGTTGGGCGCGCGATAGCCCGTCTGCGCCGTTCCCCGAAAGGCCAACTGCGGGACCGGCTCGAAGCGGAGAGCCACTTTTCCGTTGACGGTGGAGCCAAAGTCGCTGTAGTTCTCAAACCGCCCTGCGAGGTTGACCTGCAAGGGATCGATCAGGTCGGTCTGCAGGTCGACGTACGCCCCCACGTTGGTGCGCGTCTCGTCGACCTCCTGCTCCGGCCGGAAGCCCGGGAAGACCTGCGCCCCCTGCGCCGGCAGCCCGCCGTTTTGGCTAATGTCCCACGGACCGCGGACGTACGACGCCTCCTCGCCCGCCTTCAGCTGGTAGTTGTCGGCCCGCACGAGCGCGCCCGCCGCCACGTTCAGCGGCGACGCGAAGCCCAGCTCGTAGCCGCGATTCACGTCCACCTGCAGCACCGACTGCTGCAGCTGCACGGCCCCGGCGTAGAACTCAGTCTGGTTGCCGGCCTGGGTTGGGCCGTTGGTGGCATTGAGGGAATTGGTGATGTTGTACTGAAAGTAGTTGAAGCCCGTCTGAGCGCTTACGTCGTAGGTCCACTCATCGAGCATGCCACGCAGCCCCACAACAACCGACCCGTCGTTGATCGGGTTCTCGAAGTTGGGCAGGAAGCCCTCCGGCGCGATCTGTGGCCAGTTGCCACTGTCGGTCCCCTCGCGGTAAAAGCCCTGGCCCTTGCCCTTGCGGTAGCTGTATCCGCCAAACGCGTAGAGCTCCGTCGGCTGGTCGGCGTTAACGTTGGCGAGCGGATAGGCGCCGTTTGCCCAGAGCAGCAGGTTCTCCGAACGCCCGTCGCCCCAGTGAAAGGCCGGCTGCTCCACGGAGTTGTTTTTGTCGACGATGTCGAACAGCCCATCGCCGTCCGGGTCGGCAATTTCGTCCCCGCCTTGCCCCGCGGGGCCTAGGTTGTAGCTTGCCGGGCCCGCCCGGTTGGTGGGCGTGCGGAGGCGATACTCGCCGAAGAAATTCAGGAATCCCCCGTCGTCGCCCAACTCTACGCCGAAGGAGGGGCGGACGCTGTACGTGGTGCCGTCATTCGAGTACGGATCGGTCACGTAGCCCCCGATGCGCGTCTCCACCGTCGGGTCGAGGGGTTCGTTCTTGAGGCGCAGGTTCACCACGCCCGCAATCGCATCGGAGCCGTACTGCGAGGAGGCCCCGTCCCGCAGCACCTCAATGCGCTCGATGGCGTTGGCCGGAATCGCGTTCAGGTCGATGGGGCTGGAGCCGCCCGAGACGCCCGCGCCCAGCCGGTTCACAAGGGCCGACTTGTGGCGCCGCTTGCCATTGACGAGCACCAGCGCCTGGTCGGGGCTCAGGCCACGAAGCGTAAAGGTGCGCAGCGCATCCATCCCGTCGGAGAGCGTGTTCTGCGGAAAGTTGACCGACGGGGCGCTCTGTTGAAGAATACGACCGGTCTCGAACGCGCCGGACGTTTGGATCTCTTCTGTACTGTACACGTCGACCGGCACCGCCATGTCCTCCGCCGCCACGTCGCGGGCCCGGGACCCCACGGTCACGGTCACGCCTTCTCCCTGAAGCGGAGCGCGCTCCATCGTGAATGTGCGGCGCACGTCTGCCCCGGCCTCAAAAGAAAGCTCTTCTTCGATCGATTCGTACCCGACGAACGTGACCCGAACGGTGTACGTCCCGGGCGCGATGCCGTCGATCGAGTACGAGCCGTCGGGGCCGGCGGCCGTGCCGTAGTCCGCATCGAGAAGGACAACGTTGGCCCCGGGCAGGGGACCGCCGTCGGTGTCCACGACGCGTCCCATGAGGGTGGCGTTCTGCTGCGCGGCGGCTGGCGCGGCGGCCCACAGCGCCCACGCAAGGCTGGCGAGCAGGACAGTGAAAGCGTAGCGTATCGTCATGGCGGAAAGGAAGACGTCCGAGAGAGACAGGCGAGCGTGTACGCAGCGGGCGGTGGGATAAAGATCCGCTGAAAGATGCGTTACAATAGGGAGAAGCGCCCCGACTGTCAAGTCTCGGTGTGTCTCCGGAGTGTCTCGGGGCGGAAGTTCCCAGAACGTAAACGACGGTCCTTTGGCGGTCGCGCCCCTATAATCCAACCGCCGCGCCGGTCCCCCGCGGGTCGGAGCCCCCAAAGAAGACACGGTCTGGACGGGGCTGCTCCGGATGCTTTATGCGGAGGCCCTGCGCCCGTCCCCACTGCGGAATGCCCCCAAACACGCCCATTGTCACGGGCCAGCCACGCGCCCGCAGGTTCCACACCACATCGCGCGGCAGCGCATTCTTCTCGTAGCTGAGGGCCCGCGGCTTCCACTGGTGGTGAACGCGCCCCGCCGCCACGGCCTGCTCAATGTCCATCCCGTGGTCAATCACATTCATAATCACCTGGAAGGTGGTCGTAATGATTGTCGACCCACCCGGCGCGCCAATCACCAGAAAGAGGCGGTCCTGCGGGTCCTCCACGATTGTCGGCGACATGGAGGAGACCATGCGGCGATCCGGCGCCACCAGGTTGCGCTCCGTGCCCGAGAGCCCGAACTGGTTCGGCACGCCCGGCTTCAGCACGAAGTCGTTCATCTCGTTGTTCATGAAAAAGCCCGCCCCGTCGACGACCACCTTCGAGCCGTAGCCGCTGTTGAGCGTCGTCGTCACGCTCACGGCCATGCCGCTGCTGTCGGCCACCGAGTAGTGGCTCGTCTCCATCGACGCGGTGCCCATCGCCGGCTCGCCTGCCTTGAGCGAATCGCTGGGCGTGGTGCGCAGCGAGTCGTACGACGCCATCCGCCGCCGCATATAGTCCTTCTGGATGAGGCCCTCCGTGG
This sequence comes from uncultured Salinivenus sp., assembly GCA_964519235.1. Lineage (GTDB taxonomy): Bacteria > Bacteroidota > Rhodothermia > Rhodothermales > Salinibacteraceae > Salinibacter. Next base: position 4,840 of record CAZFJR010000060.1, on the reverse strand, counting down.
GCACCTCTACGTGATCGGGGTCTCCCAACCACTTGGAACGATCCGCAAAGGTGCGGCGCATGGCCTCGCCGATGTAGTGCACCGTGGCGCTGGAGTTGTACCCCATCTTGCCGATCGGCTTCATCTCCGCGGCGTTGAGCAGCTGCGCAATGGCGACGCCGCCGGAGGAGGGCGGTCCCATCGAGTGCACCTCGTAGCCGCGGTACGTGGTGGAGACCGGCTCGCGCTCCACCGCCTCGTACTCCGCAAGGTCCTGCTTGTCGATCAATCCCCCGTGCTCGGCGAATTGCTCGGCGATCAGTTCGGCCGTCTTCCCTTCATAAAACCCTGCCTTGCCTTGATCGCGAATGCGCACGAGCGTCTCGGCCAGGTCCGCCTGCACGAACTGCTCGCCGGGCCGGTAGCGCATCGTCGAATCGCCTTTGGTGAAGTACGCCTTGGCCGACGGGAACGCTGCGAAGTCGTCGTAGGTCTCGTTCAGGTCCTCCGCGAGGGCGTACGGCAGCGGAAAGCCCTCCCGGGCCAGTCGGATGGCGGGGGCCATGACGGTGGCACGGTCGAGCGTGCCGTATTTCTCGAGGGCCTTCAGAAGGCCTGCCACGGTGCCGGGCACGCCGGAGGCGAGATAGCCGCGGCGGCTGCGAGAGCGCACGGCGTTTCCCTCTTCGTCCAGGAATTTCTCTTGCGTGGCGCCGCTGGGCGCGTCTTCGCGGTGGTCGATGGTGGTGACCGACCCGTCGGGCCGCCGGATGACCATAAAGCCACCGCCCCCGATGTTGCCGGCCCACGGGTGCACCACGGCCAGCGCAAAGCCGGTGGCGACGGCCGCATCGACGGCGTTGCCGCCCTTCTCCAGCATGGCCACGCCCGCCGCGGCGGCCCGCTCTTTTGCCGCCACCACCATGCCGTGCTCGGCGTACGTGGGCGTGGGGACGGGCACCGTGGACACCGCCCGGTCGTCCGGGGCGGCGGGGCCGGGAGACGGCGGCGACCAGGCCGTCAGGCCTAGAGCGCAAACCGTGAGAAGACAGACGAGGGTAAGGACGCGTCTTTGTGCGGGGCGAGGCATGGTACAGAGGGGATGTTGCAGAAACGAGCGGTCTCCAAAGGTAGAAGCAGCTTTCCCGAAAGGCAATCCCGGCCGTCATCTCTGGGCTGCCCGAGAAAGAGCGTTCTCGCCTGCGTCTCGTTCGGGGCCCGCCCCGGAACTGGGCGGCGTGCCGACAATGTGATGAAAAGACAGAAGAACTGCCTGTGCCCACCTGCGCACGTCCCACTGCACACGCCCAATGAGCCCTCCCCCGGCTCCTCACAATCGGCTTGGTGCCACCGCCCAGGCCGCCCGCACCTCCCCCGTCGCAGTGCTCCGGCGCACCCTGCTGGGCCCCCTCGCGCCCCCCGATCGGCCCGGGACCCGCCACACCCTGCTGGCGGTGTGCCCCAACTCCGAGGCCGTCGCCCGCGCGGCCCTCCTCGCCGCCCAGGACGCCCGCACGCCGCTTCTCTACGCCGCCACCCTCAACCAGGTGGATCGCGACGGCGGCTACACCGGCTGGACGCCCCAGGCCCTCGCCACGTTCGTGCAGGAGGAGCGCGAGCGGCTGGGCGTAACGGTGCCGGTTCTGCTGGGGCTGGATCACGGCGGCCCCTGGGCCAAGGACGCCCACCGCACCGCTGAGCTCGGCGCCGAGGCCGCCCGCTCTGCGGCGCACCGCTCGATTGCCGCGTGCGTGGCGGCCGGCTACGACCTGCTCCACCTCGATCCGGCTGCGGGGCCGCCCGATGCCGACGCTCCTCTCCCCATCGACACGCTGGTGGACCGTACCGTGTCGCTCCTGCGCCACGCCGAGGCGGCCCGCCACCGCCATCACCGCGCGCCCCTCGCCTACGAGGTGGGCAGCGACGATCCGCGGGCGGGCCTGGACCGCCCGGAGCGCCTGCGCCGCTTTCTCCAGCGCCTGCACGCGGCTCTTTCGTCCCACGACCTTCCGCCTCCCTCGTTCGTGGTGGGCGACCTGGGCACGCGGCTCGATTCGGGAGCGTTCGACGAGAGGCGCGCACAGGCACACGTGGGCGCGGCCGCCGAATTCGACATTCTGCTGAAGGGACACTTCACCGATGCGGTGGACGTCCCGTCGGCGTACCCGCTGAGTGGCGTGGGCGGGGCGAACGTGGGCCCGGGGCTGTCGGCGGTGGAGGCCGCGGCGGTGCGCGACCTGGCGCGCCTGGAGGCGCAGCTTGGCGTTGCCTCCGGCATCGACGCGGCGTTGCGGACCGCGGTGGTGGACAGCGGTCGGTGGCGCAAGTGGCTCCGCCCCGCCGAGCGGGACTGTGCGTTTGGCGACCTGGCAGAGGAGCGGCAGCGCTGGCTCGTCGAGACCGGCAGCCGCTACGTGTGGACGCGTCCGGAGGTGGAGGCTGCGCGGGCTCGCCTCTACAAACACGTGGCGCCGTACCGCGACGCGGAGGCATTCGTGCTGTGGCGCATCAAAACCGACATCCTGCGCTACATGCACGCCTTCAATCTCGTCGGCCTCGCCGATCGGCTCCGGACGGC
>CAZFJR010000060.1:0-2183 GCA_964519235.1 uncultured Salinivenus sp. | reverse complement strand
CGGTCATGTCGACGGTCATGTCGACTCCCTGAACGTTCTGGCAGGACGCCCCCGTCCGTACTCCTTCACCCGGGCCAGACGCCGCTACCGCTTCATGGCCAGCGTCACCCCGTCCGCCAGCGGGAGCATCGTCAGGTGCACCCGGTCGTCCTCGTGCAGCTTCTCGTTGAGGCGCTGGAGGGCCCGCACGCTCTCGTCCTCCACGTCCGGATCGGCCACGCGCCCGTCCCGAAACACATTGTCCAGCGCGATGACGCCCCCAGGCCGCAGCAGCTCCAGCGACTGCTCGTAGTAGGTGTCGTAGCGCTCCTTGTCCGCGTCGATGAACGAGAAGTCGAACGTGCCCGCCTCCCCCTCGTCGAGCAGGGCCGCCAGGGTCTCGTGAGCCGGGGCGATGCGGAGGTCGATGCGGTCGGCCACGCCGGCGTCGTTCCAGTAGCGGCGCGCCACAGACGTGTACGCCTCGCTCACGTCGCACGCCACGAGCGTTCCCGTCTCCGGGAGCGCCTGGGCCACCGCAAGCGCACTGTAGCCCGTGAAGACCCCGACTTCGAGCGTCCGCCGCGCGCCGATGAGCCGGACAAGAAAGCGCAAGAACTGCCCCTGCTCCGGGGCAATCTGCATGTTGGACTTGGGGTGCTCGGCGGTTTCTTCGCGCAGCCGGGTCATCACCGCCGGCTCGCGGAGCGACACCGACAGGAGGTACTCGTGCAGCGCTTCCGAAAGGCCGATGGACTGCGTGGACATGGGACGCGAGCGTCGATCAGCAGACAATGACTGGGGCGTGAAAACATGCCTCCGCCTCGCTAGATCCCGCGTCGCTAGCTGCTTATTCGGAGAGCGCCTCCGGGACCACAGACACCGCGCTCGGCGCGTCCGTCGAAAACCGCTCGCCTCTGAGCTCCAGCGGCACGTCCAGGCTGTCTACGCGCAGCCGGAAGGTCCCCGGCTCCACGACCGGCGTCCCGTCGCGCCCAACGAAGCTAAGGTCTTCGGCCCGCAGGTCAAACGAAAGGCGCCTGCTCTCTCCCGGGGCCAAATCGACTTTCGAGAAGCGGACGAGCTCTTTCACCGATGGGGTGACGCTGGCCACGAGGTCGCTAAGGTACAGTTGCACGACGTCCTTCCCCCGTCGCTCGCCCGCATTCGTCACCGTTACGCCAACCGTGATCTCCTCGCCCGCCTCCAGCGCATCGGTTGCGGCTGAGTCGGGCGTCACGGTCAGGTCGCTGTACGCGAAGCGCGTGTAGGAGAGGCCGTCCCCGAACGCAAACAGCGGGTCGAAGCCGCTCATGCCGCCCTCCCGGTCCTGGTTTTCGCTGTAGGTACGATCGTACGTGCGAAGGCCGACCGACGAGCGCGGGTAGGTGTAGGGCAGGTGCCCGCTGGGGTTCACGTCGCCGTAGAGCACCTCCATGAGGGCCTGTCCGCCCTCCGGCCCCGGGTTGTAGGCCGAAAGCACGGCGTCGGGCAGATCGGCCGTCTCCTTCAGAAGACGCGGACGGCCCTGGATGAGCACGAGCACGACGGGCGTTCCGGTGTCGGCCACGCGGCGAAGCAGGGTGCGCTGCGCCCTGGGCAGGGCCATGTGGTTGAGATTGCCGGGCGTCTCGGCGTAGGCCCCCTCCCCCAGCGCCACCACGGCCACGTCGGCCTCCCGGGCCGCCGCCACGGCCGCGTCCATCCGCTCAGGATCTGTGAGCGTGGCACCGGGGACGTAGGTCGTGCGCTCTTCGCCCCCCTTCTCCCGCACCGCCTCCATGAGCGTGGGGCGCCCCGCGGGAAACATCTGCTGGGCCGCGCCCCCGCCCTGCCACGTGTACGACCAGCCGTTGTGCATCGACTGCATGGAGTGGGCGGTGGGCCCCGTCACGAGTACATCTTGCTCCTCGCTCAAGGGAAGCAGCGAGGCACCGTCCGCCACGGGGCGGTTGCGGAGCAGCGTCACCGACTCGCGGGCCGCCTGCAGCGACACGCGGCGGTCGCGCGGGCTCCCTACCTGGTCGGACTGCCCCAGCCCGCGCAGGGGGGCCTGGAAGAGCCCCGTCTCAAATTTGAGCCGGAGGATGCGGCGCACGGCTTCGTTGATGCGGGCCTCGGGCACCTCGCCGTCCCGCACGAGCGAGAGCAGGTGGTCGTAAAACGAGAGGTCAGTGGGCACCATGCTCATGTCCATGCCCGCC
>CAZFJR010000059.1:7914-17699 GCA_964519235.1 uncultured Salinivenus sp. | reverse complement strand
AGATTCTAGGCAAGTGAGATTCTAGGCAAGGCGCTTTTCCGTCGACCGCGGTCCGCGGTCTCCAAACCCGCCGCCCCCCGGTGTCTCAATGCGCAGACGACTGCCGGCGGGAAGTGTTTTGGAAAAGTGTGCGGGCAGTTCTTCCTCTGTCCCATCGGGACGAACGAGCACGGCCCGCCCCGGCGCGCCGTCGGCGCCACCCTCTCGGCCCCACGGCCTGCGGGTGCGGCGCGTGCTGAGTAGTGTCGCGGTGGTGGGCACGCGCAGCTCGTAGATGCGCACTAGGCCGTCGCCGCCTCGAAAGCGCCCCATGCCTCCGCTCTCTGTGCGGAACCGGTACGCGACGACGCGGAACGGATACGTCTGCTCCAGCGCCTCGACGGGCGTATTGCGCGTGTTTGTCATGTGCACCTGCACGCCGCTGAGACCGTCATCGTTCGGCCCCGCGCCCATGCCGCCGCCGATCGTCTCGTAGTACGCGAAGGAGGAGCCGTCCGGGCGCGTGCCGCCGAGGGTGAGGTTGTTCATCGTGCCCTGGCCGGCGGCGGGCACTTGGTCGGGCAGGGCCTGTGCGAGGGCGCCGAGCACCGTGTCGACGATGCGCTGCGAAGTCTCGACGTTGCCTCCCGCCACTGCGTGCGGCGCCTCGGCGTTCACGATCGAGCCCTCGGGGGCCGTCACCGAGACGGGCACGAGGCTGCCCGCGTTCACCGGAATGTCGCCCTCCGTGAGGCCCTGCACCGCGTAGTAGCAGGCCGAGGCCGTGATGGGGAGCACGGCATTCAGATTGCCGTCCACCGCATCGTCGGTGCCCGTGAAGTCGAAGGTGACGGTCTCCCCGTCCACCGCTGCAGTCACGCGGATCGTGGCGGTCTCGTCGTCTCCGACCTCCAACTCATCCGCGAACGAGTACGTACCGTCCGGCCAGTCCGCCAGGGCGGCCCGCGTGCGGCGCTCGCTGTAGGATTGCAGATGGCGAGCGTAGGTGGACACTTCGTCCGCGCCGTGCGATGTGGCCAGGGCCTGCAGGCGCTCCGCGCCCACCGAATGGGCCGCCCGCTGGGCCGCCAGGTCGCCCCGCCGCTCGTCGGGCGTGCGCACGTTGCGGAGAATCGTCCGCAGGAGCGCCTCATTGAGGGTGCCGCCGTCGTACAGCTTGACGGGCGGAAGGACGAGGCCCTCCTGCACCAGCTCGGTGGCGAGGGGGAGCGAGCCTGGCGTCATGCCCCCCACGTCGGCATGATGCGCACGGCTTGCCACGAAGAACGAGGGCGCGTCGGCGTCGCCGACGAACACGGGCGAGACCATCGTCACGTCTGGCAGGTGCGTGCCGCCTGCGTACGGGTCGTTGAGGATCACCACGTCACCCTTCGTCCACCCGTCCACAGCGGTGCGGGCGGCATCTACGCTCGCGGGCATGGCGCCCAGGTGGACGGGAATGTGGGCTGCCTGTGCCACGAGGGCGCCGTCCCCGTCGAACACCGCACACGAAAAGTCGAGCCGCTCCTTGATGTTGGGCGAGTAGCTGGTGCGCTGGAGCGTGACGCCCATCTCGTCGGCCACGCCTTCGAAGCGGTGGCGGTAGAGTTCCAGCAGAATGGGGTCGGCGTCGGGCATGGTGGAAAGCGGAGGAGGGAGACCGGTTCGGGGTCGGTGCGCAAGGGCCCGCTCGCACGAAGGCCGAGGAGTCCCGTTGAGCGTGTGCGGCGGATGATTTGGAGACGAGCCTCCGTACGTCGATTTTTCCTTCTACCGTCCAGCCTCCAATCCGTTTTCAGAAGGGGCGCTGGGAGCAGCCCCGAGTTCCTACGCCGTGATCCCGTTTTTCCGATATGCGGATGGGAACGGACCAAACTCTTCGCAGAACGTACGAGAGACGCAGGACTGACTGTTGAACCCGACCGCAGAGGTTACTTTTCCGATCGTCGCCTCCGCAAGGTCCGATTCCCAAACACTGAACCAGTCGGGTGCTTCCCAATCGCCGCTTTCAACGGCGGTGCCTCGGCGGCTAAGGGCAGGGCCGTTTCCGCCTTCCCCTGACGCCGCGAAGTCCCAGGGCCCGTCCATCGTAGATGTGTATGGGGAGGCCCCTTCTGAAATTTCTATTTCCGGATCGCTCGGCCGCCGGGAGGGCATTCACCTGCTCAGTTGAGAACGGACCGTGGACAAGAAGAGTCGGAGATTTTTTAAAATTATCGTCCACAGGGGGCTCCCGCCGGCAACATGCCTGAAGCAGGGAGATACGTCGACACGCTTCAGTGACTAGTCTCCCGCTGCATGTCGTCCCCGTCTCCCGAGGCCTTTAGGCTCTCCGTTCAAGACCGATCGCTCTGGCTGTGCTTCGCGGTCACCATGGTAGCGGTCGGGAACGTATCGGGCGTATCCCCCGCCTTTCCCCGGATGGTGGACGTGTTCGGCATCTCGCGGGCGCAGGTCGGCTGGCTGGTGACGGCCTATTCGCTCCCCGGCATCCTCTCGGCGCCCGTCATCGGGGTGCTGGCGGACCGGTGGGGCACCAAGCGGGTGCTGGTCCCCAGCGTGCTTCTGTTCAGTGCAGCCGGGAGCGCATGTGCGCTGGCGCGCGACTTTGGCCTCCTGCTGGGGCTGCGCGCCCTGCAGGGGATGGCGGCGGCGCCCCTCGTGGGGCTCAGCATTACCATCATCGGCACTCTCTATGAAGGGCGGGCTCGATATCGACTGATCGGCTACAACTCGACGGCCCTCAGTGTGGGCACGGCCCTGTACCCGCTGCTGGGCGGGGGGCTGGCGGCGATCGCGTGGTACTGGCCGTTCGCCATGCCCCTCCTCGCCACGCCGGTGGGGCTTGCCGTCGCGGCATGGATGGAGGAGCCCGACGCTTCCCCGACGATGGGATGGGAGACCTACCGGAGCGCCGTACAGGCGGCTCTCGGAGACCGACGCGTACGGGCACTCCTGCTGCTCAACGCGGGCTTTTTCACGCTGCTGTTCGGGGTCGTGTTCACCTACGTGCCCGAATTGCTGAGCGCGCGCTTCGCAGCCCCCTCAATAACAAGCGGGCTTGTGCTCACGTCGCTCTCGATTGGAAGTGGTCTCGCGGCTACGCAGTTGGGACACCTCACGACGTGGACGTCGCTACCTCGTCTCCTCGTGGGGTCCTTCGTGGGGCTGGCCCTGGCGCTCGCATTGATGCCGTGGATGCCGTCCCCCCTCGCGGTGGGCGGGTGCGGCGCCTTGTTCGGGGTGGCCCAGGGCATTAACCAGCCGGCTCAGCACTCGCACTTGAGCACGCTCGCCCCCGAGGCCTCGCGGGCCGTGGTGCTGTCCCTAAACGGGACGATCCTGCGTGTGGGACAGGCGGGTGGGCCGCTGGTGGCCGGAACCGTGCTGACACATGGCGGAATCACAGCCGTGTTCGTGGCGGCCGCCGCGTGGGCCCTTCTCCTTGCGGGGGGAGCCCTCTGGGCCCTCTGAGGCTGCGCCACCCCGTGGCGACGAGATCTGGACGGGACGAGGACATCGGCAGACCGACGAGGTAGTCGGTGCTCGCTCCACAGTATCCCCATTGGCTCCGTTGACGGCGGTTCTCGGAGGACCCCTCTCGTGTCGTGATCCACGAAGGAGAAGGCAGCATCCACTCTCGGACGGGCTCGGGGCCTTCCGGGCGACTCAACTCTTGGCGGACGACCTCCGGAATCAATACATGGTTGTAGAGCGCAGAACGCAACTCCTCCTCGGAGTCATCCAGAAGCGCCCCCTGCTCCTTGAGGAAGGCTCCGGTCTGCATGCGGGCTTCGTGACCGAGCAGCGCGCGGACCTCCCCGAGCGTGAGCGAGGCGTCGCGGCAGTCAGTAGCGGATGCGAATCGACATCGTGACCCGTCGCCCCGGCAGGGAGCGGGCCCATCGCGAGACGGAGCCGTCCGGCTGCGGCTGCAGGGCCCAGTCGGCGACGTTGCGGCGGTTGAGCACGTTGGCAACGCCGAGGCGTCCCTGCACCTCAACGCCGGCGAGGGCATGCTGCACGCGAAGGCCGAGGTCGAGGCGGTAGCGCGGCGGCAGGCGGTGGGTGCCGGGCCGGTTCAGCCGGAGCCGATCCCACGCCTCTCCAAGATCTGAGGGTGTCAAGTAGGCGTAATACGCGCGGCGGTAGCCCCATGCGCGGCCCCACACGCCCTCACCGCGGGCCTCGAGGGCAACGCCGGCCCCGAGCGGCACCGCGGCGTTCAGGGTGAGGCGGTGCGGCTCGTTCCAGGGCGCTGGGGTGAGCCGTCCGTCGAAGCGTCCCGGAAAGGTACGGCGGGCGTGGCTGTAGGCGTATTGCGCCGCGCCCGTCAAGAGGTCGCTTTCGTATTCGACGCGGACGCCCCCGCCGTACGTGCGCCCCCGGCTCGCCCCCACAATCTGTGACAGTGTGGGGTTGAGCGTCGCGGTGGCCGGCCGCGTGCGAAGTGTCGGATAGTGAACGGCAAGCAGGTGGGGTTGCCACTTCCGGTAGCCTTCGATCTGTACGGACCATGGGGGCGAGGGGCGCCACGTGAAATCGGCGGCGAGATGATACGTGCGGGGAGGCGTGAGGGCATCGGCGATCGGCCACCAGATGCGTGCGGTGGGCACCACGGCCGTGGCTCCGTCCCGCACCAGCTCAAACTGAGCTGTGAATTGTCGGTAGAGCCCCCCACGCACACTCAGGGCTACAGTGCCGGCCGCTTCCGTCGCCCGATGATACCGAAAGGCGCCGCGGGGCTCCGCGTAGACGGTCTGGCGGCCCGGAAGGGCGGTCAGGCGAAGCCCCGCCTCCACCTCTGCGTGGTCGCCGAGGGAAGCCGTTGCCTCGGCCGCCGTCCAGGGCCGCGCCGTGCGGCTGCGGTGCCGGGGGCGGGGCGCAAACGCGTTCCCGATGCGGAACCGGCTTTGCTGATACGCCAGTCCTCCCGACCAGACCGCCGTCCACGCCCCGGGCATCGCCATCTCGAGGCGGGCCTCCAGGTCCAGGTCCAGGACGTTGTTCGCGCCCGCCTGCCCATACGCGGCCCGACGCACCATGGCTCGGGAGGGGCGGGCGGCAGGCGCCATCCGTACCGTGCCCAGTTCGGACTGCGTCGCGCGTTGGTAGTGGCTTACGGCGGCCCGAACGGTGCCCAGGGCGCGGTCGGCAAGCGGGGCGGTGTAGCGGGCCTGTGCGGCGGTGTTCGTCCACGTAGAGCGGTCGCGGGTGGGGAGGGCAAATGTGGACGTGTCGACGGCCGATGCCGGGGGAGCACCGGTGTCGCTACGGCCCACCCCGACACGCTGGCCCAGCACGAGGTCCGCCCCCAGAGTGCTGCCCCCGCGGTAGCCGGATACGGAGAGGCGCCGGGCCGGCCCGAGGTCGACGCGGGCCGCGGCGTGCAGGTCGTAGAAGCCTGCGCGGGGCTGGGTGCGCGCCCCCAGGGAGCCGCCCGCCAGCGAGGTGTCGGCTGGAAGTTGGGCCGCCGCGAGGACCGGATCGAGCGTCGACCACCGGTCAATCAGGTCGGTCAGCGCAGCCTCCTGGTACACGTCCCATACGCTCACGCGCCCAGCAGCCATGGCCGTGACGGGCGTGCCTTCCAGCGTGGCAGTGCCCTCCAGCCGGGCGTTCAAGCTGCGCGGATCTAGCTGAACGGCGCCGTACTGGGCGCCGCGCCCAGACACGTCGTGGCTGAGGTTCAACGTGCCGGAGAGTGCGCTGCCGTGAAGGGCCCCAAATCCAGCTTTCCGGGCCGTGAGGTCGTCGATGGCGAGCGGGCTGAAGGCTCCAAGGAGACGGCCGGTGCTTGCCGGGTTGCGAATGGGCACTCCGTCCAGCCGCAGCGTGTGTCCTCCCGTGGGGCTGCCCTGAATGTGAAGATCGGTGTATGGAGGCGTGGCGTGCACCCCGATCAGTTCGCGGGCCGCCCCCAGAACACTGGGCGGGGCGGGGGGGCGGGTCCATCGCGGCGCGCCGCTCGACACGCGCTCGGCGCCGGTGGCAGCGGGAAGGCCGTACCGGTCGGCGTCGATGACGAGGGAATCGGCCACGATGGGGGCGCGGGCCAGCACGGCGTTGTGTCGGGCGGCGCCGTTGGGCGGAACGTACACCGTGGCGGTGTGGCGCTCGTAGCCGAGATGGGTGACGACCACGGTGTGCGGGCCGGGTAGAAGGTCCGTTAGCCGGAAGTGCCCGGTGGAGTCGGTGGCGGTGCCCACGCGTCCGTCCGCGTTCGGCAGGTGGACGTGCGCGTTCGGCAGCGGGCGGTCTTCGGAGTCCCCCCTCACAACCCCAGTTAGGCGTCCACGTCGTGGAGAGCGGCGGACGGGAGGGCGCAGCACGTAGGTGCCTTCCGAGGTCTGGATGTAGTCGATGGGATGTTCGTCGAGCAGGCATCGAAGCAGTGCTTCCGGCCCCGCGTCGCGAAGGGTGCAGGAGGCCCGTCGGCCTTCTACAAGGGCGGCGTCGTACACCAGACTGATGCCCGTTGCGGCGGCCGCCCGTTCCAGCGCCTCGTCCAGCGGCGCGTTCTGGATGCCCATCGACGTGCGCGTTTCCGCCTCCGACTGAGCGGCGGCCCGCCCACCAAGCGCCCCGAGGCACAGCACCCCCAGGAGCACGGCCGTCCGAAGTGAGACCAGCGTGGTCATAGCGGCCAGTAGAGAGACGCCCTAGAAGCTGTGCAGCTGTGTTGGTGCGGCCCTAGCAGGTCGGTGCCGCCTCGACAGGTCTCTGTGCGGCCGGAGGGCCGCGTGCGGAGACTCCGGATACCGGTTTCTCGTCTTCGGACCGGAATCCAAAGCAAGCGGAAGCAAGGCCTACCGCTGTGCGCCCGATGCTTCGTCTGGTGCGTTAAAGAGCTCGAAGCCCCGACTCGTAGGACGGTAGTTCAGATCGCGGGCCGTACAAAGGTCGTGTAAAATGGTTTCGAGATCCGTGGGCCCCGGGTAGTAGAGCGAGACGCGTCGCTCGGGATGCGCCACGGACTCGTGGAGGTGCACTACCGCATCGTAGCGACGCTCTAGGTCCTGCACGACGGCGCGCAGCGGCCGGGCCCGGGCGGCGAATCCCTCGTTGCGCCAGGCGAGAACGCGATCGACGTTCGTGGGCTGGGGCGGCGTGGGGACCGCAGTGGGGGCGGCCACCCGACTGGCGTGTCCTGGAGACAGAGGCACCGTCTCCTGCGGGCGCTGCTGCGCGGCGACCTGCACGCGTCCGTCCACCACGGCGACATCCGTGACCGCGGAGGAGGTGCCCTCGGCCCGAGCGCGCACGTGAAAGCGGGTGCCGGTAACGGTGATCTGTGCGGCGGTCGTTTCCACCGTAAAGGGGCGGGCCCCCTCGGCCACAGCAAAGAAGGCCTCCCCCTCGAGCCGCACGCGACGCCGGCCGGCCTCTACGAGCGGCCATGCGGAGAAGCCGCGTCGGTACGTGAGGGTGGTACCGCTGTTGAGGTCAACGGTCGACCCGTCGGGCAGAGAAGCGGTGCGCTGCTGGCCCGCCGGCGCCGTCACCGCGACGGGCTGTCGCCACAGCCACAGCCCGCCAAGCAGCACGAGCGCGGCCAAGGCAAGGCCCAGTGCCACGCCTCCCCGCCGGCGCCGCCAGGCGGCGCCGGCGGGGTGCTCACGTCGACGAGACGCCGCCGCAGTGCCCGGCTGAGAGGGATCAGGCGCGGCGGCGCCGTCCGAGGGGGAAGTGTCCAGTTCGGGGCGTTCCCGCACAAGGGCCGTCCACGCCGCGTCTGGGTCGGCGCCGGCGGAGGCCGGGTCGTCCGCCGCCTCAAGAAGGGCCCATACCGCTTCGAGGTCGGCGCGCGTGTCTTCCGGTTCCGCCTGCAGCCGCTCCCGGAGAGAAGGCGGGAGCGAAGGGGGGTTAGTGCTCATCGCGGGTCCATAGATCCGGTTCGTGGGCGTCGATGCGTTCGCGCAGGTGCTTCAGGGCACGCACGATGTGGTTGTTCACCGTCCGTGGCGAGATGCCCATCACGTCGGCCACCTCGTCGTGCGAGAGGCCATCAAAGCGGCTGAGGACGAGGGCCTCGCGCTGCCGCTCCGTGAGTTCGCCAATCCACCGCCAGAGCCGCTCCTCCAATCGATCGGCCTGGGCCTGCGCATCGGGGCGGGGCGGCGGGGCCGGCTGGGCGGGCGTCTGGTCGCGCACGTCGTTCTCTTTCTCGGTGCGGGTACGCCGGTTGCGCTCGTGATTGTACGCGTGGTTGCGCGCCATGCGGTAGAGGTAGGCCTCCAGCGACTGGTCCGCAGACAGCGACTCGCGCACGTCCCAGAGCCGAACGAAGACGTCTTGGGTGATGTCCCGCGCCGCATCGGGGGCCGTCGTGATGGAGCGCACGTACCGGAAGAGCGGCCCGTACATGGCCTCGAAGAGTTCGGCGTACGCCGCCCGATCCGACGCCTTAAGGCGCCGGCACCACTCGTCGAATGGACGGTCGTTGGACATGGAGGGCCGTCGGGCGACTCGGAAGAAGGGAGAGGACGAGCGAGACGGGAGGCAACCATGGAATCGTTCAACACGTAGCGGCGCGGCGGTGACCAGGTGCCGCACGAGGCTTACCGCTCCATCCAGACATTGCGCCAGGCGTCCACCCGCGCCTGCCAGCCGGGCGGCACCACGAGGGTCGTGTCGTACTGGTGAAGGATGGCGGGGCCGTCGAGCCTGTGCCCGTGATGGAGCGCCTCGCGGTCGTAGGTGGGCGTGTCCGTGGGGCCGTCGGGACGGAACCACACGGGGCGGGTGCCGAGGCGAGCGCTGCGAAGCGGGGCGTTCGTCGTCGGTTCACGGGGCAGCGGCGGAGCGGGGGTGGAAACGACGCCGCGTCCACGAAGCGCGACCACCTCCACCGGCGCGTCGGGGGCGGCGTGGCCGTAGCGGCGGCGGTGGCGTGCGTGGAACGCCTGCACCGCCTCGGCCACGTGCGCACCGGTGAGGGGCGTTTCCACCGGAACGCGCATCTCGTGGCTCTGCCCGTCGTAGCGCAGGTCGAGGGTGTAGGCATACGTGGGGGAGCCGTGCGGGGCGAGGCGGCGGTCGAGGGCATCGGCCAGGGCCGCGGCGGCATCCTGAAGCGGCTTGGGGGTGCGGCGGAGGGCCGCGGCGGGCGCCAGGAGGCCGCGGACCGCGTCGTGCGTGACATTGGCCATCAGCAGGCCGAGGGCGCTGAGCACGCCGGGCGTCGGGGGCACCAGCACCCGCGTGGGCCCGAGGGCTTCGGCCAGCGCGGCGGCGTGCAGTGGACCGGCCCCGCCAAAGGCAACGAGCGTGTAGTCGCGGGGATCGTGCCCCCGCTCCACGGACACGCGCCGCAGCGCTTGTTCCATGGCCGTGTTTGCCACGCGCAGGATGCCCAGCGCGGCTGCCTCCGCGGATCGGCCCATGTCGGCCCCGAGCGCCGCCACCGCCGCGCGGGCCGCCTCGGGGGCCATGTCCAGCGGGCCCGATCCGCCCAGCACGTGCTCCGCCCGAAGGCGCCCCAGAACGAGGTGCGCGTCGGTAACGGTCGGTTGTGTGCCGCCCCGCCCGTAGCACACAGGCCCTGGCTCGGCCCCCGCGCTCTCCGGCCCCACCCGCAGGCTGCCGCCGGCATCGACCTGGGCAATGCTGCCGCCGCCCGCGCCCACGGTGTGAATGTCGGTGGTGGGCAGGCGCAGGGGCAGGTCCGCGATCATGTGCTCGGGGGTGCGGGGCACGGCGCCGTCGCAGAGCGCCACGTCGGCACTGGTGCCGCCCATGTCGAGCGTGAGGAGGCGGGGCGCATCGGTGTCCAGAGCACGACGGGCCACGCCCAGAGCCCCCAC
>CAZFJR010000059.1:0-7814 GCA_964519235.1 uncultured Salinivenus sp. | reverse complement strand
CGAAAAGAGAAACACCACCGCTACGCTCTCGATCTGTTGGGCCACGAGGCGCCGCCCCACCGCCCGCACGGCGTCTTCGTCGAGGGGCGTCTGAATCTCCCCGTCCGCCCGTACGCGCTCGGGCACTTCGTAGCGGCGTTCAGCGGGCACGAGCGGGGGCGGGCGCGAGGGCGTCAGGTCGTAGAGGGCGGGGCGAGCCTGACGGCCGATGGCAAGCACGTCGGCGAACCCTTCGGTCGTCACCAGGGCCGTGCGCGCGCCGCGCCGCTCCAGCAGGGCGTTGGTGGCGGTGGTGGTGCCGTGGACAAGGGGCGCGTGCGGGGCAGGGCGCAGCGCATCGAGGCCGGCGACCACCGCCTCGTGCTGCGGCGTGGTCGTGGGCACTTTGCGCACCTGCAGGCCGCTGGGCGTGGCAATGAGAACATCAGTAAAGGTGCCGCCCACGTCGACCCCTACGGGAGGCGCACCGGAAGTGGAAGCCGACGACGACATGGGGAGGAGGCAGTTGGGGCGTCTCGCGAATGCTCCGGGCGCTCGGGGAGCGGATGGCGGAAAAGCTGGGCACCGTGGAACGCTCTTTGCTCTACACAGCCGTTGGGAAAATGATCTCCGTCCACGGTCCGTCGTATTCTTTTCGGGTCGATCGTTGTCTGCACGTCTCCCCGTCTACTCCTCCTGCCCAGCCAGACCGTCCATGTCTCGCTCTTCGCTTCCCCTACACTTCTGCGCCTCGTTCTTGCGGATTGCCCTCCTTGCCGCGCTGCTTGCTGGCAGCATCCCGTCCGCCCACGCGCAGGCGCAACGCCCAGGAGCCCTTTACGGAAAGGTGGGGGCGGGACTGGCGGACTACACGGGGGATTTTCCGGCGCAAAACGCGAGTCATCCGTTCGATCTGCAGGAGTTCACGCGGGGAGCGGGCGCTCCTGTTCTTCTCGCGGGGGAGATTGGGTACCAGGTGGCGCCGCACTGGGCAATTGCCGCTGGGCTGCAGGCCGGCAACTACCCCATCGTTGGGTACGGCGGAGGGGCGAGCGGAGTGGAAGATTCGTACCGCTACACGCCGTACCTGCTGGGGCGCTACACGATTGGCACGCCGGGGCAGGGACTGTCGCCCTACGTGGACCTTGGCATTAACGCCACGTTTGGGGGCGACCGCCCCCCAACGGGCGTGGGCGTGGGGCCGTCCGCGGGCACTGGGATTGCCTTTTCTCTCACCCGGTCGCTTTCGCTGTACCTCGAGTCGCGCTTTCACGTCGCCCTGCCCGACAAGGCGATTGACGGGGCCGGCCGCGCGGGGGCGAACGGCGCGTTTGACGTGGTGGGGCAACTGCTCGGGGCAGGCATCAAGGTGGGCCTCTCCTCGCCGACCCCACCCGCGGTGCGCGCCGTTGAGGCCCCCGACACGGTGGAGGCCGGCACGCCGGTTACGCTGGCGGCAACCGTGAACGCAGATGAAGCCGCCCGTCCCCTGCGCTACGCATGGGAGCTGGGCGACGGGACGACCGCCACTGGCCCGACGATCACTCACACCTACGACCGCCCGGGCACCTACACGGTGATCTTTCGCGCCCGGAACGACGCAGGCGCGGCCCGTGCATCGAGGACGGTGCGGGTCACGCGCCCGCCGGAAACGGTCCCCGCAGCGGAGCGGGTCCAGATTGCATCCCTCACCGCCACCCCCAACCCCGTAGGCGTGGAAGAGCCGGTACAGTTTCGGAGTGCCGTCCGTGGGAGCAGCGCACCGTCCTATCGGTGGCGCTTCGGCGACGGGGCCACGGCGACAGGATCGGCGCCCCGCCACGCGTACGGAGCGCCGGGGCGGTACACCGTTCGGCTCAAGGCATCGAACGACGAGGGCAGCGACACCCGCGCGGTGTCGGTTCGGGTGACGCGCCGCGCGCAACGGCCCGCCGCGGCCCCGTGGCGGATTGTGGTGGCGTCCATGCGCCGCCAGGAAGGGGCCGAGACGATGGCTCGGCAGTACCGCACGCGGTTCGCGGGCGACGGGCTGCCCGTTGAGATCGTCGCGGCCGAAACGCGCGAGGGGCTCCGCTACCGAGTGGTGGTAGGGAGGTTCGAGACGGATGCGGCGGCCCAGCAGGCACTCCGGATGCGCGCAGAGGCCCTGCCCTCGCGAGCGTGGACTCTTCGCCTTTCTCGGTGACCCTCAGCGCGGGGCGGGTCCGCAGTGCCCCCGCAACACTCCGGGCAAGTGGCGCGGGCATTTGCCGCGCCGATTTCATTTCCCGGACGGATGGGCTATTATGTCTTTCGTCTCACTTCACAGTGTCGTGTCCTCTCGCCGCACACATCTGAGGCGCGCGCCCATTGAGCCCATCCGCGAACCGTACCGGTCCCATGATTCAGCGCATGATCGGAGTGTTTCAACTCCACGTGCCTACGTTCGAAGAAATCGAGCACGATACAACGGCAACGGGGCAGGCGGCCGGCGTCGTGGCCCTCGCCGCCGTGTGCCAGGCCATCGGCAGCTCCGTCTCGGCCGGCGTCTGGGGAACAGGCGCCGGCCCTAACTTTCTTGCGACCCTCCTGGGCGCCTTCGTGGGGTGGGGCGTGTGGTCGGCCCTCACATACTGGGTCGGCACGTCTCTCTTCGACGCGGAGGCCGATCTGGGAGAAATGCTCCGCGTAATTGGGTTTTCGCAGGCCCCCCTGGTCCTTGCGGTCGTGCCCTGCCTCGGCGCGCTGGTGGGCGGCATCTGGGCCCTCGTGGCCGGCTTTGTGGCTGTGAGGCAGGGTCTAGACCTGAACAACACGAGAACACTCGTGACAATCGTCATCGGGTTTCTGGCCTACGTCGTCATCGCTGCCGTCGCGGCCCTCTTCACGAGTGGACTGGGCGGCGGGTTGTGAGACGAGAAGGCCCGCGTGTCCGGTCCGGAAGTGGCCGACAGGCTACACGCCAAAGAGCGTGTCGAAGTACTGCTCGCCGCCGTCGCAGATGATGGTGACCACCCGGGCGTCCGGGTGATTCGCGCTGATGTCGAGCCCAACGGCGAGGGCTGCGCCGGCACTCGGCCCAATGGGCATGCCGTGCTCTTGGGCGGCGGTACGGGCCTGCTCGAAGGCACGTTCGTCGGAGACATCCCGCATCTCGTCGATGTAGTCGAACCACATGGTCGGCAGCTGGCCCCCCTTGCCCAGGCCCTCCACGCTGGTGTCGTACGGAACTGGATCGTCGCCGCGAAATGCGGTTGAGATGTTGGAGTGCTCGGCATCGACGCCCACCACCGTCACCTCACGGCCGGCAGCCTCCGCTTCCTCCTTCACGCGTCGCGCACTGCCGCTGAGCAGCCCCCCCGTGCCCATGGCACTCACGAGGTACGTCATCTCGGCCCCCGCCTGGGCCCAAATCTCGCGGCCTGTCCATCGGTAGTGCACGCCGGGGTTGGACTGGTTGTGGTACTGATTCACCAGAAACGCGTCGTGTTCGTCGGCAAGGCGCTGAGCCACCGCCCGGTAGTGCTCCGGATGGTCCGAGTCTACGTCCGGGCATGTGTGTACCTTCGCGCCGAAGGCCTTCATGTAGCCAATCTTGTCGCGGCTCGTGCCCTCCGGACACGTGAGAATGCAGTCGGCGCCGAGCCGGTTGGCCACCAGTGCCACGGCCCCGGCTGTGTTGCCGGAGCTGGCCTCCACCACCGTATCGTAGGCGCCGTCCCGAAGGCCTTCCGAGAGGATGCCCATCGCAATGCGGTCCTTCATCGACCGGGTCGGGTTTTCCGACTCCATCTTGCAGAGAAGCCGCTCGTTCCGTGCCCCCGGATACGGAATCATCGGCGTGCCACCAATTTGGCTTAGAATGGGATCCTCGGTGGGGAAGGGCGACGGCGGCAGCGTGTGAGAGGGCTGTGGGGATCGGAGGGTGGCGTCGTTCGGCATGAAAGAGCAGGATGGTGGGAAAGACGTCCGGAGGTCAACACTGCTAATGGGACCGCTCGGTCCCGCGCGTGTTCGACCACAGAATGTAGCCCGGCCCTATCGGAAACGAACGACCGGTCGTTCACCGCGCTGCGAGAGGTCCCGTCGGTGGTTGAGAAGTCAAAAATGGTCCGCCACAGAAGGGGACACCGGCGGCGCTCGGACCAGCGCCCGATCTACCGCGCCTCCACCCGCCGCCCGTCTTCCAGCTCTTCGCCCGGATGCGTCACCACCCGCGCTCCCTCGCTCAACCCGTCGGTAATCTGCGCCCGGAGGCCACTCCGGTAGCCCACGTCCACCGGCTGGCGCTCCGCCCGCCCTCCGCGCACGGCAAACACCGCCCACCCCCCGTCGTGACGGAAGAGAGCACTCTGCGGCACCTGGAGCACGTCGTCTTCCGCCCACAGAATGAACCGCGCCACCACGCGGTAGCCCGTGCCCAGCCGCGTCCATCGTTGCGGCGGATCGGCAAAGTCCACGAGCACCTCCACCCGCTGCTCCTCCACGCCGAGGGCCGACACCTCCGTTTGTCCCTGCGGCGGCACCGCCCGCACCCGTCCGTCGAGCGTCCCGCCCCCGCCCCAGCGCACGATCTCGACCGGCGTGCCCTCGGTGACGCGGACGGCGTCGGACGAGAGCACGTCCACCGACACCTCTAGCGAGTCGGGGTGGCCCATCGTGACGAGCGGCGCCCCCGCCTGCACGACCCCCGCGCTCTCCTGATGAACCTGAAGAATCCGGCCGTCAACCGGCGCCCGGATCGAGGCCCGCGTAGACAGATCATCGCTGGGAGTCCCCAACGCAATCCGGCTGCGGGCCGCATCAAGTTCGCCCCGGGCCTGCGCCACGGCCTGCTTCGCCGATCGGTATGTGGCGCGAGCCTGCCGAAACTCGACCCTCGCCTGATCGAGCTGCTGCTGGGATGCCGTCCCCTGCTCGTGCAGCCGCTGGAGGCGCCGGTGCTCCTCTTTTGCGTATTGAAAGGATGCCTCTGCCCCCGCCCGTTCCTCCTTGGCCCGCTGCACCGCGGCCCGGGCGGCCTGCACCTGCGCCTCGGCCGCCTGGTAGTCGCTGGCGTTGAGCACCTTCGAGGGCAGCGTGGCGAGACGTGCCAGGACTTCATTCTGCCGCACCGAGTCGCCCGCCTCGCCCGGCACGCGCTTCAGATAGCCGGTCGTCGGCGCCGAGACCACGTACTCCTCGCGGAGCTGCGTCTGGCCCTCCTCCTCCACGGTCACCCGGAGCGAGTCGCGCGTCGCCTCCTCCACCGACACCGGCGTCGCCTCCGGCCAAAAGCCGTACACCAGCAGCGCAAGTGCGACCACGACCACTGCCCCAATCACCACCGACCGATTCCAAATCATCACCAACACCTCACTTGAAAGTTCACAGTACACGTCCGCCCCCCTTTACGCCCAATTCTCAACCCTAATTCCAATCCCAACCCCAACACTAAACCCGAAACCCACAATCCCCAACCCATTACTCCCGCGTTTTCAACACGTCAATCAGGTCGAGCCGTCCGAGCCGCCACCACACCACCAGGCCCGACACGAGAGCCGCCACGAGGGCCACGGTCGCGGCGAGGGCGTAGGTGCCCCGGTTGATCACCAGCGGCACGCGGAAGAGCTCCGTTTGCGCCGACTGCACGGTGGCGTAGCAGAGCCCGACGCCCAGGACGAATCCCACGGGGATGGCCACGAGGGTGAGAATGCCGAGCTCGCCCAGCAGTACGTACCCAATCTCGCCCCGCGTGAGGCCCAGAATGCGCAGGCTGGCCAGCTCGCGGGCCCGCTCGGAGAGCGAGATGCGCGCCGCGTTGTAGATGACGCCGAACGCAATGGCCCCGGCAAAGAGCGTCATCACGAACGTGAAGGTAAGCACCGTATCGCCGATGGTGTCGATGAACGACTCCAGGGCGCGGCCCTGCGCCTGCACACCAGCGACGCGGGGCCGCTCCGCGAGGGCCGAGAGTGTGGGCGACGGGGTGGCCCCCGGAGCGAGCGCCAGGTACGCCCCAGAGAGCACGCGCCCCTCCCGCAGGAGCCGGTTCAGGGCCCCGAGCTGCATGTACGCCCCGACTCCGATGAACTGCGTGGTGCGCCCGGCTACCGGCACGCGGCGCGTGAGGCGGCGTCCCGTCAGCATCTCCACCGTGAGCGTGTCGCCGCGCTCCACGGCCAGCACGTCGGCGAGGTAGTCGGAAAGCATCACGCCCCGCGGCGGCACGGGAATGGGCTGGAGCTCGGCGTTGAGGGGGCGTCGGAGCGACGGGTCGGGCACGAGCCCTTCGATGGCGGTGCGGTACCGACGGTGCTCGTGCCGCAGGCGCACCGGGGCGCTCCGAAACGGCTCCGCCGCGGCCACCCCCCGCAGGTGCCGGAGCTCCGAGAGGGCCGCGTTGCCCGTGGGGCCCGTAAACGTGACCGTCAGGTCCTGGCGCTGGGCCTGGTTGAACTGCACGTCCGTCAGAAACTCCATCGCGTCGCCGAAGAAGATCCCGGCCATCAGGACGGCCACAGAGGCGGCGATGCCGATCACCGTGAGCAGCGCGTTGAGGGGTCGACGTTCCAGGTGCCGCAGAATCATGCGCGTGGGCTGGTCGAAGACCGACTGCAGGCCGAGCCGCTCTACGATCGTCGCGCGGTAGGTGGCCGGGGGCTCCGGCTGCATGGCGCGGGCGGGCTGGAGGTCGACGGCCTCCCACACGGCGTAGAGCGTGCCGCCGATCGCCGCGAGCGCCGTCACCCCCACCGCGATGGCGACGGTGCCGGCGTCCAGCGCGTACTGAAGCTCGGGGAATTTGTAGAACTCCAGGTAGAGGCGGGCCAGGGCGCGGCCCATCCACGTGCCCACGAGGACGCCTCCGACGGCGCCCACGGCCACGATCACCAGCACCATGCCCAGGTAGTGGAGGCCGAGGGCGTAGTCGCCGTAGCCGAAGGCCTTGAGCGTGGCAATGACTTCCCGCTGGGTACGGATGAGACGCCCAATCACCACGTTCAGCAGGAAGGCCGCCACGGCGAGCACGATGACCGGCAGCACCGCCGCGAGCTGCTCCAGCTGCCGTAGCTCCTCGGTCAGGTAGCGGTGCGACACCTGATCGGCGCGGAGGTACGCGTCGCGCCCGCCATAAGGATCCAGCACCTGATCGATGCGGTCGAGCACCGACGGGGGGTCGGCGTCGGCGGTAAAGGCGAACGAGGCGCTGTTGAAGGCGCCCTCCATGTCGTACGCCGCGCCGAGGGCCGGGCGCGGCATCCAGAGCACGCCGTACCGCTCGGGGGTGGGAAAGAAGCCGCCCGGCGGAATCTGGTACACGTACTCGGGCGAGAGCACGACGCCCACGAGCGTGAGCGTGCGGCGGCGCCCATTGATAATGGCCGTGAGGTCGTCGCCCGGTCCCAGGCCGTGTGCCTCCGCGAAGGCTTCGCTGACGGCGGCCTCCGCCTCGCGCCCCGCCCGTGGGAGCCGCCCCTGCCGCACCACAAGACGATTCAGGGTCGGCTGGCCGCGCTCGGGGAGGGAGAGCAGTTGGGCCGTAATGGGCGCGTCGAACGCGGCCACGTCGAGCCGCGCATCCGCCACGACGCGCGTCTGCACCGACGCCACGCCGGGGATCGAGCGGAGTCGTCGCCCTGCGTCGTTCGGCGCCCGCTTGAGCGCCGCGAACGCCTCCCCGAACCGCGCCTCCTCGTAGAACGACTGCTGCGACCGCGTGAGCGCATCCATGGTCCCCAGTGCCGCCACGAAGGTGGCCACCCCGCTCACAATGACGAGCGCAATGGCCAGGGCCTGCCCCCGCATCCCCCACAAGTCCCGCAGCAATTTCTTGCCAATCGCAGACACAACCGGAGCTCGGACTTCGGAGTGTG
>CAZFJR010000058.1:2617-17784 GCA_964519235.1 uncultured Salinivenus sp. | reverse complement strand
TAGTGCGCAACCTCTCGTTCGTGGTGCCCAGCTACAAGTGGTGGGAGGGCCCGTACTACTGGACCGGCATGAAGGTGTACGACCTGCTGGCCGGCAGCCAAAACTTTGGCACCTCCCGCCACCTGAGCCGCGCGGAAACGCTGGAGCACCTCCCCACCATCGACCCGGATGGCCTGCGGGGCGGTGTGCAGTACTTCGACGGGCAGTTCGACGACACCCGCCTCGCGGTCAACATGGCACAGACGGCCGTCGAAGAAGGCGCCGTCGCCCTCAACTACATGAAGGCCACTGGCCTGACAAAGACCAACGGCCAGGTAGACGGCGTGACGGCGGAATGCCAGGAAACCGGCCAGACATTCGAGATCAGCGCCCGATCGGTCATCAACGCGACGGGCATCTTCACCGACACCATCCGGCAGATGGACGATCCGTCCGTCTCTACGACGCTCCGCCCGAGTCGCGGCACGCACATTGTGCTCGACAAGTCGTTTTTGCCGGGCGACAGTGCAATCATGATTCCGAAGACGGACGACGGGCGTGTGCTATTCGCCATCCCCTGGAAGGACCGGGTGGTCGTGGGCACGACGGAGGCGGAAGTGGACGAGGTAAGCCTCGAGCCGCAGCCCGGGCCCGAAGAGTTGGAGTTTCTGATTAGCCACTCTCAGCGCTACCTCGTGGGCGACCCCGGTCCGGAGGACGTCCTCAGCATCTTCGCCGGCATTCGGCCCTTGGTGGCCCCCCCCGGCAGCAACGGCGATACCTCTGAGATTTCCCGGGAGCACCAGCTCAACATTTCCGGCAGCGGACTGGTCACCATCTCGGGCGGCAAATGGACCACCTACCGCAAGATGGCCGAGGACACCATCGACGAGGCCGTGGTCGACGCAGATCTCGAACGGCGCCCCTCGCCCACTGCGGGCCTGCACCTGCACGGCTGGCACGCATCCCCCGACCAGTTTGGCGATCTTTCCATATACGGAGCCGATGCCCCCCATCTCGAACGCCTTATGGAGGAGCGCCCCGAGCTCCGAGAGCCCCTCAGCGACCAGCTGCCCATCCGTGGTGCGCAGGTTGTCTGGGCCGCCCGGCACGAAATGGCCCGCACCGTGGAAGACGTGCTGGCCCGGCGCACCCGCTGCCTGCTGCTGAACGCAGAGGCAAGCATCGACGTGGCCCCCGAAGTGGCTCGGCTGCTCGCCGAGGAGCGCAATCACTCCTCGTCCTGGGCCGAAGAGCAAGTGCAGGACTTTACAAAAATGGCAAGCAACTATCTCATGCCGTCCACCATCAGCGCATAGCAAAGCTGCCTGGCGAGACTGCGCCGAAGCCCCTTCCCCCACGGCCCCACGACGGGGTTCTTTTCGCTTCTGCAAGCGGCCCGGGGCATCGCGAAAGGTCGACGGGGTCGCAGTTTCGCCCTTCTGGCACCTCGGCGCTGCGCCCACCTGTCCTGCCACTCTATCACGAAGAAGGCATGAAGGGGCCGGGTGGTGGCGTGGTATTTTCTTGATATAACAAATGCATTTCTCCCTGGTGCGTCAACGCACCGACGCCCAGTCCCCGGTGGAGGGCTGGGCGTTTTCTCTGGGGCACTGTGTGCCTCTGAAGGGTCCGCCTCGCAGTCGGGTCTTCGGCTCCGGTCCGATGTGCGATTCCCTGGCCAGCCCCCGGGCGGGCTCACGCGGCGGCGGAACGGCGGCTCCGGGCGGCTTCGTAGAGCAGCAGCCCGGCGGCCACCGATACGTTGAGCGACTCGACCGGGCCTTGCAGCGGCACCGATACGAGCTCATCGCACGCGTCCGCCACTGCCGGTGCCAGGCCTTCGCCCTCACTCCCCAGCACCACCGCCACAGGGCGGTCCCAGTCCGCGTCCCAGTGCATGGTCTCGGCAGTGCCGTCCGCCCCGTACACAAAGTAGCCCCGTTCCTTCAGCTGAGTCAGGAGCCGCGCCAGGTTGTCGCTGCGCGCGATGGGGATGCGGGGCGCCGTGCCCGCACTGGCCTTAATCGCCGCCGCATTGAGGGGCGCCATGGAGCGCGTCGGCACCACCACCCCGTCCGTTCCGGCAGCCACAGCACTGCGCAGCATCGCGCCAAAGTTGCGAGGGTCCGTCACACGATCCACAACGAGCAGCGTCGGCTGCTGCGTCTGCACCGCGTCCCAGGTGGGCGCAATGTCGGAGAGCATCTCGTCGACCTCGCGGTAGCGGATGGGGGCCGTAATGGCCACCACGCCCTGGTGGGCCGCCCCGTCGGCCTCGTGCCGCAGGCGTGCGGCCGGGACGTATTGCACCGGCGTGCCCCGGTCCTCAGCGGCAGCCCGGATGGCCCCGATGCGCTCACCGCTTGCCTCCTGCTCCAACATCACCTTCTCGATGCCAAGGTCCTCGCGCTCCAGTGCCTCGCGGACGGGCCGGCGGCCAATCAGGGTGGACGTGTCGGAATTATTTGCGGACATAAGAACAACCTACCGAGTGAGCAGACAACAAAACGCGGAGTAGCTAACACGCCCGGTGGCACGAAGATTCCGCGGCATCGCCGTTGAACGAGACGGCCGCAGTGGTTAGGATGTAAATGTCGTTTCATTTCCGGAACGCCTCGCGCGTCGCGCCTCTGTTTCCAAGCCTTCCCTCTGCGATGGCTGCTTCTCTTCCCGGGCGAACCGCAGTGTTCGTCGACGGCTGCCGCCTTCCGTTTCAGCGCTCCGGCACCGGCTACACCGATCTGATGGCCTACGACATGGGCCGGATGGTTCTCCGGAGCCTGCTGAGCCGCACCGATCTCCCCGCCGAGCGGATCGAGCGCGTCGTGATGGGAAATGTGGTGCAGGACGTAAACACGAGCAACGTGGCGCGCGAGTCGGCCCTCGCCGCGGGGATTCCGAACCGCGTGCCGGCGTTCACGGTGACGATGGCCTGCATCTCCAGCAACCAGGCCGTCACGAGCGGCGTCGACCTCATCCGCGGCGGGCAGGTGGACATCATGGCCGCGGGCGGGACCGAAACCCTGAGCGACCCGCCCGTCCGCCTGCAGCGGCCCGTCCGAAAGCGGCTCTTCAAGGCCCGCAAGGCAAAGAGCACGGGCGATTACCTGGACCTGCTCGACGGGCTGAGTCCCGGCGACCTGCTCCCGGAGTCGCCCGACATTGCTGAGTTTTCCACCGGCGAGGTGATGGGCGAGAGCGCAGACCGACTCGCGGCCATGTTTGGCATCTCGCGGGAGGCGCAGGACGAGTACGCGCTTCGCTCCCACCAGAAGGCCGCGGCGGCCCGCGACGACGGCCGCCTGGACGAAGAACTGGTCCCCGCCACCCCTCCTCCCGACTTTGCGCCCGTCACCACGGACAATGTGATTCGGGACGACACCTCCATGGAGAAGCTGGAGGGCCTCTCGCCCGCGTTCGTGAAGCCGTTTGGCACCATCACGGCGGGCAGCTCCTCGGCCCTGACGGACGGCGCCTCCGCGACGCTGCTGATGGCCGAGGACGTGGCCACGGCGGAGGGCTTTGCACCGCGCGCGGCTCTTCGTCACTACACGTACGTGGCGCAGGACCCCAAGACCGAGCTGCTGCTGGGCCCGGCCTACGCCATCCCCCAGGTGCTGTCCGACGCCGGCCTCGCCCTCGCCGAGATCGACGTGATTGAGCTCCACGAGGCATTCGCGGGACAGGTGCTGGCGGTGCTGGCGGCGCTGCGCTCCGAGGCCTTCGCCGAGGAGCACCTGAATCGCTCCCGCGCCGTGGGCGAGGTGCCCATGGACCGGCTCAATACCCGCGGCGGCTCCCTCTCGCTCGGGCATCCCTTCGGCGCCACGGGCGCGCGCCTGGTCATGAGCGCCGTCAACCGGCTGCACGACGAGGACGGCCGGTGGGCCCTCGTGTCGGCCTGCGCAGCCGGCGGGCAGGGCCACGCAATGCTGATTGAACGGCGGGCCGCGTAAGGCCCCCCGGCGCTGCACGCCCACGGTGCAGCGGTCCGCCTGCCGCCTCCGTTGGGGCCAATGCCTCCGCTTCGGCCCCGGATCGTACTCCTCGCTCGTGCTCCTCCCCCAACGCCTTTTCCCCAACGCCTTTTCCCCAACGCCCCACGCACATGCCCCAGTCGCTGGACGTCCCCACGGACCTGCTCTCCCTGACCGTCGACGAGGCGGGAATCGTCACCCTGGAACTCGATGACCCCCGTGCGTCCGTCAACACACTCTCTGAAGACACCCTCGCGGCCTTTGGCGACGCCCTGGACGTGCTCGATGGGTACGACGCACTCGCGGGGCTCGTCTTCACCAGCGGCAAGCCCGACTCGTTCATCGTCGGGGCCGATTTGGGCATGCTGCAGGCGTTTGAGATGCCCGCCGAGGCGCGCCAGCTGAGCCGCACGGCCCACGCCCTGGGGCGGCGCGTGCGGGCGCTCCCGGTGCCCACCGTGGCCGCCTTGCACGGGCCCGTGATGGGCGGCGGCCTGGAACTGGCCCTGAACTGCGACGCCCGCATCGCCTCCACGGCCGACGCCACCAAGATGGCCCTTCCGGAGGTGCAGCTGGGCCTGCTGCCGGGCGGGGGCGGCACGCAGCTCCTGCCGCGCCTCGTGGGCCTGCAACAGGCCCTCGCGCTCCTGCTTACCGGCAAAAACGTGTACCCGGAAAAGGCGCGACGGATCGGGCTCGTCGACGCGCTCATCCACCCGCCGGGGCTAACGGCAGCGGCCCAGCGTGCGGCCCGCCAGATGGCCCGCGGCGACTGGCGCCCAGAACGAGAGGACGCCTCCTGGGGCGACCGGCTGCTGGAAGGCAATCCCGTGAGCCGACGCATCATCTACCGGCAGGCCCGCACGCGCACCGAGCAGCGCACCCGTGGCAACTACCCGGCGCCCCCTCGCCTCCTCGACGCCGTGCGCACCGGCCTGGAAGAGGGGCTGGAGGCGGGCCTCGATGCCGAACAGCGCCACTTTGGCGACCTCGTCTTTACCCCCGAGTCGCAGGCCCTCGTCTCGCTCTTTTTTGCCAAGCGCAGCGCCGAAACCCACCCGCACCCCGAGGCCGCCCGCCCCGTCGAGACCGTCGGCGTGCTGGGCGCGGGGCTGATGGGCAGCGGCATCGCGCAGGTCACCGCCGACCACGGCCCCGACGTGGTGCTCAAGGACCAGTCGCTCGCCCTCGCGGCACAGGGCAAACAGGCCGTGTGGGACGCCTTCGAGGCCCAGCGCGACAAGGGCATCCTCACCGCCTTCACGCGCGACCAGAAGGCGGACCGCGTGGTGCCCACGGCCGAGTACGCCCCGCTCCGGACCTGCGACCTCGTGATTGAGGCCGTGCCCGAAGACTTGTCCATCAAGCACGATGTGCTCTCGGCGGTGGAGGCGGTGGTGGGTCCCGATACGGTGCTGGCCTCCAACACCTCCGCCCTGCCCATCGCGCGCATCGCCGAGGGCGTGAACGACCCCTCCCGCGTGCTCGGGATGCATTACTTCTCCCCCGTCCCGGACATTCCGCTGCTGGAACTTGTCACGACGGAGCAGACGTCCGACGCGGCCCTCGCCACCGCCTACGCCGCGGGCCTGGCCCAGGGCAAAACCGTAATCGTGGTGCGCGACGGGCCGGGCTTCTACACCACCCGCATCCTCGCGCTGTACATGAACGAGGCCCTGTTGCTCTTTGACGCAGGGGCGGACGTGGCGGCGGTGGATGCGGCCCTGAAAGACGCCGGCTTTCCCATGGGGCCGTTTGAGCTGTTCGACCTTGTGGGCCTGGACGTGGCGGCGAAAATTACGGACGTCATGGGCGAGGCCCTGCCCGACGCGCGCACCCCCATCAGCGACAGCGCCGCCCGCCTCGCCGAGGCCGACCTCCTGGGCCAAAAGACCGACGTGGGGTTCTACCGGTACGCCCCGGACGACGCGGCGGACGACAAGGACCCCGACGGCGTGAACGACGGCGTGTACTCCTTTGCCGACGCCGCCACGCGCTCCACCCCGCCCCCCGAGCGCGTGCAGGAACGGCTCCTGCTCATGATGGTGAACGAGGCCGTGCGCTGCCTCGACGACGAGGTGCTCCGCGCGCCCATCGACGGCGACCTCGGGGCGGTGTTCGGCCTCGGGTTTCCGCCCTTTCGGGGCGGGCCGTTTCGCTACATCGACCACGAAGGCGCGGCGTCCGTCGTGGAGGCCCTGGAGCGCCTGGCCGACCGGCATGGGCCCCGCTTTCGTCCCGCAGCCGGGCTGAAGGCCCGCGCCGCCGACGGCTCCCGCTTCCACGCGTAGGCACGCCCCTCTGTGGCCGCGCCGCCGCCCGGCGCGGCCCCGCTGTTCCGCCGCTCCCCTCCCTGCCCCCGGCTCGACGCATGCCCGCTTCCGCCCCGTCGATCCCTACGCTCAAGGACGCCCTGTCCACCCCAGATGCCTACCCCCACGCTCCGCAAGAGATCACGTTCAAGCAGACCCACATCTCGCTGGTCGCCCTGGCCCCGCCCTGGGTCTACAAGATCAAAAAGCCAGTCTCGCTGGCCTTCCTGGATTTCTCGACGCGGGAGCGACGGCGCCACTACGCCGAGCAGGAGGTGCGCCTCAACCGCCGCCTTGCTCCCGACACGTACGTGGACGTGGTGCCCATCGTGCAGACCGACGCGGGCCTGCGTGTAGAGGGCGACCCCGAGGCGGGGCGGGTGGTGGAGGTGGCCGTGAAGATGCGCTACCTGGAGCCATCGCAGTTCCTGGATGCGCGGCTGGCACGCGGCGAGGCGGGCGCGGCCGAGATCGACCGGGTGGTGGAGACGCTCTGTGCCTTCTACGCATCGCGCCCCTCCCGCCCCGAGGTGGCCGAGGCGGGGCGCATCGATCGGCTGCGCGCCGTCACGGAAGAGAATTTTGAGGAGGCGGAGGGCCAGGTGGGCACGCTGCTTTCCCGCCCCGCGCACGAAGCGTTGCAGTTTTACGCCCGCCGGTTCTACGACCAGCACGCGGCGCTGCTGCACCGGCGCCGGGCCCACGGGCACATCGTCGAAGGCCACGGCGACCTGCGCCTGGAGCACGTGCACCTGACCGACGAGCGGGTGGCCATCTTCGACTGCATCGAGTTCAACGACGAGTTTCGGTGGCTCGACGTGGCGAACGACATCGCGTTTTTGGCGATGGACCTCGACCACCACGGCCGCCCCGACCTCTCGCGCCGCTTCGTGTCGCGGATGGCGGCGGGCCTGGACGACCCCGACCTGCCCCGCCTCCTCCATTTCTACAAGAGCCAGCGGGCGCAGGTGCGGGGCAAAGTGGGCGGGCTGCGGGCCGCCGGCGAGGCGGTATCGCCCCGCGAGCAGTCCCACAGCCGCGCCACGGCCCAGCACCACTATCAGTGGGCCGTGCGCTACGCCGTGGCCGGCTCTGCCCCTCTTGTGATCGTTGTGATGGGCCGCCCCGGCACCGGCAAGAGCACGCAGGCCGAAGCCGTGGCGCGCGCCCTGGGCTGGCCCCACCTCGCCTCCGATCGCATCCGCAAGATGCACGCAGGCGCCGCCCTGCACGGGCGGGCCAGTGCCCGCACGCGCCAGCGCCTCTACACCGACGCCATGACGGAGGCCACCTACGCCACCCTTCGCACCCGGGCCCGCCGCGCCGCCCGTCAGCACCACGGCACCGTGCTCGACGCCACCTTCAGCCGCCGCGCGCAGCGCGACCGGCTCCGCACGGCGCTCCGCACGGCCGACGTGCCGTACGTCTTTGTGGAGCTGACCGCCGGGGACGAAGCCCTCAAGAAGCGGCTGCGCGAGCGCTCCGCCGCGGACGCCACGGCTTCTGATGCGCGGGCCGCCGACTTCGACATGCTCACCGAGCGCTACGAGGCCCCCGACGCCCTGGAGGACCCTCGGCACGTGACGGTGAGCACCGAGGCCGCTCCCGAAGACACCACCCTCGCCCTCCTCAAGGCCCTCATCCGACTGCGCGATTAATCGCGTCGCCGCGGCCCGCGCCTCACTCAAGACGACAGGGCCCCTCTGGAAAAGCGCCCCTCCACGCCTCACGAATCACGCCTCACGAATCACGCCTCACGAATCACGCCTCACGAATCACGCCTCACGCCAAATCCAGCGCCGCCGACGACGAGATGACCTGCACGCCCGCGTCGTTCATCTCGTCCCAGGCCCGTGCCAGCGAGCCGTCCTGGTCGATGCCCCGCGTGGCGTCCTCGATCACGTACACGTCAAACCCCTCCGCGCGTCCGTCCACGGCCGACCACTTGACGCAGAAATCCGCCGCCAGCCCGCACACATACAGCGTGTCGATGTTGCGGGCGCGCAGGTATCCCGTGAGTCCCGTCGGGGTCTCCCCGTCGTTTTCGTAGAAGGCCGAGTACGAGTCGATCTCGGGCCGGAACCCCTTGCGCAGGATGAGCTCCGCCGGGGTGGTATCGAGATCCGGGTGAAAGGCCGCCCCCTCCGTCCCCTGCACGCAGTGGTCCGGCCACAACACCTGCTCGCCGTACGCCACCTCGATCACGTCCATGGGATCGTGCGCGGGGTGCGACGACGCAAACGACCGGTGGCCGGCCGGGTGCCAGTCCTGCGTCTGAATCACGTGGTCGAACGCCGCCGCCAGCTCGTTCACAGTCGGGACGATCGCGTCGCCCTCCGGCACGGCCAGCGCGCCTCCGGGGCAGAAGTCGTTCTGAAGGTCGACAATCAGCAGTGCATCCATCGGGGGCCGAGGTGAGTCGTGAAAGAAACGTGCGAGACTGCGTTCATGTGACAACGCAGAATCGATACGGTCCCCTCTGCGGGGTTGTTTGCTCTGCCCTCTGCGGGACCATTGCCCTCGGACCGGGGGTTAAGCCCTTCCCTTTCCCGGCGTTCTCGTCTCAGCCCCCAGCCCCTGCCGTGTCCCACTCTGCCCCGTCCCCCGATGAGATTCGCCGCACCGTCGAGACGCTCCGCGCCCACGCCCCGGCCGTGCGGCAGACCTCCGCCGCGCAGCGCAAGCGCAAGCTCCAGCGCCTGGCCGACGCGCTCCTGGACCGACGCGACACCTTCTACGACGCGCTGGACGCGGACTTTGCAAAGGCCCCGGTGGAAATCGACCTGACCGAGATCAAGGCCGTGACAAAGGAAATCGAGCACACTGTTGCGCACCTCGACGACTGGATGGCGCCGGATCGCGTGCGCTCCCCCCTGCTGTTTGCCGGCAGCCGCTCGGAGATTCGCTACGAGCCGAAGGGCGTGGTGCTCATCATGGCGCCCTGGAACTACCCCGTCAACCTCACACTGGGGCCCCTCGTAAGCGCCCTGGCCGCGGGCAACTGCGCCATTGTCAAGCCCTCCGAGCACGCCCCCCACACGGCCGCGGCGCTACAGGCCCTGATTGGCGACCTGTACGAAGAGCGCGAGGTGCAGGTGCTTCGCGGTGGGCCGGACGTGGCCCGCACCCTCACCCAGCAGCCCGTCGACCACATCTACTTCACCGGGAGCCCCACCGTTGGGCGGCGCGTCATGCGGGCCGCCGCCGAGCACCTCACATCGGTCACCCTTGAGCTTGGTGGCAAATCCCCCACCGTGGTCGACGCCACGGCGCCCCTGGAGGCAGCCGCGGGCCGCATTGCGTGGGCCAAATACACCAACGCAGGGCAGACCTGCATCGCCCCCGACTACGTGCTGGCAGACGCGAGCATCTGCGACGCCCTGGTCGAGCGGATCGGGGCGCACATCCACCAATTTTACGGGCCCACCCCCACGGCCCAGCGCGAAAGCGACGACTACGCCCGGCTCATCCACGACGCCCATTACGAGCGCACGGTGGGCCTGCTTCGGGAAGCGCGCGAGGCCGGGGCCGCTGTGCCGTACGGCGGCCGCCACGACGCCGCGACGCGGTTCGTTGCGCCAACGGTGCTCACCGACGTTCCGCTCGACAGCGCCCTCATGCAGAAAGAAATTTTCGCCCCTCTCCTGCCCGTCCTCCCGTACACCACCCTCGACGACGCCCTGCAGATCATCAACGCGCGCCCCACGCCCCTCTCCCTCTACGTGTTTTCCGAACGCGACTCGGCCATCGAGACGATTCTCGACAACACCGCCGCCGGGAGCACCTGCGTGAACGAGGCGCTGCTTCATTTTGTGAACCCGAATCTGCCGTTCGGGGGAAAGGGCGAAAGCGGCCTCGGTCGCGGGCACGGCTGGCGGGGCTTTCAGGAATTTTCCAACGAACGATCCGTTCTGCGCCGCTCGCACGGATCGGATCTCCTCCGCCCCCTGTATCCGCCCTACGACCGACTCACCAGTCGCGTTGCCGACTGGGTCCTCCGCTTTTTCTAGCGCGCTCAAGGGCTGCCCGTTACGCACCGCCATGCCCGACGTTGGCGACATTCTGGATGGCTACCGCCTCGACGCCGTCGTTGGCCGCGGCGGCATGGGCACGGTGTACCGCGCCACGGATCGGGCCCTCGAGACGACCGTGGCGCTGAAGGTGATTGCGCCCCATCTGGCCGACGATGACACATTCGTGCGGCGCTTTCGGGAGGAGGCCAAGGCCCTAGCCCGCCTCGATGCCGACGGCATTGTCGACGTCTACACCCTGCGAGAGACGGAGCAGGCGCTGTTTTTTGTGATGGAATACGTCGCGGGCCCCTCTCTCGATGCGGTGCTGCAGCGGCGCGGCGCTCTGCCCCCCGGATCCGGCCTCGAGCTCCTGCGGCAGGTCCTTGCGGCGGTCGGGCACGCGCATGCCTCCGGGGTGCTGCACCGCGACCTAAAGCCCAGCAACATCCTCCTGCACGACGGAGAGGCGGTAATCACGGATTTTGGGCTGGCCAAGATCCTGGCGTCCGACGCAGAGCTCACGGCCACGCACGAACAGCTGGGCACGGTGGCCTACATGTCCCCCGAGCAAATCGAGGGGCTGCGGCACGTGACCCCCCGAAGCGACCTGTTCTCCGTGGGCCTTATCGCGTACGAGGTCTTCACCGGCCGGCTGCCATTTGACCGCTCGGGGAGCGACTTTTCGATTCAGCGGGCCATTGTGGAAGAGTCGTTCCCGCCCCCGTCCGCCTTTGCGCCGGACGTGCCGCCCGCGGTGGAACGAGCGGTGCTGAACCTGTTGTCGAAAGATCCGTCGGACCGTCCGCCCGATGCCGAGACGGTACTGCAGCGTCTGCCCACCCCTTCCTCCGAGGAGGCCCTCCGTCTTGCGTCGGCTGAGGCTCCGGCCTCCCCCGATGCCCTCTCGCCTGCGCAGTGGACAGGGCTCGCCGCCGCACTGCTGCTCGTACTGGCGGGTACGTACGTGGGCGTGCGCATCGCTCTTGGCCTGTCCCCGCTCTCGTTCTCTGCGCCTCCGGTGGCCCCCTCCTCTGCCCCCGATACTGCCCGCACGGCCCGTGCATCGGCGGGTTCGTCCCCGACGGATACGGGAACCGTCCCCTCGCCCCGCCGGGTCGTCTCCTCTTCAAGCAGCCCACAGTCCACCGCCCAAAACGCCTCACGGCCCCCTCGCCCCTCTCCCTCGCCTCCCGATACGGCTTCTCCGTCCGCCGCTCCTCCGTCCGCCGCTCCTCCGTCCGCCGCTTCTGCAGGCCCCGCTGCCGCCGCGGACGAGGAGTCCACCGCTACGCGTTCGTCGCCGGCAGCCCCAACGAACTCCGCCTCGCCCGAGGCCTCTGCGCGCCCGCTGTCCCAGGGCGTGTTGGTCGTTCGCTCGCGCCCCAGCGCCGCGGCCGTGCGCCTTCAAGACTCGCTCGTGGGACGCACACCGCTGACGCTGGCGGACCTTGCTCCCGAACGCTATCGCGTCTCGCTACGGCAGGATGCGCACCGTCCGTTTACCACGACACTGCGCGTGCCGCCCGGCGATACGGCTACACTTTCTCCCACCCTGGCCCCACAGCCCGCCGTTGTGCGCCTCCGGGTGGTGCCCGGAGGCCAGCTTCGCATCGACGGGACCCGGCGCATGGCGGCCTCCGGCAATGCCCCGCTTGTCGACTCTCTGTCGCCCGGTCGGCACCGGATCGTCGTCGCGTCGGACCTGGGGCACTGGGCCGCGGAGGTGGACCTAAATGCCGGCGAGCGGTACACGCGCACGATCGACTTCACACAGCGGGTGGAAAGCGCCGTTACGGCCCGCACCCCTACGGGCACGCCGCTTCCCAACGCCGCGGTGCTCGTGGATGGGTCTCGCGCCGGATACACGCCACAGCGCCTCACCGTACGGATGGGGGAACACCGCCTACGCATCGAAAAGCCAGGCTACAAGCCGGTCGAACGAACCGTGCTCTTTGATCCCGATATGGAAACACCGATTGTGGTAGAGCTGTCTCCGCGGTCTCCCAACTAATTCCGTCCGACACGTACATTTTCCATTTATCGGACTACGGTAAGGCGCTGCGTACGGGTTGCTCCACCGGCTCGCAGGCGCAGTAGGTAGAGCCCGCTCGACAGCCCGTGTCTGGACGGCGACCAGGTACGGGCATGCCGCCCCGCCGTCACCGCCTGGCCGTCGATCAGTGTGGCGACGCGGCGGCCCAGAAGATCGACCACCTCAAGCGTGACCCGGCGGGCCGTGGGGACCTCGTAGCGGAGGGTGGCGTGGCTGCGCACCGGATTGGGGGCGCTCGGGAGCAGACGGACGCGTTGATGGCGTGCGACAGACGGGTCCACGGCCCGCGCTACGGCAGACGGCGCTCCGGCGACAATGCGGAGCGTACGGGGCGACTCGGAGCCGGTGGCCACGAACGAGTAGCGCGGGGTTTCGCGAAGGTTCTGCGCCAGCCCCAGGGCTGAGTCAACCAGCCACACCGCTTTCTCCGACGGAACGGACTGCACGGCAGCCGACACCCGCACGCGGCCCATAACGTTCGTGCGCACCTGGGCCGTCCATGTGTGCACTGCGCCTCCGGCCGTTGGCGCCCGCATGTCGCGCCACAGGACGCTTTCTGTGGACGGAGCCTCAAACGCAAGCGACACGTACTGGCCGATCGGCGGCGGCTCGTGTCCGTCGTCGCGGCCCGCCTCCGCCCCCGGGCTCACCCCAATCACATTCGTCTTGTCGCGCGCGCCCCCCACACGGGCCGACAGGTTCATCGTCCACACGGGCGTGCGCCGGGTCGTTGCGGCCGAAGGGGACGACGCGTCCGGCGTCGGATCGATGCGGAGCGTGCCGGACTGTCCGTTTGCAAGGCGGACCAGGTAGCCGCGGTAGGGCCGCAGCACGTCGTCTTCCGTCTTGGGGACAAAGGAGCCGTCGTACCCGAAGACATCCTGGGGCGCCCCTCCACGCTCCACGCGGAGCTGCGAGGCAGGAATCGCGAAGGCAAAGGGATTGCCGATCAGGTTCCAGCCCTCTCGGAGCGGAATCTCAAAGGGCTGGTCGGTACGAATGGACGTGCCCTGAACCGGGCCCAGCGTGGCGCTCGATCGGCTAATGAGCCACAGCCCCTCGCCCGCCTGCAGGCGCCCCGCCAGGTTGTCCCGCTCGGCATATCCGCCCCCCGATCCCGCAAACTCCCCGCTCCCAATTTCGAACAGGCGCCACTGGTCGGGGTCGTAGGGCGCAAGAGACTCGAAGAGTGTCGACAGGGTGCGGTCGGCAAGGCGCGTGGGGAACGACACGAGTCGGTAGGCCGACGGTGACGTGCCGCCCGGCTGCGAAAACGACAGAGATTCCGCCTGCACCCGAACGGACACCCCCCCGTCTGCCGGTGCGCGAACCGTTTCTTCCTGCTCGTCTTGGGTCGTCACCACGAATTCCACGCCCCGCACCGTGACCTCGGAGCCAGGAATGGACGCCGAGAATTCCGAGTCGTCTCGCTCCATCGAGGCGACCTGAAAGGAGGCCTCGCCGCCCTGTCGGTAGCGCAGCCGCACCGGTGCGTTGGGGGGCACGTTGGTGCCCTCCACGTCCACCTCCACCTCGCTTCCCGCCTCCACCGGCCCGGACACCGGAGCGCTCGGCTCGGCGATCCGCAGCGACGTCGGGGCGGCGGGCGTTGCCGACTCCTGGTTCGAGAAACTACTTTCGTCGGTGTTGCCGCTCCCGCACGACACCGATCCCTCGTCGGGTTCGGCGGTCTCGGCGGTCACCCGGTAGAAGTAGCGGGTTCCGTTGGCGAGGCCCGTGTCTGTGTACGATGGCGCTCCGTCGCTGGTCGTGTCTACGCGGGCGACGCGCAGGTCGCTCCGCTCGCCGGGGTCGCCGTTTGGAATCGAGGTGGTGTCGCGGTAGACGCGGTAGCACGCGACGACGGTGCCAGCCTCCAGTACGGGCGGCTCCCAGGCGAGGGCGACCTCCCGATTGTCCGCCGAGGCCACCAGGCTCTGAGGAGCCTGTGCCACAGCCGAGACCTGGACGAGGGCAAGGCCGAGTGCTACGACGACACACCAGAGGCGGGACGGCATACGGGAGCAGGATCAGTCGTTCGTGAATGCCGGCGATCGGTTTATTCGGGCGGCGCTTCGGGCGGGGGAAGCGCTCCTCCGTCGTCTCCGCCCCCGCCGTCCCCACCTCTCAGCAAAAGCACCGCCGCCGTTCCCAGCGCCGCAGCGGCCACCCCGAGGGTCCACCGCACCCACCGGCGCCCGTCGTCTTCGGCTGCCTTGGCCGCGGCCCGCCGCGCGGCTTTGGCCTCCCGAACGAGCGCAACGAAGTCGGGACGCGCCTGGCCTGGAATCGGGGTGTAGTCCGGCCGGAGATCCAGCAGACTCTCGACGGCTCGCCGGGCCGGGGCCTCGTTGTTCTGCCCCAGGTAGACAAAGCTCAGAAGCCGGTACATCCGCGCTCGCGCCGAGTCGGGGAGGGTGGTCTCTCGGGCGCAGGGACGAAGCAGAGCACGAGCCGTTTCAAAATCGGCCGCATAGTAGGCCTCTTCCGCCTGTGCGTAGCTTTCTCGGCAGGACTGAGGCGTTTGGGCATGGGCCGCGGATGCTCCCACAAGACAAAGCACTGCCAGCACGAGGCGGCAGTGCGTACAGAAAGCGGAAGGGCTCCACGTCACGGGCTCTACAGACGGAACGGGCACACAAATTTTTAGGGCACGGGAACGTATGTACGACCGGACGAAAGCACGGGTTGCCGCACTGAATGGTCCCTCCCAGAGCCGCTTGTACAGGCCATCCCTTCGGGGCCCGTCCGGGACACAACGCATCCGGACGGAGCCGCAGCGGAGGCTGGACTAGTCGTCGTCACCGTCCTCGTTCTCGCCTTCTTCATT
>CAZFJR010000058.1:0-2517 GCA_964519235.1 uncultured Salinivenus sp. | reverse complement strand
CTCGTCTTCCTCTTCGTTCTCGTCTTCCTCTTCGTCGTTTTCGTTCTCTCGCTCATCGTTCTCCCCGTCCCGATCGTCGTCTTCGAAGCCCTCGATGGACCGCTCGATGTTTTGCTCGACCAGGTCCTCGAAGGGCCCATCGTCCTCCGCCTGCGCCGGGCTCACAAGCGTGCTATCGCCTTGCCGAAACCACTGGTTGATGGTCACCGCGAAGGTTATGTTTTTCGGGGCGTCCGTTGTAACCTCGATGGGCGGCGTAAATTCGATCTCCCGTTCCGCGTTTAGGTCGCTTACGAAGGTGAACGCCTGGGCGCTGTCGCCGGCGGGCGTGTATGCCCCACTCGCCCGAATGCTTACGTAGGGGGAAACGTCACTCTCCTGCAGGAACGCGCTGTCTTCCGGATCGTCGGGATCGAGCTTATGAACCTCAAACTCGGCCTCTTCCCAGGTCCCCACCGGCAGGGTGGTGTCAACAACTACGGACGGCGTGTTGGCCCCCAGAGGCAGGGAAACGAGCACCGGGCCCGACTCTACCTCCTCGCACCCGTCCTCGTCCGTTCCATCGTCCGCGGACGAGCACCCCTCGGCCCCTTCGGCCTTTTCGAATTCAATTTCCCGGAGAATCAGCTCCACGTGATCAAAACGCAGGGTGTTGCCCTCAGCGTCGGCAATCGTGCGCTGCCCTGTGCTCGACTTGGCCGAAGACGCCACGGTGCCTGCCGTAAACGAGACCGACACGGGCGAGGCCCCGTCCTCGGCCGAGGAGCCCGCGATAGAGGAATCGCCGTCGCACCCCACCAGGCCCAACGTCAGGCCCAATGCTGCACCCAGCATGCTCAGCGTGGAGAGAAGCGACGAGCAGGAAGACGGAA
Source organism: uncultured Salinivenus sp. (assembly GCA_964519235.1). Classification (GTDB taxonomy): domain Bacteria; phylum Bacteroidota; class Rhodothermia; order Rhodothermales; family Salinibacteraceae; genus Salinibacter. The sequence continues at coordinate 1,645 of CAZFJR010000058.1, read as the reverse complement.
GAAGCTGCATGATAGACCTCGGTGGACTGTGCTTAGAGTGCGGACACAAACCCGGCACGAGGAGTGGCACCGGGAGTCACCCAGCGTACGTTACCAAGTCCGTGCCGCCCAAACGCATCGCCCCTATTCTTCATATTTTGTACACAAAGGTGGGCCTTGAGAGAACGTGAGCGGGGACGCAACGGACAGCTCAGGGGAGACGCGCCCGACGCCTGTCTCACGAGGCGTCGCAGTGTGTCGCAGTGGTGTTTCACCTGAAACAGGCCTGGGCCGCCGCCGGTGCGTCCCGTCTCAGGCACGGGACCAACTTCCCGGCGGTTTGTATTGAGACGAAGAGGCGCTTTTCTGATTCACGGACCGATCATGACGCTGCAGCGGAAAATCCAGTTGGCTATTGCCGGGCTCGCACTCAGCGTTGCGGCCGTCGGCGCGGTGGCCGGCGTGTCCCTGTGGCACGTTCAGTCCGCGGTGGCTCCGCTGCGGCCAGACGCTCCCGGGCTGGGCCTGCTTCTGCGCCGTAGCCTCTGGCTTGTGGGGGGCGCCGCGGGCACGGGGCTTCTGGGGACTGGACTGGCAGGATGGTGGTTGGTGTCCTCCCTGCGGACCTCCCTCCGCCCTCTCCGAGAGGCCGTAGAGCAGGTCCGCACCGGCCGCCTCGACGCCCAGGTGTCGGTCGCACACAACGACGAACTGGGCCGCCTCGCTCGCTCATTGAACCGGACCACCACCACGCTCAGCCAGCGCACCGTCTCGCGCACGTACCTCCACGCGGTGCTCGACTCCATGGCCGAGCTGTTGTTTGTGGTGGAGGCCGACGGGCAAGTGCGCCACGCCAACCAGGCCGCGGCCGAGGCGCTCGGGCAGTCAGCGTCGTCCCTGCGCGGCACGCCGCTGGCCCGTCACTTCGACGAAGATCCACTGGCCGCCCCGGACGACAGCGCCGTAGAATGCACCCTGGCCCCCTCTGATGGCGACCGTCCTTCTCGCCCCGTCCTCATCTCCCGCTCCACCCTCAGCGGCGCCGGCGCCCCCGACGACACGCTCGTGTGCGTGGCCCAGGACATTTCGGACCGCAAGGCCGCCGAAGAAAAACTGCGCCGCTCCCTCAACGAAAAAGAAGTCCTCCTCCGCGAAATCCACCACCGCGTCAAAAACAACCTGCAGGTCATCTCCAGCCTGCTTCACGCCCAGGCCCGCGACGTGGACGACGCGACCGTGGCCGCCCGCTTTCAGGAGACCCGCGAGCGCATCCGCTCCATGGCCGCCATCCACGAGCAGCTCTACCAGACCGACGATGTGTCTCAGGTCGATTTCGACGCCTATCTCGAAGGCCTCGTGGACGAGCTCTTCCGGTCGCACCGCACCCGCAGCCTCGAGCGGGAGCTGCAGGTAGACGCCGCCACGCTGCCCATCGACCAGGCCATTCCCGCTGGCCTCATCGTAAACGAGCTTGTCTCCAACGCGCTGGAGCACGCCTTCCCCGACGGCGGTCCCGGCACTGTAGCCGTCCACTTCCACACCACCCCCTCCGATGCCACCCTGCACGTCGAAGACGATGGACGAGGCACCGACGCACTGGAGGGCAGCTCCTCACTCGGCCTCCGCCTGGTGCGCGGCCTCACGCGACAGCTGCGCGGCACGCTTG
>CAZFJR010000057.1:18217-18462 GCA_964519235.1 uncultured Salinivenus sp. | reverse complement strand
AGCACGTAGTGCGCACCGTCGGTGAGGGCCAGCACGCTCACCTCCTCGCCCTCCATTTTTTCCTCGATCACCACTCGGTCCCCCGCAGCGCCGAAGGCGCGGTCCTGCACAATCTGGTCCAGGGCCTCGTGGGCCGCCTCCAGGGTGTCGCACACAAACGCCCCCTTGCCCGCCGCCAAGCCGTCGGCCTTTACCACGACGGGCGCCCCCACCTCGTCGAGGTAGGCGGAGGCCTCGGCGTACGC
>CAZFJR010000057.1:265-18207 GCA_964519235.1 uncultured Salinivenus sp. | reverse complement strand
GAACGACGCCGTCGGGATGTCGTGCCGGGCCATGAACTGATTGGCGAAGGCCTTGCTGCCCTCCAGGCGCGCTGCGTCCTGGGTCGGCCCCACGATGGGCAGCCCGGCCGCGGCGAAGCGGTCCACGATGCCGTCGACGAGCGGCTGCTCGGGCCCGACGAGCGTAAGGTCGATGGCTTCTGCCTGTGCAAATGCAACGAGGCCCTCAATGTCCGTCGCGCCAAGGTCAACGTTGGTGGCCGCCTGAGCGGTGCCCGGATTGCCTGGGGCGGCAAACAGGGCCGAGACGGAGTCGCTTTGGGCAAGCGCCTGGGCGAGGGCGTGCTCGCGCCCGCCGCTTCCTACCACGAGAATTCGCATACGGTTTTCGCTGAGTCTGTGCGGTGAACGAAGTACACTGAACCGAGGGTACAGGTGCTACGGTGTCGGCACCTGCGCGTCGCAGCGGCTGGCATTGATGGTGGTTGTTTTTAACATAGGTGACGGCTTCCTCTCATGCACACGCGGTCTTCTCACACGCCGTCTTCCGGAGGGTCTGCGGGTGGGCTTGGGCGCGTTCTCGCGGGCCTGTTGCTCCTGGCGTTCGGAGCGAGCGTGCTTCCCGCGACGGCAGGGGCGCAGTCGGGGTTTCCGGGGGCTCCGTCTGAGCCCGGCCTCAACCTGCGGGTGTATCCCCTCGATACGTGGACTCCGCGTGCGGGACTGGGGATTGGGGTTGGGCTCGTGGCGCATCATCTGGGGCGGCGTCACGCGCAGGGGCTGCTGAGCGTGGCCCCGGCCCGCCACGAGCAGGTGGCCACGGCGGCGTGGGCTAGTGCAAATCCAGCCCGCGCTCAGCAGTATGTGCTCGCCGATGCCCGGGCGCTCCACACCAACCGGGACTGGTTCTACGGCCTCGGCCCCAGTGCAGCAGACGACGCCCGGCAGTCCATCGAGCGCTCTGCCCTGACGGTGCGGGTGCGGGCCGGGCAGCGCTTCTTGGGCCGCCGGCTGGCCGTGGAGCCGCGCGTGGGGTTGGCCCTACACCGTGTGGACCGCGTGCCGCGCCCCGAGGCCTCGGGGCTCGATGCGCGGTCGCAAGCTCACCTTCAGCAGCTCGCCCGCACGCAGGTGGGCCCGCTCCGCCCCACCCACACCGGCCTCCGCATCGGGATGGCCCTGCGATTTGACACCCGCGCTGCTCCCTCGTCGACGACGGAGCGCGGTGTACGGCTGACGACGCGGTGGATGCGCTCGTTTGGGCTGGGCGCTTCGCTTGTGCGGTACGATCGGCTGTCGGTAGCGGCGACGGGGACGCTTCCCCTCCGCGGTACGCACCGCCTGGACGGGCGCCTCGTATTGGACCGGACGGTGGCCCGGGGCCGTGCGGCGGTGCCCTACTACCTGCGCCCCACGCTCGGCGGTGCGGACGTGCCGGGCTGGGCTCGCCTCCGCTTCGTGGACTCGGACCGGCTCGTTGGCAGTCTGCTGTATCGCTTTCCGATCGCACAGCTGGTGGGCGTCGTGCGGGTGGAGGGACATGCGGGCGTGCACGCTGCGAGCGTCTACGGCGACGTGGATTCCGACGCAGCCGTTGCCCTCTCCTTCGACGAATCGGTGGGCCCTGCAGACGGGTCGGTACCCCTGCGCCCTGCGGCCTCCGTGGGGCTGCATGTGGGGCTCTCGTCCCGGCAGTCCCCGTCCCTCGATCTAGCCCTCGGCGCGAGTCCCGAGGGCGTGACGGCCGTCCGCGTCCGGCTCACCCAGGCCCTGCAGGCCTTCCGTCCGCCCCACCACCGCCTGCGCTCTTGGTGGTGACGGCTGCCTTGACGCTCCGCTGTTCCTGCTCTCGTCCCTGCTCTTCCGGCCGTGCCCGTCTTCGTTCTCGTTGTCCTGCTGGCCCTACTGGTTCCCTACGGGGTACTCGCGGCGGCTGCGTCGATCCGCTTCGTGCGCGCCTGCCGACAGCCGCCCCCGCCCGCTCCGACACGGTGGCCGTCCGTAACGGCACTCGCCCCCCTGCAGGCCTCCCCCCTTGACGCGACAGCGGCCTTTGAGGCCAGTGACTACCCGGCGGATCGGCTCACCCTTCTGCGTCCGCAGGCCGAGCCGAGGGGCCCTGCCGATCTTGATGGAACGGGCGCTGTGTCAGAGCAGCGATTGCCGGTGGACGAGGATACACGGCCCGCAGCCCTCCTGCGGCGCGCCATGGCGGCGGCCGACGGGGAGGTTCTCGTGACGGTTCCTGTTGGCGGGTCGCCGGCGGCGGGATTCCTTCGGTCGATGGTGCGCCTGTGCTCCGCGGATACACCGGTTGTGGTGGGCCCCACACTCATCGAGCACGAGGACCGCTTTGTGCCGCGCCTGCACGCGCTGCAGCACCTCGGCCGCCTGGTCGCCACAACAGGGGCCTTGCACGCGGGCCTCCCCGCAGTTCCCGAGGAAGAAAACCGGGCCCTCCACGTCGCTACGCTACGGGAACGCCCAGACGCAGCCTCCCGCCCAGCGACCGCCTTCAACCCCGACCCCGACGCTGCCGTGGCGTGCCCGCCGGCCCGCTCGTTCGGGGCGCTGGTTCGGCGTCAGGCACGGTGGCTGCGCCGCGCCTGGGACCGGGGCGGGTTGGTTCAAGGACGGACGGCGGGGCTGTGGGGACTGCACACCCTCCTGCTGGCGTGCAGCCTCGTGGCGGTGGCGGTGCCGGCGTGGCGGCAGCCCACCCTTCTCGTCCTCCTCGGCAAGATGGGGGTGGACGTGGGGCTTGCCCTGCCCGCCGCCAAGCACTACGGCCAGCGCGGCCTGCTCCGGTCGCTCGTCCCCGCCGAACTGATGCTGGTGCTTACGCTTCCGATGGCCGGGCTGCGGGCACTGTTCGGACCCATCCACGAGTCCACGCCCGCGTCGTCCCCCGAGGCGGGACGCGCAGAACGATCGTGAGTGGAAGCCTCCGCCCTACCGCCGGCCCTACACGTCCACGCTCAGACGCCTACGCTCAGACGCCCACACGCATCCGCGATGCGCCTTCTGATTCCGTACCTCGCCACGCACGGCCTGCGCCCGTTCCAGCGCTTCTTTCCGGACCTGCTCTGGCGCGTAGAGGCCCGCACCCGCACCGCCTACCTGACGTTCGACGACGGCCCCACCGAAGAGATTACTGACGACCTGCTCGACCTGCTCGCCCAATTCGACGCCCAGGCCACTCATTTCCTCGTGGGCGAGCACGCGGAGACCTTTCCCGATCGCACCCGCGCCCTGGTGTCGGCCGGGCACAGCCTCGGCAACCACACCTACACCCACGTCGACCCCTGGTCGGTCTCGGCCGAACGGCTGCAGCAGGAGGTGATCCGCACGACGCGGTGCCTCCAGGACCTCGCGCGCACCCGCATCCGGGCACTCCGTCCGCCCTACGGCCACCCCACGGGGCATCTGCGGCGGTGGTGCGCGGAGCGAAACCAGCGGATGGTGATGTGGGACGTGATGCCGGGCGATTACCTGAAGACGGCCACGGCAAACCGCGTGGCTCGGTTTGTCATCCGGCACGTGCGGCCCGGCTCGGTGATTGTCCTGCACGACAATCCAGTGTGCGAGGGCGTCACCCTGCCCGCCCTCACACGCATTCTCGAAACGCTCAGTGCCGAGGGGTGGTCGTTCGACGCGCTTTAGCCGCTTTTTGAGCGCCGGCCCCGATCGTCACGCCCCTCCCGCTCAGCTCCAGGTCCACCCAGCGCCCAGGTCGGCCCAGCGATCGCCGTCAGTCCAGCTGATCGCGCAGATCCACAAGAAGGGCCCGAAGGGCACGGAGGTCGTCCGCGGCCTCGGCCCGCAGATCCGCCCGCCGGTCGTTCCGCCGGATGGCTTGGCGCGCGCCCTCGATGGTATACTTCTCGTCTTTGAGCAGCCGCCGAATGCGCTCCACGGTTTCGATGTCGTCGTCCGTGTAGACCCGCCGCCCCGCCCGGTTCTTGCGCGGGCTCAGGACGTCGAACTCTTCTTCCCAGTAGCGCAGGACGTGGGGCTCCTGGTCTACCTGCTCGCTAACCTCCCCGATGGAGTAGTAGAGCTTTTCGATCTCGTCTTCGGGCATGAGATGAACCGTTCGACGAAGAGAAGTTGGACGCAAATGGTGTGTCCCTACGCCCCAGTGGCAGTCCCGTTCGGCAGGACGCTCGCCCTCACGCGCCGACCAGTTCGAACGTGGAGCCGATCGAGGGATCTTTTTCTACCTCAATGCGCACAGGAAAGGCGCGCTTGAGGCGCTCCAGGTGGGTAATGACGAGAATCTTGGCAAAGTCGTCCCGGATGGCCTGAATGGCCTCGACCAGGCGCTCGATGCCGTCTTCGTCCTGCGTTCCAAAGCCCTCGTCGACCACGAGGGTGCGCACCCGCACGCCGCTGCGCTCGGCCAGGAGCTGCGCCAGGGCCACCCGCAAGGCAAAATTCACGCGGAAGCTCTCGCCGCCCGAGTAGGTTTCGTAGGGGCGGGGCACGCCGTGCTCGTCGGTGATCACGATTTCGAGGGTCTCTTTTGTGCCCCCGCTCTTTTTTTCCTTGAGGGTATCGAGCCGGACGTGCATGCGCCCGTCTGTCAGACGGTCTAGAATGTCGTTGGCCCGCTCTTCGATGTCGGGGAGCGTTTCTTCGATGATGAGGGACGGAATGCCGTGCTTGCCAAAAGCGGCGCGCAGGTGCTTGTAGCGCTGGCGCTCCGCGGCGGCCTCGTCGCGCTTTTTCCGGGCCTGGGCCAGGGCTTCGCGGTCGGCGTCGGCCTGCTCCAGCTTGGCCGTGAGGGTGCCGAGGCGCTGCTGCAGGTCGTTGAGGGTGTCCTCTTCGTCCCGCACGCGTTCGGACACGGCGTGCTGCTCCTCCACCACGTCGGACTTTGCGTCCAGGGCAGCCTCACACGCGGACAACTGCTCTTCGAGGTCGGCCTTCTCTTGGCGGGCGGCGTCGCGGCGATCTTCGGCGCGGGCGCGCTGCTGCCGCCACTCGTCGCGGTTTTGGCGGGCGGTGGTAAGGGCGTTGTGCCGCTCGGGCGCGTCGCTGAGGGCCTGCAGCCGGGCACGGACGGCCTGGAATCGCTCGGGGTCGAAGGCCGTGTTGGCACGGCGTTCGCGCAGCGACGCAAGGTCGTCCCGGATTTCCGGGGCCACCGTCTCTTCCTGGAGCGCAGTGCGGAGCGTCTCGATCGTATCGTCGTGGGCCGCGAGGGCCTCGGTGAGGTCGTCGCGCCGGTCGGCCGCCGCGTTGATGTCGCGCAGGCGGTCCGCTGCGCGGTCGTGCTGTGCGGCGCGCGCCTGCAGGCCTTCCAGGCGGTCGGGGGCAAACGCGAGGGCGGCCCGCCGCTGCCGGCAGGCCTGCCACTGGCGGCGGGCGGGGGCGGCGTAGGTGCCTTGGGCGAGCGTGTGCTGGAGCTCATCGACGCGCTCTCGTTGCGCCGCAACGGCCTCGGCGGTTTCGGCAAGCGCACGGCGCTGCTCGCGGGCCGTGGCGAGGGCTTCGTCGATGCCGTCGAGCGCCTCGTACTGTTCGCGGAGGCGTCGGTACGTCTGCCGCAGTTCTGCGCGGCTCTCCTTCTGCTCCCGCAAGGCCGATTCGGCCGCGTCAATGGCCGCGTCGAGGTCGTCGAGCGCCGCCCGGAGCGTCGCCTCCACCTCCTGGCGGTGGGCGTCGGTGAGGTCGGTGCCGCAGGTGGGGCAGACGTCCCCCTCGGCGGCCCGGAAGCGTTCCAGCTCCGCCGCCTCTCGCCCCCGCTCGTCGCGCAGGGCCTCAAGCTGACCGGCGCGCTCCTGCACGCGCTGCGAGAGGGCCTGGCCGCGCTCTTCAATCGTCTCCATGCGCTCCCGGAGGTCGGCGCGGGCACGCTTCTGGTCCTCCAGGTCCACGATACGGGCCTCCAGCGCGTCGATCTCTTCCAGCGCCTCCTCATTCGCCTCGATCTGAGACTGGAGCGTCTCGATCTCGCCCCGCAGCTGCTGGCGTGCTCCGACGATGGCCTCCCGGGCCTCGGTCTGTCGCTGCTCCAGGCGACGGCGGCGCCGCTGCACGCGCTTGTAGGCCGGCAGCTGCTGGCGCGCCGCCTGGGTCTGCCGCACCTCACGGGCCGCCTCGTCCCGCTGAGCAAGCGCCTGTTCGCAGTCCTCCAGCGCATCGCGTAGGCGCGATCGCTCCATCGTTGCCCGGTCCAGGCGGCGCTCGGCCTCGGCACGACGCTCCCGGAGCGCCTCTTTCTTGTTGTCGAGGCGCTGTTGAAGCGTGCGGTGCTGGTCGCGCTGGTCGTCGAGGGCATCGCGCTCTTCCACAAGCGCCTGGTGCTCCTCGTACGCCGCCTCAATGGCCTCCTCATCGGCCAGGAGGGCCTCGGCGTCTTCGATGCGGGACTCCAGTGTGTCGATCTCGTCCTGGTGCGCGGCAATGCGGTCGTCCAGCGCCGACAGGCTCTCGCGCAGGGAGTCCGCCTCGCGCTCTTTGGCGTCGAGGGTGGCCCGCTTCTGGGCGAGGGCCGTTTCGCGCTCTCGAAGGGCGGAGAGGGTCTCGCGCTGGTCCTCAAGGGCGGCCTGCACCGTTTCGCGCTCCGCCTCCCAGTCCGGCACCTCCTCGAGCGCGTCGCCGAGCCGCTCCACCTCCGCGGCGTGTCGCTGCTGGCGCTCCTTGGCCGCACGCCAGCGGTCCCGTGCCTTGCCTTCGAGCGCCTCGTATTTGTCGAGCGTGAGGATGCGCGTCAGGATGTCCTTGCGCTGGCTGGGGCTCTTTTCGGTAAACTCGTCGGAGCGCCCCTGCAGCAAAAAGGCCGAATTGATGAACGTATCGTAGTCGAGGCCCAGCGTGTCCTCGATGGTGGCCTGCGTTTCGCGCTGGGTGGCGCCGGTGAGGGGCCGGTAGCCCTCGCCCTCCGCGTCCCGAATCTGAAACTCGAGGTCGGAAGAGGTGGTCTTGCCGGTGGCCGAGCGCGAGAACGAGCGCACCACGCGGTAGCGCGTGCCCTCCAGGTCGAAGGCAAAGGCCACCTGCATGTGGCGCGTCCCGATCCGGATGAGCTCCTCGTCGGGCTTGCGGCGGCCGCTGGACTTGCGCGCCTCGCCCCATACGGCCCACGTCATGGCGTCGAGCAGGGCCGATTTTCCCTCCCCGTTGCCGCCGGAGAGGCACGCCACCTCGAACCGGTCAAACTCCAGCGGCGGGGCCTCGGCGCCGTAGCTGAGAAAGTTCTTCAGTTCAAGACGAACGGGAATCATGCAGGAGCCGGGAGCAGCGGAGAGCAAAAACAGCGTTGGGGCCGGTACGGGGAAATTCCGCATCCCGCCCCGCTGTTTCCCGACGGGCGGGGGCTACCGAAACTGCACGGGGGTAACGATGACCGTGGCGCCCACAACGTCGGCCAGGTCCTGGGCCCGCAGGTACTCGCCCAGGCGGGCCTCGGCGGCGTTGGCGATGCGGGCGCGCTCGGGAGCCCCAAGGGCATCGTCTACGGCGGCCAGGGCCGACCGCTCGCCCTCTACGTTGAGGCGGGCCTCCACCCGCTGACGCAAGGCCCCCGGAATTCGGTCTTTGTTGAGGCTCAGGTCCACCGTCACCGCACAGTCGTCCGCGTCGGCTCGCTCCAGCACCGCCCGGACCGTCTGCTCGATGGCCGCCCGCAGGTCTTCGGCGAGGGACGGCCGCAAGCGCCCGCTCTTCTGGACGGCACTGCGGATGGTGCTGATTTCAACGTCCCCGGCAATGTGGAGATCAATTGAGATGTTGCTGCCAACAAGAGGCATGGCGCTGAAGAGAATGGGGCGAGAGTCCGCGCCGGACATGTGATTATGGGGTCTTATGCGGCACGGCTCTTTACGTTCTCTTCAGAAAGCTCCTCCCCCCCGAAGCATCTCTCCCGCTTGGACTTGGGAGGGCCCCGATCGCCTCAAGGATCGTCGGAGGACCATCCAACCGACTCGGACTTCCTTGGCGCCTCCGGGTTGGCCTCGAGGGTAGAGCGGACCTGACGCTCCAGCTTGTCGGCCGCGTTCCGAGCCGCCGGGATCCAGTCTTCGGTGGCCTCCAGGGCACGCGGTAGCAACTGCGCAATTGGGGTGTAGAAGGCCGAGGCGTCGCGCGTCTGCTGATCGGGCACCCTCATGCCGCCAAGCGCGAGAAACAGGAGGCTTAGGAGCAGCGCGGCCTTGATGCCCCCGACCGCCCCGCCCACAGCCCGGTTGGCAACCGACAGCGACAGGGAATCGAGCAGGTGCTCCACCAGTCCTGAGAGCAGCAGAATGAGGAAGTAGACCCCCAAAAAGACGATTGCAAACCCCGCAAGGGGCATCAACGACTCAGAGAGGCCGAGGCTCGACACGACGCGCTCCCCCACCGGCTCCATAAACTCGACCGACATCAGCAGGGCGACGGCCAGGCCGACGAGGCTTCCAATCTGCCGCACGGCACCCACCATGTAGCCCCGGACGAGTCCGCCGAGCAGGGCGACGAGGATAAACCAATCGAGGGCAATGAGCATGGTGGCAGAAGCGATTCGGGGGGCTCCGTCGCCCGGGAAAGAACGATGAGCGGGACCGGGACGGGCGGCTCCGGTTCTGAAGCGATTTATTCTGAGAGGCGCGCCTGGACCATTTCGCGCACGCGGTTCCCATCCACGCGACCACGGAGCTCGTTCATGGCTCGCCCCATGACTGGTCCCATGTCCGCCATGGACGTGGCGCCCACCTCTTCGATGATGGCGTCGAGTCGTTCGGCGACCTCATCGTCACTTATCTGCTCCGGAAGGTATGCCTCCAGCACGTCAATCTCGTCACGCTCCTTCTGGGCCAGGTCCTCGCGTCCGGCCTCCTCGTACTGCTCGATGGAGTCGCGGCGCTGCTTCACCTGCTTTTGCACCACCGCGAGTTCGTCTTGGGGGCCAAGGGTGGAGTCGGCGCCCTTCTCCCGCTGCTCAATTTCCTTGTTGGCCAGTGCTGCTCGGAGCGAGCGCAGGGCGCGACGGCGCACGTCGTCCTGCGCCTTCATCGCGTCGGTCAGGTCGCTTTTTACGCGGTCGAGAATGGAGGAATCGGACATGGCAGTGCTGAGGCAGTTGGAGGTGTGAATGTCGGACGTGTTGGCATCTCGGAGGCAGCCGGAACGCCTGAAACGGCCCCCAAGATTCCACCGGGCGGTGCCGGCACGGCGCCCCACCGGAGCGAACAGGGCCGGACCGTGACCGGGGCAGCACGCACCGCCTGTGTGCTCAAAACGACGAACGGGCACGGGCGGCTAGGGATTCTGAGGCTCCGAGGACGGGCCGTGGGCGTCCAGCCACTCGCGGGCGCGGCGACGGACGGCGGCGGCATTGGGCTCTGACAGGGCCTCGCGGGCAAGGGCCTGAGTGGCGTCGTACCGCACTGCGCGAACGAGGCGCTGGACGGCGGGCAGGTGCTGAGGAGCGACACTCAGGGCCTCCACCCCAAGCCCGAGGAGCACCGGCACAGCCTGCACGTCGCCCGCCACTTCGCCGCATACCTCCACCGGGCACTCCGCCGTGCGACCGGCCTCCACTACGCGCAGCAGCAGCCCGAGGACGGCCGGGTGGAGGGCACTGTGCCGACTCGCCACGCGGGGGTTGTCGCGATCCACGGCCAGCACGTACTGGGTGAGATCGTTCGTCCCCATCGAAAAGAAGTCCACGTGCTCGGTGAAGGCGTGGGCCTGGAGGGCGGCGGCCGGCACCTCCACAACGATTCCGAGCGGCATGTCTGGATCGTGCGGAACGCCGTTCTGCGCCAGGCGGTCGCTCTCCTCGGCCAGGAGCGTCCGCACACGCGCAACCTCATCCGGGTCGGTGACCATGGGAAGGAGCACGCGGAGCGACCCATGCTGATTGGCGCGCAGGAGAGCCCGCAGTTGGGGGCGCAGCAGGTCGTCGGGACAGTCGAGAAGCCTCCGGATGCCGCGCCAGCCCAGAAACGGGTTGTTCTCACGGGGGGCGGCGTGGAGGCGAGGGAGCCGATCGTCCCCGCCAAGGTCGAGCAGACGAACAGCGGCCCCTGCGTCGCCCGCGGCTTCGGCGACGGCGCGGTAGGCGTCGGCCTGGTGGTCTTCGTCGAGGCGGCCGTCCCCGTGGGCCAGAAAAAAGAGCTCGGTGCGGAGCAGTCCTACGCCCTGCGCGCCGTAGGGGGCCAGCAGGTTCAGTTCTTCTTTCAGCCCGATGTTGGCCCGTACGGCGACGGGGCGGCCGTCTTCGGTGGCGGCGGGCCCCGGGAAAAGGGGCGCCGACGCAGGAGACGGCGGGGCGTCTTGCTCTGCCTGCCGGCGGCGGTACCGCTTGCGCGTCTCGGTTGTGGGGTGTAGCACAAGGCGCCCCGCGTCTGCGTCGACGATGACGGGCGTCCCGGACGGCACGTCTCGGAGCGCCTCGGGGGCGGTCACCAAAAGCGGTACGCTGAGCGCCTCGGCGACGACCGCCACGTGCGAGGTCGCCCCGCCCTCCGCCGTCACGCAGCCGAGAAGATTGTGGGGACTCAGCCGAAGCAGGTCCGTGGCGGTGAGAGACTGGGCCACGAGCACCGAGTGGGTGTCGATGGCGTGGGCCACTGCGCCCTGCCGCAACGCCCGCAGCAGGCGCGTTTCCAGTGCTACGAGCTCGTCGGCCCGGTCACGCAGGTACGCATCGTCGCTGGCCTCCATCCGCTCGCGGTGGGCGTTCAAGACCGCCTGCACCGCCGCCCCCGCCGAGGCGTGCGTCTCGCGGATGCGCCGCCGCACCGCCCCTAAGAACTCATCGTCGCGCAGCATCAGCGCCTGCGCCTCAATGAGGGCGTCGGTGTCGGCCTCCGCGGTCTCAGGGGCAACCGCACGGATGGTCTCGAGCTCTTGCTGGGCCCGCTGCACGCCATCGGCAAACAGCTCGACTTCTTGGTCTACCGCGTCGGGCGCCACCGTCTCTTGCCGCACAGCAGGCGCGGAGGCGTCGTACCGGAAGGCCGCACCCATCGCGACCCCCGGCGCCGCCCCTGTTCCCTCAAGCACACGCTCGCCGGCGGACTGGCCCTCGGTCCCGGTCGCTGAGGACACGTTCTCCATGAAACGAGTGGTTGGTTGTAGACCTTTTGGTTGTGGACCTTTGGTTGTGGATCTTTGGTCGTGGATCCTTAGGCCTGGACATCTGCGAGCCAGGCTGGCGCTCCCTGTCACCCGTACGGCCCACAGCGTCGGCTCTGCGTCACATTTCTTCCCCGAACCCATCCTCAAAAAGCTCCACCAGGGCCTCGGCCGCCGCTTCCTCGTCGGTCCCGTCCGCCACAAGGGTCAGGGTGGCTCCCTGCTCAGCGGCCAGCGTCATTACGCCGATCACGCTCTTCCCGTTGATCTCGTAGTTGTCGCGTCGCAGAAAAATCTCCGCCTCGAACTGAGACGCCGTCTTCACGAGCATGGAGGCCGGTCGCGTATGGAGCCCGGCCCGGTTGCGAATGGTCACCTCACGCTCGATCATGCGGGAAGCAGGAACGCGGAGCAATAACGGGACGAGGAGCAGCGATGACACGGCCGGTGGGCGTGAGGGCGGCGGGTGCATCGACCGCCCTGGAACGGCGTGGAAGAATTGGGGCCGGCGCCAGAGGTCTCTGGGGCGCTAATGGTCGCGGGCCTCCATGCGGGTGAGCAACCAGTGTAGAGCATCGGTGGCCGGGGCGTCCGGCAACGCCGAAAGCCGTTCGCGGGCCTGTTCGGTGTAGATGGCCACGGCCTCGCGGGCCTCTTCGAAGATGCCCAGCGCCGCCATTCGGTCGCGGGCCTCCGCCACGTCGTCGCGGGGAAGCCCGCCGTCCGTCACAAGCCGGGCAAACCAGTCGTGGGCGTCGCCGTCGGTCTCCTCCAACGCACGAAGCGTCAGGAAGGTCTTTTTCCCGGCCACGAGGTCGCCGCCCACCCCACGCCCCCAGTCCTCCGTGCGCGCCGTAAGGTCCAGCAGGTCGTCCTGAATCTGAAAAGCGCGGCCGACCAGCCGTCCCGCCTCCGCCAGCCGCTCGTGCTGAGGCGGCGGAGCGCCTCCAACAAGCCCCCCAAGCTCAAACGCCGCCGCGAGGAGCGCCCCCGTCTTGCGGTCAATCATATCGAGGTACGCCTCGACGGACACCTCTGCGCTCGTTTCGAAGGACGCATCTAGGGCCTGCCCGGCGCAGAGGCGCTCCACCATCGGGTGGTACACCGCGTACAGCGCCTCTGTGTCCGTCTCCTCCACCTGCCCCAGCAAGTCGTAGGAGAGGCCCATCAGAAGATCGCCCGTGAGCACGGCCGTGCCCGCGTCCCACTTGGCGTGGACCGTGGGGCCGCCGCGGCGCTCCTCGTCATCGTCCATCAGGTCGTCGTGAACGAGCGTGAAGTTGTGGAACACCTCCACGGCCAGGGCTGCGGGGAGCGCCCGGTCTACAGACGCGCCATGGGCCTCGGCCACCAGCAGAAGCAGGACGGGACGCACGCGCTTGCCTCCGGCCCGAAGGACGTGTTCGACGGCGTCGTACAGCACGGCGGGCGAGCGCCCGTCCACGAGCGAGGGGAGGGCCTCGTCGATGCGGGCCTGCAGGGCCGCCACACGGTCTTCAGGCGAGATGCTTTTGGCGGAAGAGGGCATCGGCGGGGACGAGAAAGACCAACGCGACAAACCAACCAACGCGACAAACCAGGGACGCCGAAGGGCTTATGCGGGACGGGCCCGCGATTCCAGCACCGCCGCGATGCGCTCGAACACCTCTTCGATACCGCCTGTGCCGTCCACCGAGACGAGCAGCCCTCGGTCCTCGTAGTACGACGCAAGCGGGGCCGTTTCGTCGCGGTACACGCTCAGCCGGTTGCGAATGGTCTCGGGCTTGTCGTCGGAGCGCTGTACGATAAGATCATCGTCGATGTCTTCCGGCGGCGGGTCGTGGTCGAGGTGATACGTCTCGCCCGTGTCGGCGTGGACGCGGCGGCGGCTGAGGCGGCGCACCAGCTCGTCGTCGGGCACGTCGAGGCTTACCACCGCATCGAGCGGCGTGTCGTGCTCGGTCAGAAACTCCGTGAGCCACGCGGCCTGCTGTTCGGTACGGGGGTAGCCATCGAGCACAAAGTCGTCGTAGCCCTCGTCGGCAATCGCCTGCTCGGCGAGCTGGCGCACCAGCGCGTCCGGCACCAGTTCGCCCGCCTCGATGTACGATTTTGCTTTCTGGCCCAGTTCAGTTTCCTGATCCATGGCCGCCCGGAGGATGTCCCCCGTGGAGACCTGCGTAATGTCGCGGCGCTGCTCCAAAAGGCCGGCCTGCGTGCCTTTGCCGGCACCCGGCGGCCCAAAAATGACCAATCGCATCAGTCGGATATAGTCGTCCAAAAAAATATCGAGGGGCGGGGGCTGGATCATTCAAGACCCGCGTCGCCAATCATCTCGCCCGCGTCTACATCTTCAAGCATCGAGAGCACAAGGTCGCGCAGCACCTCGCGGGCGGCAAGGCGCGCGACGAAGCCGAGGCTCTGCCCAAGAACGCCCCCACCGGTCTCAGCATCCGGGCGCCCTCCCGCGCCCTCGCGGTACACAACCAGGGGAGCACGTCCGCGCAGGGCCTCTTCCAGGGCTTCGCCCGGCGTGTCGCCCGACGCCACCGCTTCGTCCACCTCCGCACGCAGGGCCTGCACGTACTGGTCGAGCAGTTCTCCGTGCCGGAGGCGGCGCGACCCACGGCCGCCCAGAAGCGCCCCGACGGCCACCCCGGCCGCCAGCATGCCGCCCACGCTCTTGAGTGGGTTTTGCACCACCCAGTCCTGCACCGAGGTGCCAGTGGTGGCCACCTCGTCCTGCAGCGACTCAAAACGGTCGGACATGGCCTCCGCGGTTTCTCGGAGGCGCGCCTCTACGTCTGCTCTGGTTGAATCCGAGTCCATGGTGTGCAGTGCATTGGCGAAAAAAGAGTGCTGGAAACGGGCAAAGCGACCCCGCGGAACCAAGCGCGGCGAGCGGGCTGGGCTACGAGCGGGTCGGGCCGGACGCCGCTCCGTCGCCGCCGGAGGCCGCTTCCTCGGCGGGCTCTTCCTCGACGGCCGCAGACGCGGGACGTGGCCCAGAGGCGCGGTCTTTCGCCGCATCGGCCCGGTCGGTCCGGAGGGCTTCGAACAGGTTGGACGGGGGCACAAGTGCAGGCTGCACGACCCGAAGCCCCACGACCACGAGGATCAGTGCCACCGCGACCGCCAGAAAGCCCCAGAACGGGTGCCCCAGCAGCCATCCCACACCCAGCGCGACCGTCGTGAGACTAAACAGCGCGGCAAAGAACCCAAACACCGCGAGCGTGATCCCGAGCGCGATCTCGTTCTTGGTCTCGTCGAGTCGCTCCTCGACCTCCAGGATGGCCAGGTCGATGCGGAGGTCAATCCATTCTCGAAGATCGGTGACGAGGCCCTGCGTGTGGGCGGCAATCCGTTCCAGCTTCCCCCCCTCCGGCACATCGCTGAGGGAGCGCTCCGCATTTGGGGCCGACGATTGGTCGTCGAGAGACTCCATGGCCGTTGGGGGCGAGTGGGACAGGGTGCAGTACGAAAAACACCATGCAGGGCAGAAGACGCAAGTGAATTCACCGTACAACACAGAGCGCGTTCCGGGAACCGAACTCGCCGGGCCCGTCCGCGTTTTGAAGGCCCGTTTTGGCATTTTCCCGTCCCTTCACGACAGCCCCGCGCGTTCCCTCCCACCGCCCCCATGCCCTCACTCCAGGCAGAGCCCACCCCCAACCCCAACAGCCTCAAGTTCACCACCGACGCCGCCCCCTTTCTCGACGGCGGCGTGGCCGCGTACACCTCCGCCGAGGAGGCCGAGGAGGCCCCCCTCGCGCGGGCGTTATTTGCCATCTCGGGGGTAGAGGACGTGTTTGTTACCCCCCGGTTCGTCACCGTCTCCAAAGCACCGGGCACCGACTGGGCCGCCGTCAAACCGGACGTGGAGGCCATCCTGTCCGACTATCTGGAGGGTCGGTAGCGGGCACGGTCCCGTCTGCTCATCATCGCGTCTGCGCATCCGGGGTGCCGAGTCCACCGACGAAGCGTGCGACGGCCGCGCCCTCCGCGTCGTCGAGCGGGGGAAGGTGCAGGTCGCCGGGAGTGCGCAGGGGCCAGGAGGCGGGCAGTTGGTCGTGCAGCGGGGCGCGGGCCACCACCGCACAGAGGCGGTCGTGATGCTCCTGGATCCAGGCATCCACCGCGTCGAGGGCGTCGTACTCGGTCCACCGGAGGTGCCCCTCGGGCTGCGGAACCTCGGGGGCCCCGCGACTCACCAAAAACTCGAGGCCCGCCGCGAAGGCGTGCGGGTCGTCCTGCGCCTCCAGAAAGGCCTTCTGCATCTGCAGGGCGCCGGGCGTGTCGTCGTGGGCCGGGAAGACGCCGCGGAAGCGCGCCATCGCTTCGAGATAGGCATCCGGGGACAGGTCGCTGGGCGCCCACAGGAGCGCGAGCCGCCGGTGCCCGCCGCCCTCGTACAGCAGGAGGTCTTCGGCGATGCCGCCGCGAGCGTCGTCGTCCTCGTGGCCGTCGAGCACCGCAATGGCGCGGCGCGGCGGCTGCAGGAGGCGCCGCGAGGCGGGGAGGCCATGGGCGTCGCATCGATCTCGCAGCGCAGCGGCCGCGTCGCGGCTGGGCTGTGCCACCAGCGCGTCGGCCCGTGCCAGCAACGTCTCCTCGTCCTCCACAAACGTGGCCTCAATGCCCCCGTGACGCGCCTGCAGGGCCTGCGCCAGCGCCGGCAGGAGCGCCGGGGAGGCCTCCGGCACGTGCCCCAGGTACGCATGCCCGCTCGCCCACACCGACAGCGCCGCCCGGAGGCCCGCCAGCGGCTCGGTGTCTCCGTGGAGCACCCCCACGGAGCAAGAGGCCCCATCGACGTCCGGCGCCTCCAGCCAGTCGGACAGCGCTTCGGCCGTGACGGCCTGCATCCAGCGGTTCAAGGCGTAGTCCAGTGCCTCCTCGGTCCACCGGTTGGGCGCGTCGAGCGTCTGGGCGACCGCCTCCTCGCGGGGCGGATGATCCGGCTCGCGCCACCTCGCAGCCACGTCGACGAGGGCTCCCAGGCGCGTGTCGGTCTCTTTTGTGCCGTCCATGCAAGAACAGAACTTACAGTCAAACAGAACGAGAGGGGCTTCGTTAGGCCGAGCCGCTTACTGCTGGATCTCGGCTGTGATTCTCCCCTTCCCGACAGCGCCCGCCTCGGGACAGGCGGCAACGGGTCGGCCCTTGGCGCCTGGGCGTAGGGCTTTTGCCGCATGGTGGACTACGCCGCCCAAACCGACACGGTCGACGCCGACCGCGTGATCGCCGTCGGCCACTCGCGCCTGGGAAAAGCCGCCCTCTGGGCCGGCGCCACGGGCATGTTCGTGTCCGTCAAACACGCGTCTCCGGCGTGGACTGTCCTCGGTCAACTGTCCTCGGTCACCAGGGCCTCGCCCCCCGCACCCTGCCGAAGCCGGACGCCCCCGTACTGAGTCGTGCGGGATGCCACCTCCGCTCCGGCGAGCCCCCCCTCCGCCCCGTCGACTGGACCGTCGTTGGGGACCCTGCCGACCGGCACGTCCGCTCGCCCGGCCCCTCGTGCGCCTCCCTCGATCTGCCCATCTTGGAGAGCCCGACGAGGAAACAGACGCACGCCTGAACCTCCAATCTCCCCTCGCGTACGCCTAAAAAACCCGTCGTTCTCCTCACGACCTGCTCTTCGCCCATGCGCCAGTTCGACGTCCCGACGTTCTACGAGAGCCCGATCATCTCGACGGTCAAGGACGCGCGGCAGGTGGCCGATCCGCGCAAGAAAGACCTCTCCCCCTCGGTGATCGACTTCGGCCCGGTGCGCTTCAAAATCGCACGCCACTTCGGGTTCTGCTTCGGTGTGGAGCAGGCCATCGAGATTGCGTACAAGGCGCTGGATGAGAACCCGGACAAACGCATCTTCCTGCTCTCGGAGATGATCCACAACCCGCACGTGAACGAGGACCTGCGGGACCGGGGCATTCAGTTTCTGCGCACCACAAAGGGCGAGCAGCTGATCCCCTTCAGCGAGCTTACGCCCGACGATGTGGTCATCATCCCCGCCTTCGGCACCACGCTGGAGGTGGAGCAGGAGCTGGAGGAGCGCGGCGTGGACACCGAGACGTACGACACCACCTGCCCGTTCGTCGAAAAGGTGTGGCGCAAGAGCAGCCAGATCGGGGACGACGACTACTCGATCGTGGTGCACGGCAAGCGCTACCACGAAGAAACGCGCGCCACCTTCTCCCACGCCAAGCAGGAAGGGCCGGTCGTGGTGGTGCGAGACATGGAGGAGGCCGAAGAGCTGGCCGCCGTCATCCGCGGGGAGAAGAGCGCCGACTTCTTCTACGACTTTTTTGAGGACAAGTACTCCGAGGACTTCGACCCCGCCGAGGACCTGCGGCGCCTGGGCGTGGTAAACCAGACGACGATGCTCGCCGAAGAAACCGCCGCCATTGCCGACCTCATGCGCGACGCCCTCGTCGACCGCTACGGCGAGGCCGACGTGAAGGAGCATTTTGCCGACACGAGCGACACGCTCTGCTACGCGACCAACGAGAACCAGAACGCCACCCACGCCCTCATCGAGGACGGCGCCGACCTCGGCATCATCGTGGGCGGTTACAACTCCTCCAACACGAGCCACCTCGTGGAGCTGTGTGAGGAGCACATGCCCACCTACTTCATCCGCGACGCCGAGCAGTTCGACGCCCCGGCCGAAATCCGGCACTTCGACATCCACGCCCAGCAGGAAACGACGACCGAACGCTGGTTCCCTGCGGACGAGACGCCGGTGGATGTGCTGCTCACCTCCGGCGCCTCCTGCCCCGACGCCCTGCTCGACGACGTGGTGCACAAAATCCTGAGCTGGTACCCCGATGCCCGCCCGGTCGAAGACGCGATTGCGCCCTTCAAGGCGTCTCTCGACGACGAGTAGTCTTATCGTCCCCGCCCGCCGCCTGCAATCC
>CAZFJR010000057.1:0-255 GCA_964519235.1 uncultured Salinivenus sp. | reverse complement strand
TACGAAGACTGGTTTTGGAGCGACGCCTACACGCAGGTGTACGACCACCGGGACGAGGCGGAAGCCGAGCGGCTGGTCGCCCTTCTTGAACAGGAGGTCGCCCCGGCCCCGGACGCCCACATCCTCGATCTCGCCTGCGGCCGCGGCCGTCACGCCCGGGCCCTCGCCCGCCGGGGCTACCGCGTGACGGGCCTCGACCTGTCGGAGACGGCCATCGAGGCGGCGTGCACCGACGCGACCGACGAGGGCCTGTCC
>CAZFJR010000056.1:9129-18693 GCA_964519235.1 uncultured Salinivenus sp. | reverse complement strand
GTGGTGGTCTTTGCGCTGGTCTGCTCGCTCCTGGTGGCGCTAACGCTGGTGCCCATGATGGGCAGCCGCTTCCTGACCATCGGCGCGGGCGGGGACGATGCGGAGGCCGCCCCGCCCGAAAAGCCCTGGTTCCAGCGCGCCTTTGCGCGCCTGGAGCACCGCTACTCGTCCCTCATCCGGGGCGCCCTGGAGCGCCGCTGGCTCGTGTTCGGGGCCACGGCCCTGCTACTGGGCGGCACGCTGGCCCTCTGGCCCATGGTGTCGATCGAGCTGGCCCCGCAGACGGACGCCAACGAGATCGACGTGGACCTGGACATGGAGCAGGGCACCAACATTGCGGTGGTGATGGAGTACCTCGATGAGCTGGAGCAGCGCGTGAAGGCGGAGCTGCCGGACCGGGACGTGGAAAATTTTGCCAAGCAGGTGCAGCCCTGGGGCGCGGAGGTGGAAATTCGCCTCGCCTCCGCCTCGGAGCGCTCCATCAACACCTTCGTGCTGGCCGATAGCATCCGCTCGGCCGTGCTGGGCCAGGTGCCGGGGGCCGACATCCGGGTGAGCGCGCAGTCGGGCCTCTGGATTCTGCGGCGCATCTTTAGCACTGGGGGCGGCACCGAGGCCCTGCAGGTGGAGCTCCGCGGGTACGACCTGGAGCAGGCCCGCAAGATTGCGAACCGCATCCAGGGGCGGCTGGAGACGGTAGACGGCGTGGCCAGCGTCCGGTCCCAGCGGCGCGAGGGCCGCCCGGAGCAAAACATCCGCTTTTTGCGCGGCAAGATTTCCTCGCTTGGGCTGTCGGTGCAGGAGGTGGCGCAGGCCGTGCAGACGAATCTCGGCGGGAGCCGGGCGGCGTCGTACCGCGACGGCGGGGAGCAATTCCCCATTGTGGTGCGCCTGCGGCCGGACGATCGGCTCTCGGTGCAGGACCTGGACAACGTCTCCGTCCGCACGCCGGAGGGCCAGTCGGTGCCCCTCTCGTCCCTCGTGCGTACGGACCGGGGCCGCGGCCCCACCGAAATCCGCCGCATCAACGGCCAGCGCGTCACCTACATTTCGGCCACGCTCAACAGCGACGCCGTGCTGGGCGAGGTGGTGGAGCGGGCGCGCGCCGAGCTCTCCACCCTGTCGCTTCCCGAGGGCTTCTCCATCGCCTTCGGCGGCGAGTACCGCGAGCAGCAAAAGGCCCAGCGCGACTTCATCATTGCCATCATCATGGCGCTGGTGCTCATCTACATGGTCATGGCGGGCCAGTTTGAGCGCTTCCTCGACCCGCTGGTCGTCATGTTCAGCGTGCCGCTCGTGCTCATTGGCGTGCTCCCCACGCTCGTGTTTACCGGCACCACCGTCAACATCCAGAGCGTGATGGGACTGGTGATGCTGATCGGGATCGTGGTGAACAATGCCATCGTGCTGGTCGACTACATCAACCTCATGCGACGTGAGCACGACATGGCCCTGAAGGCCGCGGTGGCGGAGGCCGGGCGCCTGCGCCTGCGCCCCATTCTCATGACCACGCTCACCACGGTGCTGGGCCTCGTGCCCCTCGCGCTGGGCATCGGCGCCGGCGCTGAAATTCAGGCGGCCCTCGCCCGCGTCGTCATCGGCGGACTGCTGGCCTCCACCCTGGTCACCCTGGTCCTCATCCCGGCGGCCTACGTAAGCCTCGAGTACGCGGCCCGCGCCTTGCGCAAACAGCTGCCGGACTGGTCGTGGCTGCCCGACTCCACGCTCCGTCCCCGCCGCGCCTAACTGCGCCGATCGCGCTCCACAGGCCGAGAGGCCCGTTCTACTTCTTGACTTCCCGTGTCCGATGCGCCTGCCCCTCGTCCACACCGTCGCCGCTCGCCTCCTCGTCGGCGCCCTGCTCGCTGCGGGGACGCTTCCCCTCGCCGGATGCGCACAGGAGCAGGAGGCTCCGTCCCCCTCGCAGACCGACACTTCACAGAGCACCGCTCAAATTCAGGCGCCGTCCGAGGCCCCGGACACCACCGTGGAAGCGGACGTGCCCTTCGTGGTGACGCCCCAGTCCACCGTGAATCACATGCTGGAACTGGCCGGCGTCTCCGCCGACGACGTGGTGTACGACCTGGGCAGCGGCGACGGGCGCATTCCCATTACGGCCGCCGAGCGGTACGGCGCCCGGGGCGTCGGGATCGAGATCAAACCCGAACTTGTCCGGCGCGCCCGCACGAACGCGTCCGTGTCGGGCGTGGGCGACAGGGTGGAGTTCCGCCAGCAAGACCTCTTCGAGGCCGATTTCAGTGAGGCCACGGTCGTCACACTGTACCTCTTCCCGGAGATCAACATCAAGCTCCGGCCCCTGCTCTTCGAACAACTGGCGCCGGGCACCCGCGTGGTCTCCCACAGCTTCGACATGGACGCCTGGGCCCCGGACTCTACCACCCGCGTGAATGGCGACGTGCTCTACCTCTGGACGATTCCGGAGGAGACACCTGGCTTCGTGAAGCGCCGTCCGTGACGGCGGGTCCGTGACGGCGGGTCCGTAACGACGTGAAAGCGCATTTCTAAAAACGGCACGGCGCTCTGCCTCGCAGCCTGGTTGCAGTCGGACAGGGCCCAACACACCGGACAGGGCCCAACACAAAAACCCCCGCGCAGTCCCGAGTGTACTCGGAGCAGGCGGGGGAAGGATGTGGAGCCACTGGGATTCGAACCCAGGACCTCTGGAGTGCGATTCCAGCGCTCTACCAACTGAGCTATGGCCCCGGCGGTGCGCAGCGGGAGGATTGCTGCTGCCTTCAAAATAGCCATGTGACCCTACGCCCCCTTTCCCGCGTCTGTTCCTCCACGATGGGCCGCACGCGCTCCGCAACGGGCCGTTTGACGTGAGAACCGTGCAAAGGCAGGGTGCGTGACGAGCGTGTAAGAACCCCCGGTGAAACGGCACGAGAAAATGGCCCCGCCGTTTGCACATGTACTGCGTTTATACACATACACCGTTTGCATTTCCGCTACCACCTCTGGCCCTCTCATGAGTCACAAGAACTTACCGACGAAGACGTGCCCGGTCTGCAACCGCGAGTTTGAGTGGCGAAAGAAATGGGAAGACGACTGGGAAAATGTAAAATACTGCAGCGAGCGCTGCCGACGCAACAAAAATCGCGACCACGTCCCCTGGGCAAAGGAAGAGTAGTGCCCGGACGAACGGAAGAGTCGAAGCACGAGATCTGACGCCTCTGTGCGCCCGACGCGTCCCCGCGTTCGTGCCCTCTTTCCCTTTCCCCCCTCTCCCCTTCCAACGCACCACCGCCGTGCCCTCAACCGCCCTTGTCTGGATCCGTAACGACCTCCGCGTCCGCGACCACGCGCCACTCCGCTACGCAGTGGACCACTTCGACCGCACCGTGCCGGTCTACTGCTTCGACCCGCGCCACGTCGGCACCACAATGTTTGACCTGCCGAAGATGAGCGCCATCCGCGCCCGCTTCCTGCGCGAGAGCGTTCAGGACCTGCGCGGCTCCCTTCAGAAGCGCGGGAGCGACCTGGTGGTGCGCAATGGCCGCCCGGAAACTGTGCTTCCCGACCTCGTGCGGCAGGTGGGCGCCGATGAGGTGCTCATGTTCCAGGAAATTGGGACCGAGGAGCGCAAGACGGAGGACGCGGTCAAAGACGCACTCGCCGAGACCGACGCCCTCCCCGGCTTTTTCTGGGGCAAGACGCTCTACCACATCGACGACATCCCCTTCGAGGGCCCGGACGACATTCCGGACGTCTACACCAATTTCCGGAAGGGCGTGGAAAAGAAAAGTCGCGTGCGCCCGACGACCGACGCCCCCGACACCGTCTCCCCGCTCCCCGACGACCTGGACGCCGGCTCGATTCCTACGCTTGGCGACCTCGGCTTCGACGCGGACGGAACCGTCGACGAACGGGCGGTGCTGCCCTTCAAAGGCGGCGAGACGCGGGGGCTCGACCGCATCGACGAGTACATCTGGCGGGAGGACTGCCTCAAAAAGTACAAGGCCACCCGCAACGGCCTGCTCGGCGCCAACTACTCCGCCAAGTTCAGTGCGTGGCTCGCTCACGGCTGCATTACGCCCCGCCAGATCCACGAAGAAGTGGAGCGCTACGAGCGGCGACGGGTCGACAACAAGTCAACCTACTGGATGAAGTTCGAGCTCATCTGGCGCGACTTCTTCACCTACGTGACGTGGAAGGCCGGCGACCGACTCTTCCACCCGGGCGGCATCATCGGCAACGACATCGACTGGAGCTACCACGACGAGTCGTTCGAGCGGTGGGCCACCGGCACCACCGGCATTCCGTTCGTGGACGCCAACATGCGCGAACTCAACCGCACCGGCTACATGTCCAATCGGGGGCGCCAGAACGTGGCCAGCATGCTTTCGCAGAGCCTAAAGCTGGACTGGCGCATGGGCGCGGCCTACTTCGAGTCGCAACTGGTGGACTACGACGTGGCCTCGAACTGGGGCAACTGGGCCTACAACTCCCGCGTGGGCAACGACCCGCGGGCCCGCTACTTCAACATCGTAAAGCAGGCCCAGCGCTACGACGAGAACGGCGAGTACGTCCGCTACTGGTTGCCCGAGCTCCAGGACGTACCCGACCACTACGTCCACGAGCCGCACAAGATGAGCCACGAGGAGCAAAAGAAGTACGGCTGCGTGCTGGGCGCGGACTACCCGAAGCCAGTGGTAAACCTCGACAAGACCTACGCCCGCATCCGGAACGAGCGCTAGTCCATCGTCACGGGCTCTTGCGCCCACCCGCCACGAAGAAATCGTCTTGCCGCCAGGCGCAGTCCACCTCCACAAACCCCGCGCGCTCCATGGCCTTCAGTTGCGCGTAGAGATCGAGCGTGCCCACGTGGTCGCCCACCAGGCAGTGCGCGCCGGGGCGGAGCGGCTCAAGGATGCTCTGAAACAGCAATTCGTAGCGCGACTCCGCTTCGGCACGGTCCACCTCATGCCCCACGATGGCGTGGAGGGCCAGCGAGGCCACCACCGCATCGTACGGCCCGCCCGGCAGCGGTGCCCCGTCGGTGGGCACCGACACGCGAAGCGGCTCCACACTGCGTGTAAACTGCCCCACCTTTTCCTGCGCGATGGAGAGCAGATCAGGGTCTTCGTCGATCAAGACGAGCTCCACCTGGGGATAGGCATCGAGCACCGTGGCGGCGGCATTGCCGGTGCCACAGGCCAGGTCGCCCACGCGAGCGCCAGGGGGCAGCGGAGGCAGGGCCATGGCCAGTTCCTCGAACATGGGCACGGCCTGCGGCATGCGTCGCTCCAGGTGAATGTCGTACCAGCGGCCGTCGTCCCAGTGCCCGCCGTCGCGCCCAAGATTGTCTCGCCAGTTTGGCAATTCGCTCATAGACCGAGTTCACTCGTGGTGTAGATGCAAAACGGTGCGTACACGCTGCCCTGCGGGCCGTCCTTCGGCGCGCGGGAATCCCTGCTCCCCTACGCCGCCGCGACGGGGCCGCCGCCATGCCCCTTCTTGTAGATGCCGTCTTCGTTGACGTGGCCGATGTACCGACCGAGGATGGTCACCTCCTCGAATACGTCGGGCTGAATGTGGATGTCATCGTACTCCGGATTGCAGGGCTCCAGTCGGAGGCCGTCCTCATCGTGGTACACGCGCTTCAGAGACGTTTCGCCGTTGTAGAGCACCGCCCCAATTCCCCCCTCCGGAATGTCCTCGTCGATGAGAAGCACGTAGTCGCCGTCGTGAATGTCGGCCCCGCGCATCGACTGTCCCGAAACGCGAATGGCAAAAATCTCATCGAGGTCCGAAAAGAGCATGTCCAGGGTAATGGTTCCCAGGTCCGCCTCAACCGCCTCCTGCAAGGTCCCGGCCGAGATAATTCCCTTCACTGGAATGCCCGGCTCTTCCTGCTCCTCGTAGCGCGGCGCCAGCTGATACCCCTGGTCGTCTCGCGTGAGATGCCCCTTGCGGTGCAGCGCCTTGAGGTTCTGCGTGACGCTGTTGGGCGAGTTGTAGCCAAAGTGGTCGATGATTTCCCGGTATGTCGGCCAGACGCCCGTTTCACGCGTCCGGTCGATGAGGAACTGGAGGAACTCGTGCTGCTTGGCGGTAAGTTTTTTGCGGCCCATGGGGATACAGACGGCAAGGCGCAGCCGATGAGGGCATTCCCCGCACACCCGGGGAACAGCTACATATACTCCACACAGTAACATTTCATACACTAAGGGTACCGAGGCCGTGCGAAAAGGTCAACCCTCCGCCGCCTCGATCTGGGCGATGACCGATCGGCTGCGGTCCGGATACGCGTCGCCAAACTGGTACCGAAGAAAGTCGCGCACGAGCGCTTCCACTTCCCGGCGTACGGGCTGCGCCATTTCCAGGCGCATGACGGTGTCGAGGTTGGCGCGCGCGAAGGTTGCGTAGGCGCGAAGGGCGGCGCGCGAGGCACGACGGGGCTCTTCCGCGGAGGCGCCAGGCGGATACACCCCCCCGTCGGCCAGCGACAGCAGCCCCTCGTCCCCCGTCACGGCCTCCACCCGCGCACGCTCCACCGCGGGGGCCACGCCCAGCACCTGCGCCAACCGCAACTGCACGTACGGCCACAGATTGTGGGCACGCGGCTGACGGCGATTGAGGCGGCGCATCGCCCGCACCAACAGCGCAAACACCCGGGGCTGCGCGTCTTCCGTCTCCATGAGCGCGTCGACCAGTTCCACAATGCGTAGTCCCACCGTAATGGGCCGCAACCCGCCACGGAGTCGATGAAACGACTCTACATGACTGCTCTCGCTCAGGGTCTGCAGCGTCCGCGTGGGCTTGTGGTAAAACACCACTTGTGTATAGGCCATCGGCTGGAGCGTGGCCCCGAACGAGCTCTTGGGGCGGCGGGCGCCTTTGGCCATCACCCCAAGCTTGCCCTTCTCTCTCGTGAAGAGCGTCACGATCTGGCTCGTCTCGCCGTAGTCGAGGCTGCGCAGCACGACGGCCTCGGTGCGAATGATGGAGCGCTGGGCCATAGAAGCGAGGATGCGCGGCGAGAAGGCTGCCTACGGCCCCTCGACGCTTCGACGTTAGATTTCAGAGACCAGTGTGTCTTGGGAGTACGCCGCGAGCCTCTGCATGTGCCCCTGCTCCCGTGCCGCCATGACCTGGCTCTACAAGCTGCAGCAGCGACTCTCCATCACGCGCCGCGAAGGCATCGCGGTGCTTACGCTCGCCTTTCTTTTCGTGCTTGGCCTTGCCGTCCGGCACGTGCAGCAGCAACAGGTGCCCCCGCTCGCCGTCGACTCCCTCGTCGCCCAGCCGCCCTCCGACTCCATGGCCGCGCCCGCGGCGTCCGCTGCCGCCGCTTCAACTGCTCCTCTCCCCTCCGCAGACGCCCCCATCAACCTTAACTCGGCCCCGCGAGGCGCCCTGGAGGCCCTCCCGGGCATCGGCCCGGCACTGTCGGAACGCATCCTCGCCTACCGATCCAGTCAGCGCTCTTTTCGGCGCGTGGACGAGTTGCAGCGCGTGCGTGGCATCGGCCCCAAGACGCTAGAGGACCTCCGGCCCATGGTGCGGGTGGCTCCCCCCGATACGTCCGCCCCGGATGCGCCCGTCAACGACTAGGCTGGCGCCCTCATCCCAGCGGCGTTCCCGAGGCGTCGGGGGCGTCCCGCTCGGGCACCGACTCGTCGGGGGACGGTTCATCATTCCCGGCCTTCTCGGCATGATGCTCGCGGAGTCGCTCTTCCACCGCCTCCGGTGTCCATTCTTCAGCCACCTCCTGCTCCCGGTTCAGAAACCGCCAGATTGGCACGAGCAGCGCCGCGGCCAGCGCCGCAAAGCCGAGTAGGGTAACGGCGATGACAGGAAGGTACTGAGGATCGAAAAGCGGCGACGCGTCCATGTGGGCCCACCGGCTCGTTCGGAGAAAGCAGTGCAACGTGCTGTCGCTACCGTGTGGTACCTACGGCCTCTTGCTCCGTTCGCTCCCAACGAGGGGAGGCCCCCTCCGTCGAACTTTGCCCCGATTGCGACGGTATAATGCTCATCGTCATTGCCACACCACGACCTCCGCTCCGACATCGAACGGTGCCCTCGTGCCCCCCTCCCACCTGCTTTACGGCCATGTCCTCGCTTCGGAATGCGCGCCCCCGCAACGCGCCCAAGGCGCACCTCCTCATTGCTGAAGACGACCCCGATATTGGGGAGCATTTAGTGGCCCTGTTTTCTCGAAAAGGCTACGCGGTGCGGCACACCTCCAGCGGCGCGGAGGCCCTGCAGAAGATGACCAGCCTTCCTCCCTACGACCTCGTGCTGCTAGACGTGAAGCTACCGGAAAAGGACGGCTTCGAGGTTCTGCGTGAAGCGCGTCGAGGCGGAGTCAGCTCTCCGGTCATCATGCTCACGGTGAAGGACGCAGACAAGCACAAGCTCCGGGGCTTCGACCTTGGGGCCGACGATTACGTGACCAAGCCCTTCGATACGAAAGAGCTTGCGGCCCGCGTGGAGGCTGTTCTTGCACGCAGCGAGTCGGCCCTCCCGGATACGGGCCGCACGTACGCGTTTGGACGCTTTACTGTCCATTTCCCCGACGAGACCGTCACGGCGCAAGAGAAGGACATCGATCTTACAGACCTGGAGTTCGAAATTTTAGAGTACTTTATTCGGCACCGGGGTCGCACGGTGAGCCGCGAGCAACTCCTCCGCGACGTGTGGGGCATCAGCGGCGACATTACCACCCGCACCATCGACCGCCACGTGGCGTCGCTGCGAAAGAAAATCGAGCCCGAACCGGACGCTCCCTCCTACCTGGAGACGGTGTACGGGATCGGGTACAAATTCGTGGCGGACGAAGGGGCCGGATCGTCTCCGGAGGACGACTGACCCCGTCCGCCTGCTTTCTTCGGCGGCTCTGCCAGAAGCGCAACGGTTACGGCGCTCCAATGCCTCCACTCACGCTCCACTGTGGACGCGTCACCGCATCGGACAGCGTGCCGGGCGTGGCCGTGAAGCTGCCCTCAATCGTCATGGGTGGCTCCAGGGGCTGAATGTCCGGCCGCGGAGGCCGCGGAAACTCCGTGCTGTCGCTCGGCGGGTCCCCGCGCACCTCGCGCAGCGAATCGCGGAAGGTCTCCATGTCGGCTCGGGACACGCTGGCCTCCATTGCCGCGTCGAGCGAAAAGGTGCCCTGCACGACCTCGTCGGTGGCCGTCTCAACGGTGACCGTTCCCTCCTTCAGCGGATAGAAATGCAGGGAATCGGCGGTCTGCCGCCCGTAGCTGGCGGTGAAGAGCTCGTCCGGGAAGAACCCCGGCCCGCAGGAGCTATCGCAGTGACCGTTCATTCCCACCTCGTAGGTGCCCGGCTCCAGGGGGCCGTCGGCCAGTCGCATGAACGAGAGATCGTGGGTCACCGACTCCTCGTATTCCCCGGAGAGCTGGACGATGGTAACGGTCTTGTCCAGCGGCTGGATGGGGTGCACAAAGACGTTCTGCTCGTCGAACGACAGGTTGTTGCCCAGCGTGGCCTGTCCTTGGACGGAGGCGTTGACCGGGGCTCCAGCCGTCAGTTCGAAGTGCGGCTCGGGCGTCGACTCGGGACCGGTGCTAT
>CAZFJR010000056.1:0-9029 GCA_964519235.1 uncultured Salinivenus sp. | reverse complement strand
GAGGGGATGTCCAGTCCTCCCCAATGCCTCGGAGATGGTATGCCGGAAAGGAGGACGTGTTAAACCCGCCCATTTGGAAGGTCACGTTTGTGGCCCCTCGCTCATCAACAGCCACTTCCGGCGTGCTGGGAATGCCTTGACCGGCAATCGAGGGGGTAAGATTCTTCGCTTTGGCCCAGCGTTCGCCCCCGTCGGTCGAACAACTGCCGAAGAGAGCCTCCGGCTTGAGGTCACCCGTCAGGCTTTTCCGCCACACGATTTGAATGCGACCATTGGAGCTTGCGGCGATCGTGGGAGAGAAGCCCGGCTCGTCAAATCCCGAGCGGTGAACAAGTATTCTTTTCTCCCACGTCTCCCCTCCATCTTCCGACCAGGTGAAAAACACACTATTGCGATCCCGCTCCTGGCGTGAGGTATCGGCCGCGATATACGTAACCAAGAACCGGCCCTCTGGTCCTATCGCGATGTCGGGTTCCTTACCGCCCCCTCGATCCCCAATGGAAGTTCGACCGCCGGTCCACCCTGTGGACATTCGCTCAAAATGGCGGATCTGAGCGGGACGGTTGTCACTCTCCCGAGATGAAAACACGAGATGAAGATGGCCGTCAGCGTCGAAAGCGAGACTGTGGGGCATGCTAAAGAAGGCATCGCTGCGGGAGGCGAAAACCTCTTCGGGGGCCGACCAGGTTTGCCCATTGTCGATGCTGCGAGCATAGTAAACGGCATCGGGAGGCGCGCCGGGGCGCGGGGTGGCGTCCTGGAGGCGCTCGCCCCAGACGAGGTGCACGGTCCCGCCGAGTCCTGTTGCAATTACGGGCCGGGAAGACGGAGTGTCGCTCTGAGAGACGTTGATCGGTTCGCTCCAGCCCGCTTCCGTCCGGCGGAGGGCATAGATCTCACTAGGGGCTGCGAACTGCCGGGTGGTATCCACTTCATGAATGGCAACAAATTTCTTCGAGCCGTCGACAGCAATGTCCGGATGGCTCGCGATGCCCTGCAGATCGATGGGAATATGTTGAGGGGTCTCCCACTCCACTGCCGCGGAAAGAGTGCCCTCGCAATTGATTTGTGTTTGATCTGGGGGACGGGGCTCATTGCTGTCACACCCAGTCAGAAGTCCACCGATTGATGGAAAAAGCAATAACAATACAAGAGAACCTATGGCGTGAGGAGACACGCGCATGGCATACAGACAGGAGGACTATGCGTGGAATGAGTCACTAAGAGAGGGGAAGGGGGAGAAACGTCCTCCTACATACATTGCTACGGCGGAGGAGGCTCTCGATCATGTATCGACCGTCATAAATTGAGTGTGCCCATCGATACATTTTACTCTCGCCCAATTTCATCAGGGGGGCAACAGCCGTTTCAGGTCGTGCCGGTGGGCCCACACAATCAGCTTCAAGCGCGTAGGCAAGCCCAGCTTCTGAAGAATCTGGTGTACGTGGTTTTTCACCGTCCCCGTGCTGATGCAGAGCTTCTCGGCAATCTCCGGATTTTGCAGCCCTTCGGCCACGAGCCGGAGCACGTCGCGCTCCCGTGGTGTCAGTTGGCGTATGCTCCGGGCAACAGGCACTCCGTCGGGAACCAGCGACCTTGAAATGTGGGGACTGATCCAGCCGTCCTGTCCCTGCGCGACCCCGTAGAGCGCTTTCGTGAGGAAGTCGGGAGCATCCCGCTTCAGTATGTAGCCCGACGCACCGGCCTCCAGCATCTCCTCGGCCAGCCACGGGTGCTCGGAGCGACTCACCACCAGGGCAGGAGGTGCATCGTCGGTCTCGGTAAGCTGCTCCACGGTGTCGAGGCCCGATGGCTCGGACAGGAGCGCCTCCAACAGCACCACGTCCGTAGTATCCGTGCAGCCATCGCGTACAGCCTCATTTCCATCGTCGGTGGTCGCCCCCACCTCGATTTCGGGCTGCGCGTCGAGGAACGCCTGCAACGACGCCCGGACCAGCGCATATGGATCGGCCAGAACGACCCGTACGGACATCGGATCGGGGGGGACGTAATCCGATCTTTGCGAGTGTTATCCTCAACCAATAAAACTGTATGCCTGCTGTCAAACGAGGCACACTCACCGAACTCGACATCGTGGCCCTCGCGGACGACGGCACGGGCATCGCCCACGTCGACGGCATTCCCGTACACGTAGAAGACGCCGTTCCCGGAGACCAGGTGAAGGCGTACATCTACAACACAAAGTCAACCCGCGCCGAGGCCAAGCTCGACACGCTTCTGGCGCCGAGCGACCTGCGTGTGGAGCCCCGGTGCCGCTACGCGGACGAATGCGGGGGCTGCACGTGGCAGCACGTCGACTACGAGGCGCAGCTCGACGCCAAGCGGCGGCACGTGGCGGAGGCCTTGGAGGAGAACGCCGGCGTTGACGATGTCGAGGTGCACCCGGCCCTCCCGTCCCCGAAGCGATTCTTCTACCGCAACAAGATGGACTTCGACTTCAGCGCGGACCGCTGGCTGACGCACGAGGAGATCGACACGGGAAAAGAGTTCGACACCGACTTCGCCCTCGGCCTCCACGTCCCCGGCAACTTCTACAAGGTGCTCGACCTGCAGGAGTGCCACCTGCATTCCGAGCTCAGCGCGCGGCTCGTAAACGGCATCCGCAATTTCGTGAAGGAGCAGGGCTGGGCGCCGTGGGACATCCGCAACCACGAGGGCTTCCTGCGCCACCTCGTCCTCCGCACCGGGGAGCAGACGGGCGACTGTATGGTGAACCTCGTCACCTACGGCGCGCCGGAGAAGCGGATTTCGGCCTTCGAAGATTTTCTACGCGCGGAGTTTCCGGACGTCACGACCTACGTGCACACCAACCACACGGGCAAGTCACAGAACCCGGAGGGCGAGGAGCAGGTCGTCTTCGGGCCGGGCGTCATCTACGACGAGATCGGGGACTACCGCTTCGAGATCAGCCCAAGCTCCTTCTTCCAGACGAACACGCTCCAGGCCGAGCGGCTGTACGAGGTGGCGCGCGACTTCGCCGACCTCCGTCCCAGCGACCGGCTCTACGACCTGTACTGCGGCGCAGGGACGATTTCGCTCTTCATGAGCGGGCACGTCGACGAGGTGATCGGCGCCGAGCTCGTGGAGGAGGCCGTCGCGAACGCCCGCACAAACGCCGGAATGAATGGCGTGGACAACTGCACGTTCGTGAGCGGTGACCTGAAGGATCTCTTCACCGATGATTTCGTCGAGATGCACGGCCGCCCCGATGTGCTGATCGTCGATCCGCCCCGGGCGGGCATGCACAAAGATGTGGTCGCGCAGATTGCAGAGTTAGCGCCCGAGCGATTCGTCTACGTCAGCTGCAACCCGAACACCCAAGCGCGCGACCTGGAGCAGCTTCGCGACACGTATCGCATCGACGCGGTGCAACCGGTGGACATGTTCCCGCACACGCCGCACGTGGAGACCGTGGTTCGGTTGTCGGCGAGGGGGGAGGATTGACGACTGAGACTGAGGTTGAAATCCTGGCTCTCACCTCGAGGATCGAGGGTCGAGAGTCGCGGGGTGTACGCTGACGACGCAGGATTGAGACTGTGTCACGAAAGACTGTGTCACGAATCCGTCTTGCAGAATCCATCGGCGCGCTGAATCATTCGTCGGAGCATAGCGCCAATGTGTGCCCAAGAGTCGTCGAGGCTGGCATACTCGTCCTCGTCGAGATATTCGCAGGAACGAGCGTGGTCGAGCCACGATTGCGTCTCCATCGCTTCCCCCAGGGCTTGGTTCACTTTGTTGATGAAGGCGGCACGATACTGTCGTCGAGCCCAGGCTTCGGCCAGGAGGGCGGTGACCGCCCGGGAAGATCGTCGAATCTGATCCGTCAGTGCGTACTTCTCCTCCTTGGGAAATTGCTGGGAGCGCTCGAAAATCGTTTGGGCGTGCTGGTGCGCCATCCGGTAGACCTTGAGTTCTCGGAAGCTCTCGATCTTCGACATGGTAGAGGAGGAAAAATCCCAAGCAGAAGCCGCTATTTGAAGACACGTCAGCCCCCCGCTCTATAACGTCGCGTCTCACACTTACTCCCACGACCCAAGACCCTCGATCCTCGTTCTCTCGTCCTTCCCCTCTCGCCCCTCACCTCTCGCTCCTCACCTCTCGCCCCCCAACCAGCCATCACATGAAGAAAACGGCGTTCGTCACCGGCGGCACCGGCTTCGTCGGCAGCCACCTCGTCGAAGAACTCCTGCGTCGCGATATTGACGAAATCCGCTGCCTCGTCCGCACCGATCCGAAGTGGCTGTCGGACCTGGACGTAACGACCGTCCACGGCGACCTATCGGACGTGGAGGCGCTCTGGGAGGCGCTCAGCGGGGTCGACGAGGTGTACCACGTGGCGGGGCGCACCCGCGCGCCCACCGAAGAGGCGTTTTACGAGGCCAACGTGCAGGGCACGCTGAACCTGCTGGGGGCCGTAAAGCACGCCGCGCCGGCCCTGGACCGCGTGCTGGTCACCAGCAGCCTGGCGGCCGTGGGGCGTTGCGAGCAGGACGTGGCGACGGAGGACGCCCCCCTGCGCCCCGTGAGCCAGTACGGGCGCAGCAAGGCGCAGATGGAAGCGGCGCTGACCGAGTCGCACCAGATGACCGAATCGTACGCCGAGGCCCTGCCCCTCACCGTCGTCCGTCCGCCGGCCGTCTACGGGCCCCGCGACCGCGACATCCTGGATTTTTTCCAGGCCGTGAAGCGGCACGTCTGCCCCGTCATTGGGGGCGGCTCCGCCCGGTCGCTAAGCCTCGTTCACGCCCGAGACCTCGCGGCGGGCATGGTCGACGCGTGTCGCCACCCGGAGGCGGTCAACGAGGCGTACTTTCTTGGGAGCGAGCGGCCCTACGCCTGGAACGAAGTGAAGCAGGCCGCCACGGCAGCGCTCGATACGTGGGCGGTCACCGTTCCGGTGCCGGGGCCCCTCGTCGGCCTGGTCGGTGCGGCCTCGGAGGCCTGGGGAGCCCTCACGGGCACGCACCCGCCGCTCAACCGCGACAAGGCCCGCGAAATTCGGCACGCCTGCACGGCCTGCTCCATCGACAAGGCGCAGCGGGACTTCGGCTATCGCCCCTCGGTTGCGCTCGACGAGGGCGTGGCCGCGACCATTCGGTGGTACCAGGCAGAAGGATGGCTGTAGCGTCCGGCGCTAGGGGGATTCCCAGCCGTAGTGAACGAACGGGGCCCAGAACCGGGGGTCTTGCAACCGCTCTCCGTGCGCCCCCGAGGCAAACGCCCGCTTCGTCTCCGCAAGCGCCTCGGCCCAGGAGATGTCTGCACTCAGGGCACGGCGATAGAACGCCTCCATGAAGCGGCTCGTCGCCAGATCGTAGACGGCCCACAGCGACACGGCCGTGGCGGTGGCCCCGGCGTCCTGGAACGATTGCGTGAGGCTCAGCACCCCACTCCCGCGGTACACACGCCCAAGCCCACTTCGGCAGGACGACAGGGCCACAAACTCAGCATTCAGGTCCAGGGCCGCAATCTCACGCGCATTCAGGTATCCGTCCGCCTGCCCCGGGAAACCGCTGTTCCGGTTCTCGGCCCCAGCAGGTTGCGGAGCCTCTGTTACGTCGGACAACACCAGGGCCGACAGCGATGGCCGGGTGGGCGATGCCAGGCCATGCGTCGCAAAGTGGAGCACCCGGTAGTTGCGGAGGCGTCCCTGCCGTGCCCACGTTCGGAGCGTCTGCTCACTGGCCTGTTCGCCCGTAAAAACGGTTGCTGCCCGGGCAATCTGCTCGATCCGTTCCACCTCCTGTTGCGTGCCCGGCAGCGACGCCCACTGGTCCGCCCGATAGCCAATCCGCTCGTAGTCTGCCTTCCCGGGAACGGCCCCCTCTTCCAGGGAAGCACGAACACGATCGTTCGAACGCGGCGTGACCGCCCAGGTCGAGTCGGGGGCAGAAGAATCAGGAGAGACAAGTGGACGTCGCGTTTGAACGAGGGCGGGGGGCAAGGACGCATCGTTGCCGTACGCCGCCCCGCCCACCGCAAACAGCCCCGAGGACGGCTCGTCTCGGTCGTGGGCACGACCGCGCAGGCGCTTCAGGGTCTGCAGGGAGCCGGCATACCGCACCCGCATCTGCTGAATCAGGGGCGTTCCATTCCAGTCTCGCAACGCTTCGAACGGTAGAAAGCCGAGGGCGCCATCCGGGACCACGACCAGTTCGTCAATGCCCTCGAGGCCATGCAGAAGAGGGGCGACCAGAAAATTCCGGAGATGCGCCCCGAGCCGGCGCCGACGCTCGTCGGAAAGCACCTGCCGGTCCGAAGGGACGGCAAGGTCGTGCCGATACAAATGCACCAGATTCGCAAGGCGGTCGTCCCGGCCGTTTAGCCGACTGTTTGCTCCTGCCTTCTGCACACGATGAAATTCTCCTCCCCGCAGCCCCCCAAGCGCCGTGCTGCGCTGAAGCTGGAGAAGAGACGTAGCGAACGCTCGGTTTAGGCGTCGCAGTCGGGCAGAATCGGTCTCGTGGGCGTAGACGCTGTCCCGCCGCACGACCAGGGCCACCGCAGGCAGGTCGGTGCTCACATTTGCGTACAGCACGGCCGCCTCATCCGGAGCGAGCACCTCCTGCAGCGAATCCACAGGCGGGATTGCGGGAGACGACGGCGTGCCGAGATGCTTCCGGTCTGTGAGATGCGCACGGCTCCACTCCAGAACCTGAAAAGCAGCCTCGGGACGGCCCTGGCGTACCCGCGTGGTTGCCAGGGCGTGAAACTGCGTGATTTTCTGCGACAGGTAGCTCCGGCGGCTGATCCCCGAGGCGGACTGCAGGAGGGCGCCCGTCCTTTGCACGGCGCTCCACAGCAGCGAGTCGGCCGACGCGAGGTGCCCCTCTTCGAGATGCAGGTACCCCAGGTCCGAAAGGTTCTGTGCAAGCAGGGGGCGCCGGGCATGCTCGCGGTTGATGGCAAGCGCTTTTCGGTAGTACGAGCGGGCCTTCTCGTTGCGGGATTGTGCTTCGTGCACCACGCCGATGTTGGCCAGGTTGCGGGCGACCTCCAGCGCACGGTCCAGCGTCCGGTTCAGCGACAGAGACTGGCGGTGATACGTCAGCGCCGCCTTCGGGCGCCCCCGGGCGGTCTGCGTGCGCCCCATGTTGTTTAGAGCGTCGGCCTCCCCGTAGCGGTTGCCAATGGCGCGGTTGATGCTCAGGGCCTGACGATAGCTCTCCAGGGCCTCGGAGAGTTTCTTGAGCCTTCGTTGCGCATGGCCCAGGTTGGTGCAATTAATGGCCATACGGAGCGAATCCTGCTCCGAGCGGTGAATCTGAAGCGACTCTCGAAGCAGAGGCAGGGCCCGCCGGGGTTGTCCCAGCGTGTTGTAGATTTCGCCCAGGTTGTTCAGGGCCACTCCGGCCCCCACCGCGTTCCCCCGAGACCGGTGAATTTGCAAGGCCGCCCGGTAGCGCTGGCGAGCCTGCTCGTATCGGCCCTGCCCCTTTCGGACCAGTCCGATATTGATGAGATTGCTGGCTTCTTCTTCTCGATCGCCGACCTCACGGGCACGGGCGAGTGCGCCTTTAAATGAGCGCAGCGCCTTCTCATATCGACTGCGAATCCAGTGCATCACCCCGATGTCCCCTGTCATGGCCGCCACACGTTCCTCGGCGCCAATCTGCCGGTATCGCCGCAGTGCCTTCCGGTAAGCGGCCAGGGCCGGCTGTACCTCCCGCCGGGTTCGGAGAGACTCAGCCCGCACCGCCCACGCGTCGGCCGCTCGACGGACCCGCACAGAATCGGAGGGCGCTTGGGCCCGGGCCAACGGCCCGCCCAGCAAGACCAGCCCGCCAATCCCGATGGCGCAAACGGCGAGAGCAAAGCGCGGCATTAGCATTACAGGTACCGTCGTAACCGTGAAGGACTTTGAGTTGCTTCTCCCCATGAATCGCTTCTCTCCGCTGTGACGCCCTCTCACGACAACCAAAACCTGCCCCCCCAGCACAACCACTTTCGTTCACACGCTCACTCAAAGCACGGATTAGGCCGTAGGTGTCACACAAGCGATGGGGTTTACGCGGTGAGCTTCGCACGCGTCTCCCTCGGGGTGTGGGCCAAGGGAGGAGGTTTGGGGAGCGGGGCGGTGGGGCATCGCAATAACTGAATGCTACAGAGCAGTCCGCACAATGTCCACCCGGCCCCGAATCCTCGGCGCGAGCGCCCCGTACACGACAGTCAATCCGGCAGCATCACTTTTCTACGACCAACCTTTTCGTCTCACCGTGAGCAGCCTCGGATTCAACACGGGCTACATCGAAGAGCTGTACAAGCAATACCAGGAAGACCCCGACAGCGTAAGCGAGAGCTGGCGGGAGTTTTTTGCCGATTACGACCCGGACGCCTCGTTCGTCCCCGTCACGCAGGCGCCCTCCGAGGCGCCCACTACCGGCGACGGGGAAGCGACCACACCGCCCGAGGAACCGGGCGACACGGCCCCCGACGCCCGGGACGATACGCCCGGCGCCCCATCCCCGACCGACGACGGCGTGGTGGAACCCCTGCGCCCCGCCTCCGCCCCGGCAGTCGACGAGGACACAGCCGAGGTGACGCCCATGCGCGGCCCGTCGGCGAAGGTGGTGGAGAACATGGAAGATAGCCTCGGCATCCCGACGGCCACCTCCGCCCGCACGGTCCCGGTAAAGCTGTTGGACGAGAATCGCAACCTGCTGAACGACTACCAGAAGCAGGTTGGGGGCGAAAAGGTCTCCTACACCCACATCATCGCCTACGCGATGGTGCAGGCGCTGCAGAAGCATTCCGACATGAACACTACGTTCCGGCGCGACGAAGAGGGCACGCCAGAGCACATAGAGCCCGACCAGATCAACCTCGGCCTTGCGATCGACGTGGAGCGGCGGGGCGAGCGCACCCTGCTGGTTCCCAACATCAAGGACGCGGGCAGTCTCAACTTCGCGGAGTTTCTGGGGACCTACAACAGCATCGTCGGCCGCGCCCTCGACGGCGACCTCGACCTGTCCGACTTTCAGGGCACCACGGCCACCCTCACCAACCCG
>CAZFJR010000055.1:16602-18733 GCA_964519235.1 uncultured Salinivenus sp. | reverse complement strand
GCCGCTCCCGCGTCCGGGCCGCTCTCGCATTCGGTCCACTCCCGCGTTCGGGCGGTCTCCGCATCTAGAAAGCGGTCTTCTCCAACCGCAGGCGACTCATTCCGCGGTGCGGGACCCGGCTCCAAAATCACGCCCCTTTCGTTGACTCCGGCGAGGCCGTCGAGTATCATAATACGTTCTTCCTCCCGACGAAACCGGGTTCCTTCCCTCATCGCCCCGCCACGATCGTCTTCCGTCTCATGGCCGACCTCGACTCTTCCCTGAAGACCACGCCTCTCCACGCGGTCCACGAGCAGCTCGGAGCCCGAATGATGGAGTTTGGCGGCTTTGAGATGCCCGTGCAGTACTCCGGCATCATCGACGAGCACATGGCCGTACGGCAAGACGCCGGACTATTCGACGTAAGCCACATGGGTGAGGTGCTCATTCGGGGCGAGCACGCTTTCGACTTCGTGCAGCACCTCATTACCAACAACGCCGCCCCCCTCTACGACGGGCGCGCCCTGTACACGGTGATGTGCACCCCAGAGGGCGGCATCATCGACGACGGCCTCGTGTACCGCCGGAGCGACACGGAGTACCTGATGGTGCTCAACGCAGCAAACATCGAGCGGGACCTCTCCTGGATGCGCGCCCACAACCCAATGGGTGCCACACTCCAGAACATCTCCGACGAGACGGCCCTGCTGGCCCTGCAGGGCCCTCGGGCTTTTGAGATTGCCCAGCCGTTCCTCGACGCCCCCCTCGACGAACTGTCCTTCTACCACTTTTGGGAGCGGGGCGGTGGAGCATTTCTCGGGTGTGACGAAGCGATGATCTCCCGCACCGGATACACTGGCGA
The DNA here is from genome assembly GCA_964519235.1 of uncultured Salinivenus sp. Classification (GTDB taxonomy): domain Bacteria; phylum Bacteroidota; class Rhodothermia; order Rhodothermales; family Salinibacteraceae; genus Salinibacter. Next base: position 17,892 of record CAZFJR010000055.1, on the reverse strand, counting down.
ACCGGGCCTGGAACTGTACGTGCCGGCGGACGAGGCCGAACACGTCTGGACTGCCCTGCTCGATGCCGGCGCCGAGCACGGGCTGAAGCCGGCCGGGCTCGGTGCGCGCGACACTCTTCGTCTCGAGGCCGGCCTCTGCCTTCACGGCAACGACATTACGGAAGACACCAATCCGTACGAGGCCGGATTGGGCTGGCTGGTAAAGCTCGGCAAGGACGAGTTCCTCGGCCGCGGTGCCCTTCGCGAGATCCACGACCACGGTCCTGAGCGCTCTCTCGTGGGCTTCGTGGCCACCGAGCGCGGCATTCCACGCCACGACGATGTTCTCCAGGCCCCCGACGGCACACCCATCGGGGTAGTGACTAGTGGCACGCAGTCGCCTCTCTTGGACACCGGAATTGGACTTGGGTACGTCCCCAACAACCCGCAGTACACGGAAGATGGCCAGTCTCTCCGCGTAGCGAGCACGCGCCGCACGTTTGCCGTGGATGTGACCGAACCCCCCTTCCACGAAAACTGAGCCGCAGAACGCATTCGCACCTCTTTGTTCCCCGTCTTTGCCACCCGACCCGCCCGCCCGATGGACGCCGAAGTCTTTTTGACGCACTCAAACGTATCGGACGACGACGTGCAGGGGCGAACCGTGGTCGTCATCGACGTCCTCCGGGCCTGCTCCACCATCGTCACCGCTCTCGATCGGGGCGCCCGGGCCGTCATGCCGGTGCTCGACATGGCCCAGGCGGGCAAGCTGGCAAGCAACCTCGACCCTGATGTCTACCGCCTCGGGGGCGAGCGAGGGGGAGAGAAGATCGAGGGCTACCACCTTGGCAACTCGCCTCGGGAGTACACCCGAGACGAGGTGGAAGGACGCGACGTTATCCTCAACACTACCAACGGCACCCGCGCCCTGCGGCAGGCCCGGGACGCCACCACCCTGGTGGCCGCCTGCTTCCTCAATGCAGGACGCGTGGCCGACTTTATCCAGCGCACCTCCAAAGCTGTTACCATTGTGTGTGCCGGCCGCCAAAACCGACTCGCCCTGGAAGACACCCTCTGCGCCGGTCTCCTTCTCGACCGCCTCTGGGACGGACGCGAGCCCTACCCGGTCACCGACTCGGCCCACACGGCCTACACGCTGTACCACACCGACCGGGACGACCTCGACAACGCCCTGCGGGGGGCCAACCACGCCGAATGGCTCGCCCGGCAGAGCTACGAGGCCGACCTGGACTACTGCTTCCGGATCGACGCCCTGCCGGTGCTCCCCTACTACACCGACAACCGGCTGCT
>CAZFJR010000055.1:0-16502 GCA_964519235.1 uncultured Salinivenus sp. | reverse complement strand
GAAATTGTGGGCCTCGTGCTAATGGTTCTGGCCCTCCTCCTCTCGCTCGCCTTCCTCTCCTACCACGCCGGCGACAACGCCCTGCTCCGATCGGCAGAGCTTACGGACGTCTTTCTGGCACCGCAGCAGGTGCAACCACAGGCCCCCGTTCAGAACGTTCTGGGGCTGCTCGGCGCCCAGCTGGCCGCTCTCTTCGTGCCGGGCTTTCTGGGCTACAGCGTGCTTCTCCTGAGCGGACTTCTCATGGTGTGGGGCTACGCCGTCTTCCGCCACCAGATGCTGCGTCCGCTTCTGTACCCGTCGCTGCTGACCCTCCTTTCCGCCTTCGTGCTCTCGTGCCTTCTGGGGTGGCTGGATCATGCCCTGGCCGCCCCCCTTGCGGCGTGGGCCGGCACGGTCGGCATCGGGACGGCCGGCTGGTTGCAGCACGTCTTCGGGGAGGTCGGATCGTTCATCCTGCTGCTGCTGGCGGTGGCCGTAATGCTGCTGCTGGTAGTGGACCACGACGTGCAACGCACCGTGGACCGGGGCATTGCCGCCCTGCAGGTCCTCCTCAACGGGCTCTCGTCCGCCACAACGTACGTCCAGGCCCAGTGGGCACAGGCCCGGGCTCAGGCACCGTCTGCCACCGACGCCCGCCCCTCAACGACAACGCCCGCGTCCTCCAACGAGCCTCCCTCGCCAGACAAATCCTCCCCTCCCGCCTCATCTTCCGAGACGCCCCAGACAGGCCCCGCCCTCTCGGCCTCGGCGGTGGAGTCTGACTCGTCCCCCACGCTCAAACGTCGGGACGTTCCTGTGCGTCGCAACGACCTGTTCCGGGCTGGAGACAGCGCGCCGACATCCGCCCCTTCCCAGGACGCCGACCCTGCCCATTCCACGTCGGACTCCGCCCCGGCGTCGGACTCTCCCACTGCCCCCTCCTCCAAGCCAGACACTGCGCCCAAAGGATCTTCGTCCCCGGCCCCGCCCCCCGGGCGCCCGTCCGCTTCATCCCCCTCTCAGGACATCCCCTCGGAGTCGTCTTCCGTCGGCACGGACGCCTCTTCCTCGGACGATGCCTCGTCCTCCGGCAACGACGATCCGCCGGACGATGACGTGTCGATGACCATTCAGGAGCAGGTGGAAGAGGAAACCACCGACGAGATGAAACGCGCCCCCGAAACGCCGGAGGATGTAGAGTACACCCCACCTTCTCTGGACCTTCTCACCGAGTCGACCAGCACGGACCCCACCATCGACCGGGAGGAGTTGGAGAAAAACAAGCACATCCTCCTCGACAAGCTGGACATGTACAACATCGAGATCGAGGAGATCAACGCCGTGGTGGGGCCTACGGTTACCCGGTACGAGTTGACCCCCGCTCCCGGCGTCAAGGTCAGCCGCATCAAGTCGCTCGAGGACGACCTGGCGATGGCCATGGCGGCGCCCGGCGTGCGCATGATTGCTCCCATTCCCGGCAAATCGGCCGTGGGCGTCGAAATTCCCAATAGCAACCGGGAGCTGGTGCGCCTCCGCGATGTCATTGGCACTACGAAGTTTCAGGACACCGACCTGGCCCTCCCCTTGCCCCTGGGCAAAACGATTGAGGGGGAGGTGTACGTGGACGACCTCACCACGATGCCCCACCTCTTGATTGCCGGCGCCACCGGGTCCGGCAAGTCGGTGGGGCTGAACGCGCTCATTACCGGCCTCATCTACGCCTGCCATCCGGCAAACCTCCGGTTCGTCATTATCGATCCCAAGAAGATCGAGCTTCAGCAGTACACCCCCCTCGAAACGCAGTTTGTCGCGGTGCCGGAGGACATTGACGAGACTGTCATTACCGACGTGGACGAGGCCTCCGGGGTTTTGAAAAGTGTAGAACGAGAAATGGAAACCCGCTACGACCTGCTTTCGGACGCCAGCGTGCGCAATATTGAGGGGTACAACGAGAAATTTCAGGCCGGGGAGCTCGACCCTACGGAGGGCCACCGGCACATGCCGTACCTGGTGGTGGTGGTCGACGAGCTGGCCGACCTCATGATGGCGGCCGGCGACGACGTGGAAGGCCCCATTTCCCGGCTCGCGCAGATGGCGCGCGCGGTGGGCATCCATCTTGTGCTGGCGACGCAACGGCCTTCGGTGGACGTCATCACGGGACTGATCAAGGCCAACTTCCCCTCTCGGGTCGCGTACGAGGTTGCCTCACAGGTGGACTCCCGTACCATTCTGGACCAGGGCGGCGCCGAGGACCTCGTCGGCAACGGCGACATGCTGCTGCTGAGCGGAAGCGATCTGCAGCGCCTGCAGGGGCCGTTTGTGAGCGTCGACGAGGTAGAAACGGTGGTGCAGTACGTGGCGGATCAGCCCGGCGTGACGGCCTACACGCTGCCCTCGCTTCAAGATGCCGGCCACGGCCCGGACGAGACGCTCGGCGTGGAAGATACGGACGATAAGTTCGAAGAGGCGGCCCGCGTGATTGTGCGTCGCCAGCAAGGCTCTGTGTCGCTGCTGCAACGCAAGCTGGCCGTGGGCTACACGCGCGCCGCCCGTATCGTCGACCAGTTGGAAGAGGCCGGAATTGTAGGGCCATTCAATGGCACCAAGGCCCGCGATGTGCTCGTAGACGACGAACAGGAACTCGACGAATTGCTTCACGGCGAGGACGAGACAGAGCCGGATTCCGACAAGGCATAGCCCTCTTCTGCTTCCGGTGCCTGCCCCCTTGCCCCAATCCGCCCGACTCGCATGGAGTCCTCTTTTCCCACCATCGGTATTCTCGGCGGCGGCCAGCTCGGTAAGATGATGGCGGCCGAGGCCGTCCGCATGAACGTCTCCCCCAAGCTTCTGTCGCCCAAGGACGCCGGCCCGATGCGCCCTTACGCCGAAGCCCATATCGGCGACTGGACCGACCCGGACGTGCTGCGCCCGTTTGTGGCGGACTGCGACGTGGTGACGGTGGAAAGCGAATGGGCGCCCGCGGAGGCCGCCGCGGACGTACTGCCGGACGATGCGGCTCTGTGGCCGTCTCCCGACACGCTCTCCCTCATCAAGGACAAGGGGGTACAAAAGCATCACCTGGCGGATGCGGGATGCCCGGTTCCTTCTTTTGTGCGGTGCCCAACGGCCGACGCGGCCCTGGAGGCGGCGGACACGCTGGGCTACCCCGTGGTGCTGAAGCAGTACCGCGGGGCGTACGACGGGTACGGCAACGCCACGGTCGACTCTCCCGACGCGTTGCGCGAGGCCTGGCCCGGCCTCGCCGCCGAGGACGGCCTCCTGGTGGAGGCATTTGCCAACTTCGACCGCGAGTTGGCCGTGCAGGTCGCGCGCCGCCCCGGAGGCGAGCAGGTGGTCTATCCCGTGGCCTACACCGAGCAGCGCAACCACCGCTGCCACGCCGTGGAGGTGCCCGCCGCCATCGATGACGCCGTGGCCACACGGGCCCGCCGCGTCGCGCAGAAGGCCGTGGAGGCCGTGGAGGGAGTCGGCCTCATCGCCGTGGAGCTGTTTGAAATGCCGGATGGCGAGATCCTGGTGAACGAACTCGCACCCCGCCCCCACAACACCGGCCACTACTCCCTCGAAGGCTGCTACACGTCTCAGTTCGAGAACCACGTGCGGGCCATCCTCGACTGGCCGTTGGGCTCTCCGGCCCTGCACCAGCCCGTGGCGGTCATGGTGAATGTGCTGGGGCGCCGCGAGGGCACTCCGCCCCGCACTGCCGGCCTGTCGCGCGCGCTCGACGTAAAAGGCGCCGCCGTGCACGTCTACGGGAAGCCGGACGTTCGCCCCGGACGCAAGATGGGCCACGTCACGGCTCTGGGCGAGCGCCGTGCCAACGTGCGGAAGCGCGCCGAAATGGCGGCCAGCGCCATCGAGCTTTGAGCGCCTTTTCCCTTCGAACCGCCCCTTCACCAACTGTCTTATTCCTATGCCTTCCGACGCCCCTCCCGTAGGCATTGCCATGGGCAGCGACTCGGACCTCCCCGTAATGAAAGACGCCGCCGACGTGCTCGACGACTTCGGGGTCGACTACGAGATGCGCGTGCTCTCTGCCCACCGCACCCCCGGCGCAATGCAAAAATACGCCGAGACGGCGCACGAGCGCGGCGTTCAGGTGCTCATTGCCGGCGCGGGCGGCGCCGCCCACCTGCCCGGCATGCTGGCCGCCGCCACCCCCCTTCCCGTCGTGGGGGTCCCGGTCAAAACCAGCACCATGAATGGGATCGACTCCCTCCTGTCCATTGTGCAGATGCCCGGCGGCGTGCCCGTCGGGTCCGTCGCCATCAACGCCGCGGACAATGCCGCCCTGCTTGCAGTGCAGATCCTGGGGACCCGCAGCCCGGACCTGCGGGCGCAGATGCAGGATTACAAACGCGACCTTGCCGACACGGTGGCGGACATGGATGAGCGCGTGCAGCAGCACGGCCGCTCCGAGTAACTCGTTCTTCTTCGATTCTGCTTGTCACCGTCCATGACTCACCGCCTTCTCGCGGTGGTGCTCTGCGTCCTCCTGGCCGGGGCCACGTCCACGCTCGCGCAGCACACCATCCCGCCCTCTCAGCGATACGCCTCCGTGCAGGCCGCCGCGGAGGTGGCCCAGCACACGCTCCCCACCGTCGATGTGGCAGCGCTCCGGGCCGAGGACCGCGCCCGGGCCGATCAGGTGGGTCCGTACCGATACGGCCGTGCCCTCGATGCCCGGTACACAAGCGCCCGCGACGGAACGTGGGAGCGCCTGCCGTCGGGCGCCTGGCTATGGCGCCTGCGTTTGACATCGCAAGAGGCCGTCTCGATGAGCGTCGGGTTTTCGGTTTTCGAACTGCCGGAAGGCGCGGCCCTGTATGCACACGGCCCCGGCGACGCTCCCCCCCACGGCCCCTACACGGCGGCCGACGCCACCGCCGGTCAGCACTGGACGCCGCGGGTCCAGGGCGACCGGATCGTCCTGGAGCTGGAAGTGCCCGCGGGACAACGCTCCGCCGTGGCCCTGACGGTGGGCCACGTCGTCCACGGCTACCGCCCCCTGCCGGGCCGCTCCTCCGACGCCGCCCCCAAATCCGGAAGTTGCAACCTCGACGTGGCCTGCGAAGAGGCCGACCCGTGGCGCGAACAGGTCCGCTCGGTTGCCCGGTACACCTTCGAGGAGAACGGGAGCACGTTCTTCTGCTCCGGCGCGCTGGTCAACAACACGGCCGAGGACAAAACGCCGTATTTTCTCACCGCCGAGCACTGCGTCTCCACGCCCGAGCAGGCGGCCTCCATGGTGTTCTACTGGAATTACCAAAATCGGACCTGCCGTGCCCTGGGCAGCCCCGAAAATGGCATGGAGACGTCCGACGACCCGGGCGATCAGACCTCCTCCGGCGCTGTGCTGCGCGCCCGCTCCGGCAACTGGCACGGAAGCGGACGAATCAGCGGCGCGCCCGACTTGGCCCTTGTGGAGATCGATGATGCGATTCCCTCCAGCTACGACGTGTACTTCAGCGGGTGGAACCGCGCATACACCGCGACCGCAAAGGGCGTGAGCATCCATCACCCCTCGGGCGACGGCAAGCGCATCAGCTTCGACCGCGACTCCACGCGCATCACGGGCTTCGGCACGCCAGGCGACACTACGCATCTGCGCGTGGGTAACTGGGAAACAGGAACCACCGAGGGAGGGTCCTCCGGCGGTCCTCTCTTTAACAAGGACAAGCACATCGTCGGCGTGCTCTCCGGAGGGCGGGCCGGGTGCGGCTTCGAAGGAGCCCCCGACGACAATGACGAGCCGGACTGGTACGGCCGCCTCGCCCCCGGTTTTCAACAGGGCGACTACAACGGCACCACGCTTGCCGACGTACTGGACCCGTTGAATACCGGCACGACCACCCTCGACGGCCGTCCGCAGTCTGAGGGCATCGACCGCACCCCTCCCGCCGCGGCGCGGGACCTGCGGGTCCGCAGTGTCGACCCGGCCGCAGGAGAAGTCACGCTGCGGTGGAAGGCCCCCGGCAACGACGGACGAACAGGCACCGCCCAGCGGTACGACCTCCGGTACGACACGACGCGCATCGAAACGGCCACCGACTTTGCCGAGGCCACGCCCGTGGGCGCGCCTCCCCTGCCCGCTCCCGCCGGGGCCTCCGAAACGGCTGTCGTCGGCCCGCCCGATGGCCTTGAGACAGGGCGGAGCTATTACTTCGCGCTCGTTGCCGAAGACGAGGCCGGGAACCGCTCTCCTCGGGCCACACCACGTCGGGCGGCGGTGCTGACAGAGGACATCAAGGTTGAGCAGGGCGGCCTCGCAACCGGTGCCTCCCGCTCTGTTTCCCGAACACGATTTGTGCTTACCGAAACCCAGACCGTGCACGTTGCGCTCTACGACGTGCTCGGGCGGCGGGTGCGGGTGCTTCTCAACAATGAGGAGGTGGAGGCAGGCTTCGAGCGGCAGGTCCAGGTTCCCACGACCTCGTTGCCGTCCGGCCCCTACTTCCTTCATTTCCGGGGAGAAACGTTCGCAACCACTCGGAAGATCGTGGTAGTGAACTGAGGCGGTGTGTACGGAGGGGATGTTTAGGGCCCCTCGCCGCTCCATCTCGGAACGCTTACGCCACGATTTGTGGCCGAAACTCCCCTTCTGCCCTTCTCGGAGGCTGCGCTTCTCAGAAACTGGACCCTGCGCGCTACTGCTGCTCGTTTTCCGACGGCACGATGCGGGCAAAGCGGCGTTTCCCCACCCGAAGGACAAACGGGGCCTCCGCAGACACATCAATGTACCGGCCCGTGTCAGTCACCTTCTCGTCGTCGATGGTAACGGCGCCCTGTTTGATCATGCGTCGGCCTTCACTGTTTGAGTCGGTAAGCCCGGCGTGGCGCATGAGATTGAGAAGGCCCACTGTCTCGCCTTCAGCCGCGTCGGGCGCATGCTCCGGCATCTCATCGGGCACGTCTCCCTGCACCACCGTCCGCTCAAAGTGCTGTTCGGCGGCGTCGGCGGCGTCTTCGCCGTGGTACATCGTAACGATGCGACGGGCCAGTTGCGCCTTCGCGTCGCGGGGGTTGGCCTCGGCAAACTGCTTAATCTTCGGGAGCTGCTCGGTGGGAAGATCGGTCACAAGCTCCACGTAGCGGTAGATCAGGTCGTCGGGCACCGACATGGTCTTGCCGTACATGTCCTCGGGCGCGTCGGTGATTCCGATGGCATTGTCGAGCGACTTCGACATCTTGTGCGTGCCGTCGGTCCCTTCCAGCAGCGGGAGCATCATGCAGACCTGCGGGGCTTGCCCCTCCGCCTCCTGGAGGTGCCGTGCCAGCAGCAGGTTGAAGCGCTGGTCGGTGCCCCCGAGCTCCACATCTGCCTCAATCTGCACCGAGTCCTGGGCCTGGGCCAGCGGATAGAGAAACTCGTGAACGCTGATGGGCTGGCCCGCCTCGTAGCGCTGCTTAAAGTCGTCCCGCTCAAGCATCTGCGCCACCGTCTGTTGGGCCGCAAGCTCAACGACATCACTGAAGGTCATCTCGTCGAGCCACGCGGAGTTGTACCGGATCTCCGTCTTCTCGGCATCGAGCACACGGGTGGCCTGGTCGTAGTACGTCTGTCCGTGCTCGCGCGTCTCTTCGAGGGTAAGCTGCGGGCGCGTCCTGGAGCGGCCGGACGGGTCGCCGATCATGCCCGTAAAGTCACCCACGATGAGAATGGCCCGGTGCCCAAAGTCTTGGAACTGCCGCAGCTTCCGCAGCACAACGGTGTGGCCGAGGTGCAGGTCGGGGCGGCTCGGGTCGCAGCCCAGCTTTACGGTGAGCGGGGTTTCGGTTTCTCGGGAGGTTCGAAGCTTGTCGGCAAGCTCATCTTCCGGAACGATTTCCTCCGCCCCGCGGCGGAGGACCGTCAGTTGCTCGTCGACGGGCGGGAAGGCCATGTCTTAAAAGGTCTCGTGGGTGGGTGAGACAGTACGGCTCAGGTGGTGCCCCCCTGGCGGAGAGCGCCGGTGCTCAGCGCTTCCCTCTCCCCATCTAGAAGTTGTAGTTTAGAAGTTGTAGTTGCTCTGCTTCTCTTTCATGCGGCGCTCCATTTCACGCTCCTTAATAGCTTGGCGCTTGTCGTGCTGCTGCCGCCCTTTCGCAATGCCAATCTTTAACTTGGCCCATCCCTCACGAAAGTAGAGTGCCAGCGGAACGATGGTGTAGCCCTCCCGCTCCGCCATCTGGCCCCATTTCTGAATTTGGCGGGTGTGTAGAAGCAGCTTGCGGGTGCGCCGCGGTTCGTGGCCAAACGGCCCGGCCTCCTCGTACGGCTTGATGTACATCCCATGGACCTTCATCTCACCGTCGCGGTCGACCTTGCAGTAGGCGCCGTCCAGGCTAGCCTTGCCCTGCCGCACCGATTTTACCTCCGAGCCTTCAAGAACAAGCCCGGCTTCCAGGGTCTCCTCAATGTCGTATTCGTGCCGCGCTTTCTTATTGCGGGCAATCACCTCAACACCTTCAGCCATGACCGATCAGCAATTCATTTCGTCATTGAAACGTTGATCCAGGGCTGTTTCGCGTCCGCACCTTGGGCGTCAACCGTCCTCCAAACGGGCTCGTGGGACGCATTCCCGAAACGAGACCAATGGAACAAGATCAATGGGCGGGGCTACCGCTCTTCTTGCTCCTCTTCCTCGTCCTCGTCCAGGTATACGAGCGGAAGGTCGGGGACGTCTTCCGTCACGTCGTAGTAAAACAGGTACTTCCGAAACTCCGTGAGGCTGGCAATAGCCAGCTTATCGAGGCCCGTGCGGAGGTCTTCGCGGTAAAACTCGTTCAGGGAGGCGCTCGTCTCCTGAGCCTGCACCCAAACGTCGCGGTTTTCGTCGGCCGCCTCGCCAGACGCAATGAGGGCTTCGATCATCTCATCGGTGGCGCGCTCGCGCTTGGTGGCGTAGAGCCCCCACACCATCGGGTAGTTCGCGAGCTCGTACCATTCACGGCCGATATCAATCGAGAAGGAATCCGGATCGAGGAAAGGCACCTCTGGCCCTACCATCAGCGCCGCGTCTTCGCCCGTGTCGAGTAGGTCGGCCGGGGCGACGCCTTCGTACGGGACGAAGGTGGGGTCGACCTGGTAGTGCTCGTGCAGGATGATGCGGGCCACGAGGCGCTCCTGCGCAACGCGCCGGTCGTACGCAATCGTTTCCGGAAAGTCGTGCAACCCGCCGCTCCACACCAGCCGGGCGTACGGGTAGCGCCACGTTACCAGTCCCACGCTCGGAATCACGTCGAGGGCATTGCTGGCCTGAAGGGCGAGCATAGTGGGCATCAGGGCCACGTCCACCTCGTCCTCTACGAGCAGCGCGGCGCACCGCTCGGGGCGGTGGCGCTTGATCCGAAACGGATTCTGCACGGCCTTGGAAGTAAAACCGGACACCAAGAACTCGGCAGGGGGATAGTCCCAGATTGCTAAATCCATAGCGGGAAGGCGCAGTCGGGATGCAGGCGCAGTCGGGATGCAGGACGCACGAGGGGGCGCGCGGCAGGGAAGCGGGCGGACGCGGGCGGCTACGCGTCGTCGCGAATGCGCTCCTGAATGCGCGCCTCCTTGCCGGATCGGTCGCGGAGGTAGAAGAGCTTCGACCGGTTCACGACGCCGCGGCGGACCACCTCAATCTTGGCCACCCGCGGGGAGTGCACCGGAAAGATGCGCTCTACCCCAACGCCCTCCGACTCCTTTCGGACCATAAACGTCTCGTTGGGCCCGGAGCCGCGGCGCGCGAGGCACACGCCTTCAAACTGCTGAATGCGCTCTTTTTCGCCTTCGACGACACGGAGGTGCACGTTTACCGTATCGCCGGCGTCGAAGTCGGGAACGTCGTCGCGGAGCTGCGTGGCCTCGACGACACTCATCAGATCACTGGCCATGGCTGTAAAAAGTGGGAGTCGGTGAGAAAGAAAACAGAAACAAAACAGAGTGTTGGGGCCCGGTGGGCCCGTGCATCTCCGGTGGGCTCGTGCCTCAAGACGCGTCGGCGGAGTCGGGAGCCTCCGGCAAGAGGTCGGGACGCCGCGCCCGCGTCTTCTCGATGCGCTGCTCGTCGCGCCAAGCAGCGATGCGCTGGTGGTTGCCCGAGCGGAGCACTTCGGGCACGCGCCGCCCTCGAAACTCCGCGGGGCGCGTGTACACCGGCGCGTCCAGAAGGCCGTCCTGGAACGAGTCGGTAAGGGCCGAGGAGCTGTCTCCGAGGGCGCCCGGAATCAGTCGCACCACTGCGTCGACGAGGAGAAGGGCCGGCAGTTCACCACCGCTCAGAACGACGTCCGCAATGGAGAGTTCGCGGGTCACGAGTGCGTCACGCACGCGCTGATCGATGCCCTTATAGTGGCCGGCAATAAGAACGAGGTGCTCGTGCATCGACAGCCGGTTGGCCATGGGCTGATCCAGCCGCTCTCCATCCGGCGTCAAGTAAATAACCTCGTCCGGCTCGCCGGCGGCCTCTTCGACGGCCTCGACGGCCCGGAACAAGGGCTCCGGCTTTAGCACCATGCCCGCCCCGCCCCCAAAGGGACGGTCGTCGATTTGGCGGTGCTTGTCCGTCGCAAAGTTCCGCAGGTCGTGCACGTGCACAGAAACAGCCTCTCGTTCCTGCGCACGCTGGAGGATGCTGTGCCGCAGAGGCCCCTCCACCAACTTAGGCAGGGCCGTTACAATGTCGATCCGCATCTGCTCGGCCATGGGGGAACGAGGAGGCTTGCAATTTGCCATTCGGAACGCACGGGCACCGGGGGCGTCAATCGCCCAGGAGGCCTTCGATGGGACGCACAACCACCTGTTCGGCCTCTTCGTCGAGAGCCAGAACAAAATCCTCGACAGCGGGAATCATCGCTTCCCCCCCGTTCGCGCGGCGCACCACAAACGTATCTTGCGCGGGCATCTCCATGAGATTGGCAACCGTCCCCAGCACCGTGCCATCTTCGGTCACCACGGCCCAGCCCACGAGCTGATGCGCGAAGAGCTCTCCGTCTTCCAGCCCAAGGGCCTCTTCCGTGGCGTATACCTTGCGCTTGGCAACCGCCTCGGCAGCGTCGCGATCTTCGATGCCGTCCAGCCCCAGGATGACCGTCACCCCACGTTTTGTTTGCTGGTACCGCACCGATGCCACGGAGTATCGGTGCACCCGGTGGGCCCGCGCCCCCACGTACACCGCCGGGAGCTCCTCGAAGCGGGCCGGATCGTCGGTCGCCTCGGGATCAATTTTGAGCTCCCCCTTCATGCCGTGTGGCCGGAAAACAAACCCGACCTGCACGAGGTTGTGCGCGGACACGTCCGCGTAATCCGGACGGCGTGCCTGGGGATCGGACGGGGAAGGGTCGGAGGTGGGCATGGCAGAAGGGGGACGTCCCGCTGAGAATCCTTACTCGTCGTGCTGCTCCTCGCCATCGTTCTCGGGCGCATCCGTGTCACCGGGGGCTGCGGACTCGTCGGTGTCCTCTGCCGCTGCGTCGCCTCCAGCGGCCTCCTCTCCACCCGTGTCCTCCGCCTGCCCTTCGGCTTCTTCCTGCACCACAGAAAGCGGGGTGGCCTGGGCGCGCAGCTGGGCCTCCTCGTCGATTTCCTCGGCCCGTTCGCGTTCGCGCTCCAGCGGGTCCTTCCCGCGCGTGCCCACAGCAATTTTGAGGTCGTCGCCCTGCTCGGCCATCCGCTCTCGGAACTCCTCCACCGCCTTCTCGATGGCCGACGGCGACTCGCCCTTCTTCTTCAGGTGGTGGTGCAGCATGATGCCGCGGCGGCGCAGGATCGAGCGCACCGTGTCGCTGGGCTGTGCCCCGTTTTCGAGCCAGTAGAGGGCTCGGTCTTCATCGAGGCGCACCTCGGCGGGTTCGCGCAAGGGATAGTAACGCCCCAGGTCTTCAATATAGCGACCGTCTCGGGCCTTGCGCTGGTCGGCGGCCACGATCGAGAATACCGGGATTTTTTTGCGTCCAATGCGGCGCAGTCGAAGCTTAACAGACACGTTGTGGTAGGGTCGAGTTCAATTCGAGAGTCGAAACGAAAACGTAGAGCGTTGGCGTTGCGTCGGGCACAGGGCCAAGGCTAGCGGGGGCTGCTGCTCCGGCCGCCTCCGCCGCCAGTAATTTTGTTCATGAGGCTGGACATGTCCACCCCCTCCCCCTGGCTGGTCATCTTCTGCATCGTCTTCATCATGTCCTTCATCTCCTCAAACTGGCTGATGAGCTGGTTCACGTCCCGCACCTCCGTGCCACTCCCGCGCGCAATGCGGCGGCGACGCGTGCCGTTCAGGATCTCGGGATGAGACCGCTCCTTCGGGGTCATCGACTGGATGATGGCCTCGATGTGCGTAAAGGCGTCCTCGTCGATGTCGAGATCGCTGATTTTGTTCCCCACCCCCGGAATCATGCCCAGGAGCTCTTTGATAGAGCCCATCTTCTGGATGCGCTGGAGCTGGTCGTAAAAGTCCTGGAGGTCGAACTCCTCGGACTGAATCTTTTGCTGAAGCTGCTCGGCCTCCTCCTGGTCGTACTGCTCTTGGGCCCGCTCCACGAAAGACACCACGTCGCCCATGCCCAGGATGCGCTGGGCCATGCGGTCCGGGTAAAACGGCGTGAGAGCGTCGAGCTTCTCGCCGGTGGAGGCGAACTTAATCGGCTTGTCGACCACAGTCCGGATGGAAAGGGCCGCGCCGCCACGTGTGTCGCCATCGAGCTTCGTGAGCACGACACCGTCGTAATCGATCCGCTTGTTGAACTCCTGAGCAGTGTTGACGGCGTCCTGTCCCGTCATGCTGTCCACGATGAACAGCGTCTCGTTCGGCTCCACCGTGGCTTTGATGTCGGCCACCTCCTGCATCATCGCCTCGTCGATGTGCATGCGCCCTGCGGTGTCGATAATCACCACGTCGCGGGCGGTGCGCCGGGCTTCCTCCACGGCCTCGTCGGCCACCCGTACGGCATCCTCCACGATTTCGCCATCCTCCTCCACGGAGTAGACGGGCACGTTAATCTGGTCGGCAAGCGTCTTGAGCTGGTCAACAGCGGCCGGCCGGTAGACGTCTGAGGCGGCCAAGAGCGGGGCGTGGCCCTGCTTGCGGAAGTGGCGGGCCAGCTTGGCACTGAACGTGGTTTTGCCGGAGCCCTGCAGGCCGGCAATGAGGATGACCGTAGGCGGGGTTTCGGCCATCGCGACTTCCTCGTGCTCTCCACCGAGCACGCGGGTAAGCTCATCGTGCATGATTTTGGTGAGCTGCTGGCCCGGCGTCACGGACGTGAGCACATCCTCGCCCGTGGCGGCGTCCTTTACGTTGGCCGTGAACTCCTTGGCCACTTTGTAGTTGACGTCCGCGTTCAGTAGCGCACGACGAATTTCCCGCATCGTCTTGGCCACGTTCACCTCGTCGATGCGCCCCTGTCCGGTCACGGACTGGAGGGCACCTTCAAGCTTTTCGGACAGGCTTTCAAACATGGTCGGGAGGGTTGACTCGTCGCGACAGGCGTGGTCAGGAAACGCTGCCCTCCAGCTTCAACAACAGCAGAGGGCAGCCAAGAGCCACAACATCCGTGTATAGTTTGTCGTCGGTGGCTCAACCGGTTTCTATACGCGACTGCGGCCGCTCTTCGATCCCCTGCCGAAGGGGTGTTCATCCATAATTCGCTGCGGGGAAGAGGCCTGCCCGGGCGCCCTGTAACAGTTTGTGGCAGGCAGTCGCTCCGTAACGCCCCCGAGCGGGATCGAAATGTCGGCGCTCTGCGTTACGAACTGTCACACGCATTCTACCTCATGGCCTCCAGCGCAACCCCTGATGGGTTCTCCGCCGGCTTCGGCCTCCAAGGAGACGTGGCGCGCAACGTTTCGCGCCTACCGCCGGTCGCTTTCGGACTCCGAATACGCGACCCGCTCCGGCCTGATCGTCCAGCGCGCCCTCTCTGCGGCCGCCGTTGTGCAGGCCCAGGTGGTGCACGTGTACTGGCCGCTTCCGGCGCAGAGAGAGGTGGACACGCGCCTTCTAATTGCGGCCCTTCGTGCCTTGGGCCGGAACGTGGTGTTGCCCGTGGTGTCGGCCTTTCCCCCGGCGGCTCCTGCCCTCACACACCGGCGGTACAGAGGGCCGCGCCGCTTAACCCCCAACCGGTGGAACATCCCCGAGCCCACGGACACCGAGGCAGTATCGCCCGAGGCCCTGGACGCGGTGCTCGTGCCGGCTTTGGGCGCCGACCGTCGCGGACACCGGATCGGGCACGGATCGGGGTACTACGATGCCTTCCTCCAGAACACATCGTGTCCGCGCGTCGGGCTCGTGTACGGGCGCTGCGTGGTGCCCACCCTTCCGGCCGCCCCCCACGACATCCCCATGACGACCCTTGTCACCGAGCAGGCAGTGATTGACGTCTGATCGTTTGCGGCACTCCCGCCCCATACTTTTTCTTGCCCAACCGTGCTTCTCTGCTATGCCCAGTCGCCAGCGCTCGCAGTCTCGAACGTCGCCAGAGGAGGAATCTACCGATCCTTTTGAACAACCCTCTGCCTTTGAGGTTGGCGAAACGACCTTGGACCTGGACGACGTGTCCGAGAAGGAGTTGGAGGCGCTCTATTTTGAAGACGAGGCGGAGGAGTCGAGCCTCTTCACTCTCCCCACCGTGACGGGACTCACGCTCATTTTGGCCGGCACCATTTACCTGCTGAGCGAACTCGGCGTGTGGACCGGCCTCGTGCTTTCCGACCTTGTGCTGCCCTGGCTGGTGGGCATCGGCGTGATCCTGCTTGGCTTCGGCCTGCTCACATGGCGCTCCTCCGGGGCGGACGATGCGTCGGAGACGAAAACGCGGGCGGTAGAAGCTGAGACGGGCGAGGCCAAGGTGGTGGAGGAACCACCAAAAAGCGAGAAGAAAAAGCTCATGCGCTCGCGAACGGACAAGAAGCTCATGGGGGTGTGTGGCGGGATTGCGGAGTACCTCAACCTCGACCCCACGCTCGTCCGGATCGCCTTCGTCGTCGGCGTCATTGGGTCGGGCGGGCCGTTTGTGCTGGGCTACTTCGCCCTCGCGTTCTTGATGCCGAAAGAGCCCCCGCTGTCGCCGGAGGAGCGGCTGTCGATCATCCGCGACGAGGTGAACGACACGGGCTCCCGCAGCTGACGTCCGGTCCGCCAGGCTCAAGTCCGTCGTGCCCCCGCGGGGCCCGTCATGCCCTCGCGGGCGCCGGGCGTGTGCCGGCAAGGGCTTCCTGAAGGGCATCGGGATCGAAGTAGCGCCGCACGGCCGCGTTGACTTCTTCGAGAGTGAGCGCCTCGATCTCGTCTGGGAAGCGGTCCAGGTACGATACGTCGAACCCGCGCTCAGCATTGGTGAGAATCGACTGCGCGAGGCGCTGCGTGGTGGCGAGCCCTACGGTGTAGGAGCCAGTGATGGTGGTTTTCTTGTCCTCCACCTCCTCCGCCGTGACGCCCTCCTCCACGAACGTACGGATCACCTCGCGAGTAGCGGCGATGCCGGCGTCCAGCGTGTCGTGGCTGAGGGTGACGCTCGTCTGCCACGACCCGGCGTAACGGGTGGTCACGCCCGAGAGGCTGGACCGAATGCCGTAGGTGAGCCCGCGTTCGTCGCGGACGGTGGACATGAGGCGGGCCGAGAAGTTGCCCCCCAGGATGTAGTTGCCCACGTAGAGGGCCGGGTAGTCGTCGTGGTCGCGTCGGAGGGGCAGGGCGTGCCCGAGGCGCACGTCGACGTTGGACTTGTCGGGCATCGGGACGGTGCTGCGGCCCACCTCGGCGGGCGCAGGGTTCGGTTCGTATGTCGGTGGGGCCTCGTGGGGCGCCCACGTGCCAAAGGCCTCCTCCACCTCGGCCGCCACGGCGTCGTGCTCCAGGTCGCCCACCACGGCGAGCCGCCACTCGGTGGCGCCGAAGTGTGCGTCGTAGTAGGCCCGTACGTCGTCCACGCTCAGGGACTGGAGTTGCTCCAGCAGGGCTTGGGGCGCGGGGCTGTGGTTGGGGTGGCCCTCCGGAAAGAGGCGCTGCGACAGGGCCACGGCGGCCTGGGCAGAGGTTTTTTCCATGCGTCGCTGGATGGAGGCCGCCACCTGCGCCTTCGCCTTCTCAAACTCTGCGGGCGGGAACGCTGGGGCTCGGAGCACCTCCGCCATCACGTCCAGCACGCGGGGGAGGTCGTCGGTCAGGGCCTGGCCGGACGCCTCCACGAAAAGGCCGTCGCTCGATAGGTTGAGCTGCGCGCCGCAGTCCTCCAGCACGCGCGCAAGCTGGAACCGATCGCGCTGCTCGGTCCCCTTGTCCAGCAGCGACACCGCAAGCCGCTGGCGCAGCCCGTCGCCCGCGGCGGGGTCGGGGTGGGCCACGAAGGAGCCGCGGAACGACACCACCTCGTCGACGGATGTGCGGAGGGTCAGAAGTCGGCCCGGACCGGCCTCTCGGTCGCGGATGCGGGGGGCGAGATGGGGAGTGGGGGTCGTATCACTCAGAGGGGTGGTCTCGGACATAGAGGCCCTTTTGCTGGATAGGAACAGAGGGGGGGGCAGTGGATGCGTGAGCCGT
>CAZFJR010000054.1:13550-18908 GCA_964519235.1 uncultured Salinivenus sp. | reverse complement strand
TCATGACGTGGAACCTGATGCACACCGCCCTCCGGCTCCACGAGGCCGGGGGCGTGCCCGCCCACGGCAACCAGCGCTCGGAATGGGAAGCCGGCTGCCGCTTCGACCATCCGAATCCCGAGCATCGATAACCGGGCCTGGGCGCTCCTGCCCCCTCTCCACGGCCACGCGGGCACCGGAACGGGGCGCCCGGTGGAACGTGTGGACTGGCCAGTTACTTACTCATTGGTAAGGGAAACGCAGGGGCCATGCCCGATTCGGACGAGGCACCGACCGATCGTTCCCGCACGGCGACTCGGATTCTCGACGTGGCTGAGCGGCTCCTTCAGCGCCGCGGCTACAACGCCGTGAGCTACGCGGACCTCGCCGCGGAGCTGGACCTGACCACCGCCGCCATCCACTACCACTTTCCGTCGAAGGCCGATCTGGGGCAGGCCGTGGTGACGCGCTACCGCCGCGCGAACGCGAAACAACGAGCCGCGATTCGGGCCGAGACCAGCGCGCTGCGAGCCCGCCTCCAGCGATACGTAGAGCTCTACGCCGGGGTGCTGGCCGACGGCGGAATGTGCCTCTGTGGCGTGCTGGCCGCCGACGAGGCCACGCTGCCCACGCCTGTGCGCCGAGAGGTGCGCGGCTTTTTCGACGACCAGACGGACTGGCTGACGTCCATCCTGGCCGAGGACATAGACGGCGGCGCGGGCCTGGACGGCTGCGCGTCGCCCCGCCAGGTGGCGGATCTGCTCCTCTCCACCATCGAGGGGGCAATGCTCACGCACCGCTCCCCTCGCAACGAGCTCAACACGTTCCGGGCGTCGCTTCGATGCCTCATCGACACCACCGCGTCGTAACGGGGTCTTCCCAATGCCCATGTAACGCGTCGTCGAACTTACCTACTGATTAGTCAGAATTTATAGCCGGAAATTGCGACGGACGGCTCGCACGTCCGTCGCCCTCCACGACTCGCGTCGCATCTCACACACCACTCTTGTTTTCTTATGGCGACCTCCACGTCCTCTGCAACCGACCACACCGAGCAGGTCCACGCGAAGGCCGAGCAGGCCCTCGGTTTTGTGCCCAATTTCATCGCGGAACTCGCCGGGGAAAACCCCGCCGCCGCAGACGTCTACCTCACCGCCAACGGCATCATTGAGGAGGGCGGCGTCCTCTCCGCGGCCGAGCAACAGACCGTCATCCTCGCCGCATCCAGCTACAACGACTGCCACTACTGCACGAAGGCTCACGCCGTCGCTGGGCAGCAGGCCGGGCTGGATGCGGAGACAGTCGAGACCCTCAACGAGGGCGGCCTTCCGTCCAACGACCGCCTGAAGAGCCTCGTGCGCGCCACGCGCCGCATCCTCGGCAAGCGCGGCTGGCTCTCCGACGCCGACGAGGCGGAGTTTGACGACCTCGGCCTGGGGCGCCCGGAGCTCTACGAAATCGTGGGGCTCGTGGGCATCAAGACCATCAGCAACTACGTGAACCACATTGCCGGTACGGAGGTCGACGAACCGTTTCAGCAGTAGCCGGACCGCGCCTCCCATACGAACGCCGCTTGCCGCGCCGGTCTCACGGAGACGTGGGGCCGGCGCGGTTGTATATCGGTCCGCCCCGGCGGCTGCTTCTTGTCGCGAAACCCACCCCGCCCTCTCCGATTTCGCACCTTCCACGCCTGCTCGATACCGCATCCGTCGCTCCCTCACGCATCCGTCCCGCATCATGCCCACCTCCGTCTCCGGCGCGCCCCCCATCGACCGCCACGCGCCCGCCGACACCACCCCGGCGCTCTTTGGCATGGGGTGCTTCTGGGGGCCGGATGCGCGGTTTGGGGCGCTCGACGGGGTGGTGCGCACGTGCGTGGGCTACGCCGGCGGCGAACGCCCCAATCCCACCTACGCCGCCCTCGGCGACCACATCGAAACGGTGCGCGTCGAAATCGACCCCTCTCGCCTCACCTACGCGGACCTGCTGGAGCATTTCTGGGCGCACCACGACCCCACGCGTGCGCCGTTCAAGCGCCAGTACCAGCCCGCCCTGTTTCCGCAGACCGACGCCCAGGCGGAGCAGGCCCGGGCCACCTACGACGCCGTCGCCGCGCAGCGGGACCGCCCCCTTGCCACCGAGCTTGTTCACGACGCCGCCTTTCACCGGGCGGAGGCCTACCACCAGAAGCACAAGCTGCGCCGCCACGACGCGGTGATGGAGGCCTTCCGGGCGCTGTATCCCGACGACGCCGCATTTGCCGACGCGCCCGCCGCGGCCCTCGCCAACGGCTACATCGCCGGCCACCGGTCGCCGGAGCGCCTGGACGAGGACGCCCCTCGCCTGGGCCTGCCCGAGGCGGCACTGGCCGCCCTCCGCACCCGTGCGCGGCAGCGCCACGCATCGTAGCCGCGCATGGTAGCCACGCGGGCCTATGCCCCCCACAGCCCGGCCACGACGAAGGCGACGGCCGCCAGCCCCGCCTGCGCGAGCGCGTAGGGCATCTGCGTGTTGACGTGGTCCACATGGTCACACGCCGAGGCCATCGACGAGATGATGGACGTGTCGGACAGGGGAGAGGCGTGATCGCCGAAGATGCCGCCCGACAGCACCGCGCCCAACAGGAGCGAGGCTGGGAGCGACAGCTGCGCCGCCAGGGGCATTGTCACCGGAATCAAAATGGCGAAGGCGGTCCAGGAGGAGCCGAGCGTGAACGCGACGAAGCTGGTGACGCCGAAGACGAGCACAGGCATCCACCAGGCCGTGCCCTGTTCGCCCACGAGTTGCACCACGTATTCGCCCATCTCCAGCGCCTGCGACACCTGCCCGAGCGCGAAGGCGAGCACGAGAAGGAGCGTGACGGGCACGAGGCCGGAGGCCCCTTTCACCACCCAGTCCATCGCCGTGCCCGGCGTCAGGGTGGCGCGACCGCCGCGGAGGGGCTGCGGAAGGGCGTAGAGAAGCAGGGCGGCGCCGAGAGCGGTGCCCACCGCCCACAGCACCGCCGTGGAGCCGCTGCCCTGCATCAGATTGCCACCGCCGGTCACGTAGAGTCCCACGAAGATCATGGCGACCATCACGGCGACCGGAATCAGCAGGTGGCGCGCCCGCGGCGTCACGTGGTCGGGCGGCTCGATGCGGGCTACGTCCTCGTCAATCATCGGCTGGGCGTCGGGGCGCAGGACCTGCCCGGTGGTGGCGGCGCGCTTTTCCGCCTGTTGCATGGCCCCGAAGCCCCATCCGGTGAGGGCGAGCAGGAGCGAAAAGCCAATCGCGAACAGGGCGAAGAAGTTGAAGAGCACCGCCTCCGCCAGCACGGCCACGGCGTTGGTCGACAGCCCCTGCGCCGCGAGCAGCCCCAGCACGAACGCGCCCCATCCGTTGAGGGGGATGGACATGCAGACCGGCGCGCAGGTGGCGTCGCAGTAGTAGGCGAGCTTTTCGCGGGGCAGGTTCAATTTGTCGAAGAGGGGGCGGCTCACCGCGCCCACTGTCAGCGACGAGATGTTCGACTCGACGAAGAGCACCACCCCGATGCCCCAGGCCAGCAGCTCGGCCCCGCGCCGGCTCTCGGCCCACCCGCGGGCCCGCGCCCAATTGATGAAGCCCTGCACGCCGCCGGAGACCTGCACCAGCGCCACGAGGCCGCCCACCAGCAGGCAGAAGACAAGGATGCGGGCGTTGCTTTCCGAGTCGAAGACCGCCACGACCTGCTCCGCCAGTTCGCGTAGGCCCAGGATTGGGTTGCCGCCGGCGAGGAGGGTGGTGCCGAGCCAGAGGCCGGCGAAGAGCGAGAGGTAGATCTGGCGCGTGTAGAGCGCCAGGGCAATCGCCACGACGGGCGGAAGCAGTACGATCCAGTCCATCTACGGGTCGGCCAATGTGGTGCGGGCGGGGCGAACGACGGGGCCGGGCTCTGTGACCTCGGCGTCGAGCTCGGAGGGAGTGCACTCCGACAGATTGTGCGTCACGCGGTAGCGACAGGCATGCCCCGGCGCGCAAGCCAAATGCGGCACAGCGCCACTGTTTCGTAGCGCCGGGTGCTACGTCGCGTGCACCTTCAGCTCCGGCACGTGGCCGCGCGGGGAGCGGGTGGTGGCGTGGAGCATGTGCTCGGCCAGTTGGCGCGGCGCCACCCACCCTGCGGGGTCGGCGTCGGGCATGGCCGCGCGGTTGTCCGGCGTATCCACCACCCCCATCGGGTAGAGCACCGTCGTGCGCAGGCCCGCCTCGCGCTCCTCCTTGCCCAGCGACTTCAGGTACGAGGCCACGGCCGCCTTCGACGCGCCGTAAAGCGCCGCCTGGGCCTGCCCGTCCAGCGCCGCCGGGGCGGAGACGCCGAGCAGAACGCTGTGGTCCGCCCGCGTAAGGACCGGCACCGCGGCGCGGGCCGTGTGGAAGAGGGTGCGGACATTGAGGCCCATCATGTGCTGGTAGTCGTCCGCCGTGGCCTCCGTGGCAGGCTGCATCGCAAAGCCGCCCGCGAGGGCGAGGACCGCGTCGAGCGTCTCGGCCTCTGCCGCGATCTCCGCGAACGCCTCTCGGGAGGCGTCTTCGTCGGTCAAGTCCGTGTCGACGACCTGGGCCTCGGGGAAGGAGGCCTCTAGGAAGGCGCAGTTCTCGTCGCCGATATCGATGAGGGCGAGGTCCCAGCCGGCGTCGGCGAAGACCTCGGCGGTGACGGAGCCGATGGCCCCGGCGGCCCCGGTGATGACTGCGGTGGACATAACGGGTGGGAGCGGTGAGGGGAGGGGCAGCGAAGGGGACTCCCCAACGTATCCACTGGACGTGTTCGGATCAATGCGGTGCGCCGCCCCCGCGGGTCCCAGGGTGCCCTTCTCGGAAGGACCGACGGGGGCGCTGCGGAGCAGGATGCTTCGCGACCCGCCGCTTCCTCTCCGCCCCCGCCCTGTCGTCCGCCTGTTCGGACGCCAAATGTGCACGTATTTTCCACATCCTTCGGGCAGGCTGCGCATTCTATGTGGCCGCTGTCTTCCGAGTGGCGGATCGTCTGCCGACGCGGCCAGGACTGCATGTCTGGAGCGACGCCGCTGGACTCGACGAGGACGCCCCCTGGAGCCCCCATTCGATTCCCCCGCGTTCCCATGAGCCGTTCCGCTTCCTCCGACCTTACCGACGAAGAAATCTCGCACGTCATTGGCATGGCGTGGAAGGACGACGTGCCGTTCGAGGCCATTGAGGCCCGCTACGGGCTCGACGAGGACGCAGTGGTAGCGCTCATGCGACGCCGCCTGAAGCGATCGAGCTGGGAGCTGTGGCGCGAGCGCGTGCAGGGGCGCCCCACAAAACACGCCGCCCGCCAGTCCCTCACCGATTCGGTAAGCCGACGCCCGCCGGGGGCCCGGTCCGTAGAGCCCA
>CAZFJR010000054.1:0-13450 GCA_964519235.1 uncultured Salinivenus sp. | reverse complement strand
CAACCGACCGCGACGACTCGTAGCGGAGCCGACCAGTAGCGAGACAGACTGCCCACGCGGCTTACGCCCTCCCACCCCCAACTTTTTGTGAAGGTCCCGCGACAATCCGCGCAATTGGGGAGCTCTATGGCGTCGGGACGGCTCAGCAGTGGCCACTGCGCATTGTGCCCCCTATGTTCGTGCGCGCATGTACCACGGCGCGGTCCCCCAACGGGATGCCCACCTCGCGCCGTTCTAGCGCTCCCCAACGATTCTCACTCCCCCTGCACCAGCCTTTTCCTCACGAATGAGCGAACTGGCGATTTACTGGACATTCGCGATTGCCTTCCTGGCCGGCATGGTCGTCATCGGCCTTTCCCAATTTGCGGGCCTCCGGGCCGTGGAAGACGGGGGCGAACGGGCCTTTGACTTCTGGATTGGCGAAGGGAAAACGCCGGGCTGGTGGACGGCCTGCTCCCTGGCGGCCGGCTGGCTCCTGGTGGGCTGGATGACGTGGCAGATGTACCTCTGGTACGCGTACGGAGCGGGGGCCATCTGGATTTTCACGCTCCCCTGGCTGATCTGCACGATTGCGCTCCTGTTCGTGCCCAAGCTGTTTCGGAAGTTTCCGGGCGTCTCGATCCCCGAGATCCTGCGCTTCCGGTTCGATCGCACCACGCAGGCGTTGTTGGGACCGGTACAGAGCTTTGCGTACCTCACATGGCTGGCCGCCGAGATCTATGTGCTGTCTGCCGTGCTGTCGCAACCCTTGGAGGTCGGCATTGTGACGATGGCAGTGATCGTGAGCATCACGTTTGGCACCTACGTGACACTGGGGGGCTTCCGGTCGGTGCTGCGCACGGACCTTATTCAGTTCGTCTGTGCCGTCATCATGCTGGTGGCGCTCTCGGTATACGGAATCATGGAGGCGGCCAGTATCTCGGGCGGCTTTGAACAGATCGTGTCGCAGATCAACGAGACCCCTCCCGTCTACGCCGACCACTTTTGGGACTGGGACTCTCCGGGCTACTCCTACATGTTTGCAGCGATGATTATTTACACGCCCGGCTTCATCACGCTGCAGGGGGCGTGGCAACGCGTGATGGCCACCAGTACCGAGCGCGAGGCGTACAAGAGCATGATTTGGAACGTGACGATCAACGTAATCATCGTGCTCGGGCTGCCAACGCTCATTGCGGTGGCAACGCTGGTGGTCTTCCCGCCGGTCGGCGGCGAAATTCCGGCGGAAGTCGGTAGCTATGGCTACTTCATCTTCTCCTCGATGATCACGGAGCTCTTCAGCAACCCGATTGTGGCCGGGGCGCTCATTGTGGCGCTCATGGGCATGTCGCTCTCGTCGGTGGACACGTACGTGAACGTCTGCGCCATGAACCTGACGAAGGACGTGCTGGAGCCGCTCGTCTTTGAGCGGTTCGATGTGAGTGGGCATGCACGCTTGAATGCGGGCCGCCTTGTGACGGCCGGCTTCATCGGGGTCTCGCTGCTGTGGGCCTTCTACTTCCCCGGCCTGTTCGACATGTACTTCCTGTCGAGCGCGCTCATTTCGGCAACCTCGGCGGTGGCGATCGGGGCAGTGTTCTCAAAGAAGCCGACCACACTCTCGGCCTATCTGGCCATCATCTTCGGCACGCTCGGGATTTTTGTCTTCTTCGCCCTGGGCAAGTACGAGATGCTGGGCTGGCTGCCAGCGTGGCTGACCAACTCGGGCCTGGCCTACGGCGTGATTGGCCTGGCGCTCGCCATCATCGGGGTGCTTGTTGGGATCCGGTACGGCACGCCACCGAGCGACCGCGTGCTCGAACGCTATGAGGGCGATTACTACTCCGGCCGCCGCGAGATGTACGAACTGAACCAGCGGCTGAAGGAGGAAGAGAAAGAGGAGGAAAAAGCGGTGGTGGCGTAGACCACCGGGGCGATCGACGGGGAGGACGCCTGCGTGCTGGAGCACTTCGGGGCGTCCCACGTTTTCGGTGACACCGTGGAGGGGCAGTCCGGGGCCAGGGCGGACCGGTCCCGTGCCCCGTCGGTGTCGGAAAAGCGGCGATGTCCGCCTTCGTCGCCGACCCATACCTCCTGCGCGCCCTCGTCAAGGCAGAGCCATCGCTTTTCGCGCATCTCTGCGTCGGTATTGCCCTCCGAGCGCACCTCCACGCAGAGCTCCAGCATCACCGGCCATCGATCTGGCGGCGGACGGGGGCGAGCGCTACTCCGCCGTTTCGTTGGCAAGTTCGGCGATCCGTTCGAGCGCCTCGTCCGTGCCCGCCAGCAGAAGCGTGTCGGTGGCATCGAGCGTCTCGTCCGGGTCGGGCGGCACGATCATCTCGTCGGTGGTCGTGTCGTGGATGCCCACCACGGAGAGCCCGAACTCGGCCCGCACCGACAGGTCGCGAAGCGTCTCGCCCCGCCACTGCGCGGGCACCACCATTTCCTGCACGCTCAGGTTGCGCGCCATGCGGACGTAGTTGAGCACGCCCTGCTCCGAGATGCGGCTCGCGAGGTTGAAGGCCGACTCCCGCTCGGGAAAAATGGTCTCCGCCGCCCCCATCCGCACCATTACGCGGGCATGGTCGTGGGAGACGACCTTCACGTACACCGTTTCGATCCCGAGGTCGGTAAGCGCCATGGTGGCAAGGATGCTGGCCGTAATGTCGTCCCCCGTACTCACCACCGCGGCGTCCGCCGCCTTCGCCCCAATCTCTTCGAGCGTCTCCACCTGCCGCCCGTCCCCCACCGCAGCCCGGGTACAGTGCGGCGCAATCTCGTCGACCGCCCGCTCGTTCACGTCCACGGCGATGACATCGTGCCCGCGGCTGTAGAGCGCTTCGGCGACGCTGGAGCCAAAATTGCCGAGGCCGACAATCACGAATCGTTTCATGACGGAATGCTGCTTGGAAAGGAAAAAGAGAAACGGTCGGGAGCGTCCCAAGCGGGCCTGGGGCCCCGCTTCGCCCCTCGCCCCGACCCTCTTCGGAAGTGCGAACGGCGCTACCCAATGGGCACGTCCTCGTGTGCGTAGCGGAAGCCGCCGGCGAGGCGGGGGCGGGACTGCGACATGGCCGCTACAAACGTAAGCGGCCCCACGCGCCCAACGAACATGAGCACGACGACCACAGTGCGGCCAGCCGTCGAGAGATCGCCCGTAGGCCCCATCGAGAGGCCCACCGTGTTGAAGGCACTCACCGCCTCGAACAGGTACGCAAGGAACGGCGCCGTGGCGGCCGTAGCGGCGTCGGGAATCTCGAGCATGCTGAGCAGGAACACGCTCGCGATGACCCCACCGACCGCCACCACCACGAGGCCCATTGCCTTCTGCAGGGTGGACTCCGGAACGGTGCGCCCGGCGAGGCTGGTGGTGGGCTGGCCGCTGAGGCGCGCCCACGCCATAAGGCCAAGCAGGGCGACGGTCGTCGTCTTAAGTCCGCCCGCCGTGGATCCCGGCGAGCCACCAATGGTCATAAAAATGAGCGTCAGTACGCTCGTCTCCGGCTCCACCTGCGTGTAGTCGATGGTGTTGAAGCCGGCGGTGCGGGGCGTGATGCTGGCGAACAGGCCGTTTACGAGGCGCTCGGAGGACGACAGGCCCGCCAGCGTGTGGCTCCACTCGAGGGCCGTAAACGCCCCCCACCCGCCCACGATGAGAATCGCCGTGGCTCCCAACACGAGCCGCGTATGTACCGAGAGCCGGAAGCGCCCTTCGCGCCTCCATTCGCGCCGCCATACGTACAGCTCTTCCACTGTCAAAAACCCCAGCCCCCCCAGCACCACGAGCCCCATTACTACCAGCAGCAGCGGCACATTCCCTTGAAAGCCGGCCAGCGAGGTCGAAAACGTAGAAAAGCCGGCGTTGCAGAAGGCACTCACCGCGTGAAACACCGCCGGCCATGCCGCCTCCGTCCACCCCAACTGCGTGCCCCAGCTCAGCCAGAGCAGCGCGGCGCCCACCGCCTCGGCGCCCAGGGTAAACCAAACCACCGTGCTCGTGAGTCGGCGCGCGTCCACGCTCCCCGAGGCCCCCACCGCGCCTCCAGCCAGCGCCTCGTGCCGCAGAGACAACTGCTCGCCCAGTACCACGATGATGAGCGACGTGAACGACAGGATGCCGAGGCCGCCGAGCTGGATCAGGAGCAGGACGTACGCCTGCCCCCAGGTGGTAAAGTAGGTCGCCGTGTCTACCACGATGAGACCGGTGACGCAGACGGCGCTCGTGGCGGTAAAGAGGGCGTCCACCCAGCCAAGGGGCGGGCCCGCGTAGAGCCCCGGCAGGGCCATGAACCCGAGGGTGCCCAGGCCTACGAGCAGCAGAAACGACGCTACAAAAAGCTGCGCCGGAGACAACGCGCGCCAGAGCGACCAGGGGCCGCGGTCCCGGTTCCCGGGTCCCCACGCCCACGACGGTCGTGGGCGGTCTGGCGGCGACGGAGCGGGCGAGGACGTCGGCATCGATGGGCGACGCGGGGCGTCGATTTTTTGACCAGATCTGTAACAGGTATCCCCCCTCGTCCGGGATCCTTCTCCCGGCGGCGCACCTTCCACCGGGCAACGCGTCCTCCGAACCGAGACGCAAACACCACCACCGACGCTCACTATTCTCAGTCACCCGTCCCTTTGTTTCTATGACCGACCTTACCGGCGCCGCCGCCATCGTCACCGGAGCCTCCAGCGGCATTGGCGAGGCCACCGCGCACCGCCTGGCTCAGGAGGGGGCCTCTGTGGCCCTCGCCGCCCGCCGCGAGGAGCGCCTCGAATCGCTCCGCGACGACATTGAGGCCGAGGGCGGCACCGCGCTCATCTGCCCCACCGACGTCACCGACCGCGACCAAGTGCAGGCCCTCGCCGACGCCACCCGGGAGGCGTTCGGCGGCATCGACGTACTCGTGAACAACGCCGGCATCATGCCGCTCTCCCTCATGGAAAACCTCCACGAGGACGAGTGGGAGCAGATGGTAGACGTCAACATCAAGGGCGTACTCCACGCCGTCGGCGCCGTGCTGCCGACCATGATGGAGCAGGACGGCGGCCACATCGTCAACATCTCGTCCGTGGCGGGGCGCCGCACGTTTCCCGGCAGCGCAGTGTACTCGGGCACTAAGTTTTTCGTGCGCGCCCTGTCGGAACGCATGCGCAACGAGCTCGCCCCGTCGCACAACATTCGCGTCACCAGCATCGAGCCCGGGGCCGTGGATACGGAGCTCACCCACACCATCACCGACGACGACATCTTAGAGATGCTGGAGGGCGGCCACGAGGAGATGCGCATGATGGACTCGGAGGACATCGCCGACACCATCCACTACGCCCTCACGGCCCCCGAGCACGTGGACGTGGAGGAACTCCTCGTGATGCCAACCGAGCAGCAGGGGTAGCGTTGGACACGGGACAGGGCCGTGCAACGACGGAGCGAAGCGCGCGCAATGCCCGTGTCCCGTCGCCGTGATGGCCCCCCGAGCGCCTGCTCACCTCATCGGGACTACTCACCTCATCGGGGCTGGCCCCAGGACGGCGCGCCCAGGTCGAGCGCCCAGTAGATCCAGCCCATGAGGACAAATTGGAGAGGCAGGCGCAGGTAGAGCGCCCACGCCGGAATCCGCTCGAACTCGGCGGGGTGGAGCGCCATGTGCACGTTGGCGGGAAAGACGGCCAAGAGCAGCAGGAGGAGCCCCCACCCGGCGTACCCGCGCAGGCCCGGCACCAGGATGCCGATGGCACCGAGCAGCTCGGCCGCCCCGCTCCCGTACACCAGTGTCCGGGGCGCGGGCAGGTACGGCGGCACAATCCGAACAAACGGCTCCGGCCACACGAAGTGAGCCGTGCCCGCAGCGGCAAAGAGGAGCGCGATCGCATAGGTGGAAAGCGTGTGCACGGCGGCTGCGGCGACGTGGAAGTGGGGCTGTCGTGGGAGCCGTCTCTACAGACGGATGCAGATCGAGACGAGGCCGGCCCTCGTGCGACGCATCGCGCGACGGCCCGTTTCGGCGAGCCCCGGCGGGGCGTGGGCAGTCCGGGTGCCGAGCAGTGAGGGTACCGCCCCCTCGCCGAAGCGATCCGGGCCCCACGAAGCAATCCGCAGCGGCCCGCGTTGGTATTTTGCGCAAGGGCATTTTGCACTGCCCCCGCACAACTCTCCTCCCAGCCGCCCCCCTCTATGGACGCCATCGATCCCTCCCGCGGCCTCTTTTGCAACCGCACCCTCAACCTGCGGGGCATCCAGGCCATCGGGTACGACATGGACTACACGCTCATCCACTATCGCATGCGCGAGTGGGAGAAGCGCGCGTACAGCTTCATCCGAGAGGGGCTGCAGGGCAAGGGCTGGCCCGTGGACGACCTCCGCTTCAACCCCGACCTCGCCATTCGCGGCCTTGTTATCGACGTGGAGCGGGGCAACGTGGTGAAGGCCAACCGCTTCGGGTACGTCAAGCGGGCCTTCCACGGCACCACGCCGATGGGCTACGAGCAGCAGCGCGACGTGTACCAGCGCACCCTCGTGGACCTCGGGGACGACCGGTGGCACTTCCTTAACACTCTCTTCTCCATCTCCTCGGCCTGCATGTACATGCAGCTCGTGGACCTGCTCGACGGCGACGCGTTGGAGGGCTCCATGGGCTACGCCGACCTCTGGGAACGCGTACAGATTACGCTGGACGAGGCCCACATGGAAGGCCGCCTCAAGGAGGCCATCGTCAAAAACCCGGAGCGCTTCGTCCGGTTGGACCCGGAGATGCCCCTCACGCTTCTCGACCAGAAACGGGCGGGGAAGAAAATTTTGCTGATTACCAACTCGGAGTGGAGCTACGCCCAGCCCATGCTGGCGTACGCCTTCAACGACTTCCTGCCCGGCGCCATGACGTGGCGCGACCTGTTCGACATCTCCATCGTGGGCGCGCGCAAGCCGGACTTCTTCTCGGTAGACATGCCGGCCTTCCGGGTGGAAAGCGAGGATGGCCTCCTGCGGGAGCACCAGAACGGGCCGCTGGAGGAGGGGTGCGTGTACGTGGGCGGCAACGCGCCGCTCGTGGAAGACACCCTCGGGCTGCGCGGCGAAGAGATCCTTTACGTGGGCGACCACCTGTTCGTGGACGTCAACGTCTCGAAAAAGGTGCTGCGGTGGCGCACGGCGCTCGTGGTGCGCGAGCTGGAGCAAGAGATCGAGGCGTTCCGGTCGTTTGCGGACACGCAGGCCCGTCTCTCCGAGCTGATGGAGCAGAAGGAGCAGCTGGAAGCACAGTTCTCGGCCAAGCGCCTGCAGCGGCAGCGCCTGCAAAAGGACTATGGCGGTTCCAACGGGCGAGACGCAGGGGCCCTCGAACAGGAGATGGCCAAGCTCCGCTCTCGCCTCACGGCACTCGACGAAGACATTGCGCCCCTCGCCAAGGCCTCCAGCAAGCTCGTGAACGACCACTGGGGCCCCCTCATGCGCACGGGCAAGGACAAGAGCCTCTTCGCCCGCCAAGTGGAGCGCTACGCCGATGTCTACACCGGGCGCGTGTCCAACTTCCTCCACCACACCCCCTTCACGTACCTGCGCTCCCACCGCGGCAGCCTGCCGCACGACGAGGCCGCCGAGCAGAACCCGCAGTACGAATCGCTCACCTCGGGCTATGAATGGGACGAGACCACGGCCAGGGAGCGCGGGTGACGCCCCACGTTCTACGCCCCACGTTCTACGCCCCACGCTCCCCCCTACAGCCCGAACGCCCCGAAGAGAACGACCCCGAGCGCAATGAGAATGGCATTGGCGATGGAGATGGGCAGCAGGTACTTCCAGCCCAGCGTCATGAGCTGATTGTACTTAAAACGCGGGAACGTCCACCGCACCCAGATGAAGAGGAAGGCGAAAAAGCCAACCTTGAGCATGAGGCTTAGGAACTGTAGCACCGCCAGCCAAGTGGACCCTTCGAGCGCCGGCACTACGTCGAGCAGCAGCGGCTGAAGCGGCACCAGGTAGCCCCCAAAGAAGAGCGTGACGATGAAGAAGGACGCCACGAACCAGTTTACGTATTCGGCCAGGAAGAACATGCCGAATTTCATGCCGCTGTACTCGGTGTGGTAGCCCGCCACGAGTTCCTCCTCCGCCTCCGGCAGGTCGAAGGGCGCCCGGTTGGTCTCCGCAAAGGCCGTGACGATGAAGATGATGCAGCCGACGGGGTTGCGCACCGCGTTCCAGCCCAGCAGTGCCCCGCCCGCGCTCTGGTCTTCCACAATCTCCATGAAGTTGAGCGAGCCCGCGATGAGGACCACCGAAATCACGGCTAGGCCCATCGACAGTTCGTAGCTCACCATCTGGGCCGCCGAGCGCAGGCCGCCGAGCAGCGAGAACTTGCTGTTGGAGCTCCAGCCCGCCAGCGTCACGCCGTAGACGCTGATGGAGGTGAGCGCCAGCAGCATAATCACACCCACGTTCAGGTCCGCAATCACCACGCCCTCGGCAAACGGGATGAGCGCCGCGGTGGTCATGGCAATGACCACCATCAGAACCGGCGCCATCGAGTGGATAAACTTGTTCGACTGTGCCGGCTGTACGTCCTCCTTCAGCACAAACTTGAGCACGTCGGCAAAGGGCTGCAGGAGGCCGAGTGGGCCCACGCGATTGGGGCCGGGACGGTTCTGGATAAAGGCCGACACGCGCCGCTCGGCGTACACGAGAATTGACGCGGACAGCAGCATCGCGTTGATGACAAGGAAGGCGACCAGGGCCGTCCAGATGAGCGAAAGGTCCATGCTCAGAGGGCTGCGATCGAAAAGGGGCGCAAGAGACTGTACAGCGTTCTAACGTACCTGTTGCTGGCGACGGCCGCAAGCCACGAGCCTGCCTTCAGGCGTCCTGGTCGGGGTTTTCATCCCCGACGGGCGCCGCCCGGATGTGGCGGGGCACCGCTAGGGCCACCCGCGTGCCCTCGCCCGGTGAGGCATCGAGCGTGACGGTGCCCCCAATGCCCTCCATGCGCTCCCGCAGCCCGGAAAGGCCGGTGCCGTCGGCCTCTATGGCCAGCGCCTCGGGGTCGAATCCCACCCCCTTGTCCTCCACCACCACGCGCACCTGCTCCTCGCCCTCGTCCAGACGCAGCGACGCCTCGTCGATCTCCGCGTGCGCGATGACGTTGAACAGCAAATCGCGCACGGTGTGGAAAAGGAGCGTACGCACCGCCTGGTCGTAGCTTCCGCCCGCGGTGTCTTCGACGTGCATGTTCACCGACAGCCCGTGCGCGCTTCGCATGTGGATGGCGAGCCACTCCAGGGCATCGCGCAGCGACTCGTTGCCCACCGGCGGGGTCAGCTCGCGGGAGAGCGTGCGTGCCGCCTCCACCCCATCTCCCAGAAGCGCTTCGATCTCGGCCGCGAGGGCGCGGGCCTCCTCCGAGGCCTCGCCGCGCTGCAGCTCGTTGGCCTTCGAGCGGGCCGTGTAGAGGACTTGCTGCAAGCCGTCGTGAAGCATCTGGCTGATGCGCGAGCGGATGCTTATCTCCGCTGCGGCAAGGGCATCGGAGAGGACCTGCACCTGCTCGGTGCGTTCCCGAAGGCGGTCGTGTGCCGCCTGGAGGGCCTCTTCGGCCTCCCGGCGGTCGGTAATGTCGATGAAGGCAATGACCACCCCGTCAATGTCGCCGTCGAAGGTGCGGTACGGGTGCAGGCGCACCAAAAACCACGCCCCGCTGTCCGCCTGGACTTCGCGCTCCACCGGCTGCAGGTCGGCGAGCATCTGCTCAGCATCCGCCTCGAGCCGATCGTACGTGAGGTGGTGCGTGAGGTCGCCGATGGGGCGCCCGCGGTCGTCTGGGCGGATGTTGAAAAGCGTCTCGATCCGGGGCGTGTAGCGCTGAATGCACAGGTCGAGGTCCAGAAAGAGCGTCCCGATTCGGGTAGAGGCCATCACATTTTTGAGATCGCTGTTGGCCTCGCGAAGTGCCTCCACCTTTTCCTCCAGCTCTTGGTTGACTGTTTTCAGCTCTTCGTTGACCGACTGCAGTTCCTCTTTGCTCGTCTCCAGTTCTTCGGTCATCGACTTGTACTCCTCATTCATCGACCGCAGCTCCTCGTTGGCCGCCTGCAGCTCTTGCTGAGACGACTCGTACTCGCTAATGGTGGTGCGCAGCTCTTCTCGCGTCTGCTGGAGTTCGGCCCGGAGCCGCCTTTCGTCCGCGCCCTCCTCCGGCACGTCCGGGCCTCCGGTCTTTGCTGGGGCCGGGGCCGCCTCTGGGGACGGCTCGTCCACAGGCTCGAACAGCACCAGGGCCAGATTCTGTGTCTGCGCGGCCTCCGCGCCAGGGTGTGCCACCAGGCGCACCACCTCCGACCGCCCGTTCAGGTCTACGGTGATCGCCCGCCCCCGCACGGGCTCGCCCTCCGCAAAGACTGTAGCCAGAACCGACCGCATCTGGACCTGCAATTCTGGGCGTACCAGTTCCACCACATTCGTGCGGGGCGTGCCCGACGGGTACTCAAGATACGTTCCGGCCCTCTCAGAGAGGTGCAGCAGCCGGTACTCGTCGTTCACGACCACGCTGGGCGGGGCATAGTCTGCAAGCAGGCGCTGGTGGGCAGTCGACTCGGACGGCATGGGGGCGTCCGGTTCGTCCGGGCGGCGAAAGCTGGTGGCGGTGGAGGCAAGCGGCATGGACGGGAGTTGAGGGACCGCACTCGCCTGCTCCCGCAGCCGGTAGAGGCGATGGCCCTTGTCGATGACCTGAAAAAACTCGTCGGCCCGGTCTACCGACTCAGACGCGCCCAAAAACAGGAATCCGCCCTTGTTCAGGGCGTACCGGAAGACCTCGAACACCGAGTCTTGCAGAGACCGCTGAAGGTAGATGAGCAGGTTGCGGCACGAGATGAGGTCCAGGTTCGAGAACGGGGGGTCGCTAAGGAGGTTGTGGGGCGTAAAAAGCAGATGCTCCCGGACACGCTTCTTCACGACGTACTGCGCGCCCTCCTTCACGAAGTAGCGATCGAGAAGCGGCGCAGGCACGTCGGCAGCGATGGACGCGGGATACCGGCCTTCACGAGCGACGGCGAGGGCATCCTCGTTAATGTCGCTGGCAAACACTTGGATTTCGCCAGGCACGACCGTTCGGGTCCGGGCATGCTCCAGCAGTAGCATGGCCAGGGAGTAGGCCTCCTCGCCCGTGGCGGTGCCCACCACCCACACGCGCAGGGCCTCCTCGGCCCCTTTTCCCTCAAACAAAGCCGGCACCACCGTTTCCTGCAGCGCCTCGAAGCTCTCCCGGTCGCGAAAGAAGCCCGTAACGCTGACCAGGAAGTCTTTTTGAAGCGCATGGACTTCTTCGGGGTGTTCCCGCAAGAAGTCGAGGTAGGCCTCCAGCGACGTCACCTGGTGTACCTGCATGCGCCGCTGGAGCCGCCGAAGCATCGTCGACTCTTTGTACTCGCTGAAGTTGTGCCCCGTGTGCGAGCGGACCTGCTCGAAAATATCGTACAGCACCTCTGCCTGCTGCTCGTTGGCCTCCGGCGGCGAAGCGACCGACTGAAGCCGTTCTACCGTCTCGGGATACGTGCACACGCGCTCTGCCAGGTCGGCAGCGGGAAGCACGAGGTCGACGTGTCCCATCTGGATGGCGCTCTCGGGCATCCCCTCGTGCTCGGCCTCGTTGGGATCTTGCACCGCCCCCAATCCGCCCGCCTCTTCGATGGCCCGCAGGCCGACTGCGCCGTCGCCCCCCGCCCCGGAAAGAACAATCCCCACCGCCGACGCGCCGCGCTGGGCAAGTGAGCGAAAGAACCGGTCGATGGGAGTGCGCCGCTCTTCGGGCCGCTCCACGTCAACAGGCCCGAGCAGGACACCGTCTAGGGTCAGGGCCTGTCCCGGTGGCGCCACATACACGTGATCGGCTTGAAGCTCCGTGGACTCGCGCACCGCCTGCACTGGCATGCGTGTACGGGCCGACAGGATGTCGTCGAGACTGCTTTCCTGATGGGGTGGCCGGTGCAGAACAACGACAAAGGCTGCCCCCGGATTGGCTGGCAGCGCGTCGAAGAACTGCTGCAGGGCACCAAGGGCTCCGGCTGAGCCCCCAAGCCCAACGACAATGGGACGCTCCGGCGACGACTCGGGAGGGGAGGACATGAGCACAACAACTTTGGAAGGAGGGACTACGGTCGAATGTGTAACGCCCACAGAGAAATCGCGCACGCTCGCCCTCCCCCGCAGGACTCGGAGCAACGAGGAGACAGGAGGGACTCACGAGGTCGTGCATTAAGAACCTACCGGGGCACGTGTGCCGACCTGCCAGGACGCGTTAGGCATTCGGCAAAACGGGTGTGCAGGAGTGCTCGCGTCAGTCATCGGAGGAAGAACGGCGCTGTCCCTCCCTCGTTCTGCATCTTTTTGTTGCCCAAACCGACCTCCAGAAGTGGGGGCGCGGCGCTCCAGTAGCGGTTGCCGAAGTAGCGATTGCCGAAGCGCCTTCCTATCCTGACGGTGAGTCTCGTCTCCCGACCTCCGTCTGCCCCGCCGCCCCCGGGTAGACGCCTTCTCGGTGCTCCGTTCACGGCAACAACGCACCATGCACGAACACCGTCTTCAGCGCGCGTTCTTCTTGGGCCTTCTTGCGCTGGTGACCGGGGCCTTTCTGTGGCTG
The DNA here is from genome assembly GCA_964519235.1 of uncultured Salinivenus sp. Classification (GTDB taxonomy): domain Bacteria; phylum Bacteroidota; class Rhodothermia; order Rhodothermales; family Salinibacteraceae; genus Salinibacter. Next base: position 860 of record CAZFJR010000054.1, on the reverse strand, counting down.
ATCGGGCCGTTTTTCAAGCCCATCTTCTGGGCTGTTGTGCTGGCGACGCTTTTCTACCCCACCTTCCAGTGGTGGGAGCGCCACCTGGGCGGGCACGCCATCGGGGCCTCGATAAGCACAATCATTACCATCGTGCTTATCGTGATCGTGCCGCTGTTCCTCGTGGGGCTCATCGTGGCCACGGAGGCATCGGCGGTCTACCAGCGCCTCGCCTCCGGAACCATGGAGCTTCCCCTGACGGCCCGGGAGGTGCGAAACATGCTCCCCGCAGTGGCCGACTTCTTGGAGCGCTTTGGCGTGAGCCTGAAGGACCTGCAGGCGCGCGTCTCCAACGCGGCCCTCGGCCTCAGTCAGTTTCTGGCGACCAACCTGGTCGCGTTTGGCCAGAATGCCCTTCGCGGCACCGCTCTGTTTTTCCTCTCGCTGTACCTCTTGTTTTTCTTTCTGCGGGACGGCGCCGCGCTGCTGGAGCGCATCATCGGCGTGTTGCCCATTGGCGACGACCGTGAGCGACGCCTCTTCCAGAAGTTTGCCGAGGTCTCGCGCGCCACCATCAAGGGCACGATCGTGATCGGGCTCGTGCAGGGGCTCCTCGGCGGATTCATCTTCTGGGTGCTCGGCATCGAGGCCGCGGCGCTCTGGGGCGTGGTGATGGCCGTACTCTCGTTTTTGCCGGCCGTGGGGGCGGGCATCGTGTGGGTGCCGGCCGCCACCCTGCTCGTCGCCACCGGGCGGGTGTGGGAAGGGGTCGTCCTGCTCGTCTTCGGCACCGTCATTATTAGCCTCGCGGACAACGTGCTTCGCCCCCTCCTGGTGGGCCGTGACACGGAAATGCCCGACTATATCGTGCTGGTGACCAC
>CAZFJR010000053.1:1198-19258 GCA_964519235.1 uncultured Salinivenus sp. | reverse complement strand
GCAGGGAAGTAGGCCATCGACGCAAACGAGACGCGCCGCGACTGCTCGCCGCCGATGGAATCGACAAGGGCCTCCGTGGAGTCCGAAAAGGGCGACTCGCCCTCCAGCTTCAGGTCGGCCCCTAGGAGCGTTTTGGCCTCCTGGCTGACCGTGCGTGTGAGGTTGTCGCCGAAGCCGCGGATGGCCACCAGCGCCGCCACCCCAAGGACCATGGCCGATAGATAAAGCGCCAGGCGCGCGCGGCTGCCACGGCTGTCGCGCCAGGCCATTTTCAGAATCCACGGGACGTGTTCGCTCATGTAGAATCCGGAAGAGATCAGAAAGAGGCTCGGAGCAGGGGAGGAGGCGGGCGTGAGGCGTGAAACGTGAGGACGGGCTCGCTTTACCGACTCACGCGTCACTCTTCACGCGTCGCTACCGCAGCTCTGTATCGCCAAACCGCTCCCCCAGGGTCCGGCACAGCGCCTCCAGGGGCTCGCGGTCGGTCTCGTCGAAGGCCCCGAGCGTGTTGGAGTCGACGTCGAGGACGGCCAGCAACTCGTCGCTGGGAGTAAGGACCGGGACGACGACCTCCGACTGGGTGGACGACTGGCAGGCGATGTGGTCGGGCGCCTCCGACACGTCCGGCCAGAGCTGCGTCTTTCGGGTGCGCGCCGCTGCCCCGCACACGCCGCGGTCGAAGTCGATGTGGAGGCAGCCGTGTGGGCCCTGGTACGGTCCCACGAGCAACTCTCGGTCGCCGACGTTCCGGTAGAAGCCGGTCCAGTCGAAATGATCGAACGCATGATGGAGCTCACAGGCCACCGTCGCCATCGCCGAAATCCAGTCGGTCGGGCCCTCCAGGAGGGCGTCGATGCGGCGGCGCACATCGGTGTAGGCGTTGGCCTTGTCGGTCGGGGGTGCTACGTCGGGCATGTGTCGGGAGAAAAGGGAGAGGTCACTACGGGCACGGATCAGGGATGTCGCGCGCGCCAGTGGCGCGGCCGCCCCAGATGCGCTTGTCCGGGAGCAGGGACACCGTGAAGGGGCGGTCCACGGTGATTTGGCAGGACAGACGCGGGTAGCCGTACTGGGCGGCCAGGCGATCGTGCCAGTGCGTGGGCGGCGGCGCCTTTGCTCCCAGCCGCACCCCACAGGTGGCACATAGGCCGCGCCCGCCGCAGTTCAGGGTTTGCGTCCACCGCGTGTAGGGCGAAAGGTCGTGCCGCAGCAGGGCCCGGCGGAGATTGCTCCCGTCGGGCAGCGTCAACTGGTGCCACGTCGTGCCATCGTGGACACGCACGCGGTGCGGGCCCGGCGTCGGATCTGCATCGGAGGCATGCTGGGCCACAGGCCTATTCGGTTACGTCCACCTGGCTGGTGTAAAAGGCGACGTGGTCCTCAATCTCGGACGCTTCGTCGGACGGGTCCGGGTAGTACCACGCAGCGTTCTCCGCGCGCGCTCCATTTTCCACGAGGTCGTAGTAGTGGGCCTTGCCCTTCCACGGACAGGTGGTGCGGTGGTCGCTCGTCTCAAGAAGGTCCGTATTTAGCGACGCGGGCGGAAAGTAGTGGTTGCCTTCCACGACGACCGTGTCGTCGCTTTCGGCCAGGACGTGGTCGTTCCAGACGGCTTTCATGGCGTGGGAGAGTTGTGGAAAAGAAGGACTGGAGGTAGGTTAACAAGCTTTGTGGTGTGCTTTCCCGTTCCACCGTTACTGCTGTACGACGGAGAGGTGCCGGCCTGTGCCGAGGTCGTTGCAGTTCGGGACCCCCACCGGACGCGGCGCCCGTGCCGACCCATGCACCGGATTCTCAAATGCCGTCATGCCACCCCGTTTCTTCCGGACCTTCCCATTCGGGGTTGGGGGTGGAAATGGAGCCTACGGAGCGAGGCTCAGCCCCAGCATCCACAGTGCCAGCCCGGCCCGCAGCGCCCAGGCCCCCGTCCGCAGCCAGTTGGTGGCGACGAGGCGGCGGTGCGCTGCGGCGTCGAAGCCCTTGGTGAGGCGCGCATGGAGCGGCACCTGCACCAGCGCCGTGGTGCCCCAGATGAACGCCACGAGGCCGAGGCCCGTCCAGGCCATCCAGGCGGGCACGCCCAGGGGCGGAGCCCAGGCGATCCAGCCCGCCGCGCCCAGTTCGATTGACATCGCGGGGGCCACGATCCAGGTGATCCGCCGCATGTGCGCGGCCTGGAACGCCTCGTAGTTGGCCGCCCGCACGTACCGGAAAAGCGGGTAGTGCACGAGTTGCACGACGAGGATCACGCCGAGCATCAGCAGGGCGGCGGCGGCGTGGACGAGCAGGAGCATGGCGTTGCACGTTGGAACGTTCAACCCTGAGCTTGCGCGGTTGCAAGGGGATCTGTGGGGACGACGGGCGCGCTCAGCGCCTGCCCTCAGCAGATGTAGGGTGAGCGCACTACGCCGTGTGATCGGCCCAGACGGCGTCGGCGGCGGCGCGGCCCGCGGCGATGGCCCCGTTGAGCGACGCGGTGCGGCGGTGGTCGCCGCAGACGTAGAGGCCGGGGCGGCGACGCACCGCTTTCTCGGGCGGAGACAGGAAGGGCGGGGCCTGCTCGGGAAGGGCGTAGGAGATGTGTTGGGTCTGGAGGTGCGTCCATCCGCCCGCCTGCAGCCCAAACCAGTCAATCAACTGCGCCCGCACCTCTCGCTCGAGCGTGTCCTGCGGGTCGGGCGGCGGTCCCACGACCACCACGGACACCAGGGCGCGGTCCTTGGGGGCGTAGCCGGGCGCCACGTCGGACGGCACGGCCACGTTGTTGATGGGGCCGACGCCGTCGCCGTTGAGGACGAGCAGCGGATCGTCGAGGGGCGAACGGGGCGCGTCGTAGTAGAGGCAGACCGTAGAGCGGCCCTCCGTCGGGGTCACGTCGCCCACGAGCCGATTCGCCTCCGGCGCCTCCGTCGCCACCACAACGTGCGGTGCCCCCAGCGTCTCCCCATCGCGCAGCGTCACGGACTGCGCCTCCACGGCCTCGACCGGCGCGTTCAGCCGCACGGCCCTGTCGGGCAAGTGCTGCCGCATTTGCCGTGGCATCTGGTCGATGCCCCCCGCCGGGAGCACCGTCCGCCCCTCCGCGAACATCTTGAACACAAACTCGAACATGCGGCTCGACGCCTCTAAGGTGCGGTCGAAAAAGATGCCGCCGAAGAACGGGCGGAAAAAGCGGTCGATCATGGCCGACGAGAAGCCCCACCGCGTCCGCAGTGCCTCGAGGGTGGTGTGCTCCGGGCGCTCCATCACCTGCGGGAGGCTGCTGCGGGCCAGGGTGCGGCGGAGGCGCAGAATGCGCAGCTTGTCGGCCAGGGAGCCGATGGGGGCGACGAGGGTGCGGGGGGCGTCGAGCGGGTGGCGGCGCGGATCGGCGATGCGGTGAAAGCGGCCGTTGTAGCGCACGAGCGCCCCGTCGTGGAAGGGGTGTAGGTCGAGCGCGTCGTAGTCGAGTTCGCGCTGCGTCTCGGGGTAGGCGGTGAGCAGCACCTGAAAGCCGCGGTCGAGCCGAAAGCCGTCGACCGTGTCGGTCCGCACGCGGCCCCCCACTCGGCCACTTGCCTCCAGGACCTGCACGTCGAGATTGCGTTCGTGGAGGCGGCGGGCGCAGGTGAGCCCGGCAAGGCCGGCGCCGATCACGAGGACATCGGGCATCGTCGACGAAGAGCAGGTTTGTGGGAACTGGAACTGCCAAAGAAGCAACGTCCCACCGTCGGGTGCGTTCGACAACACACCGCCAAAATTGGAGGCTGCTCGGCGGTTGGCGGGCGGGGGCGCGTCCGGCTCAAATCAGCTTCTCCCAATCCGCAGCCCGTCCCATGTCGCCCGTTGATGCCGCGTCTACCGTTTAGGTCGACACCCTTCACGCCGCCCCGAAGGAACGACTGGCCGCCCTTCTCGACGATCCCACGCCCGTCGACCGGTCGCGGGCCTGGGTGGAGGCGGTCATGGAGGACAGGGAGGCGCACTACGGCATCAACACCGGGTTTGGGGCGCTCGCGCAGAAGCGGGTGCCGCCGGGGGCCTCGAAAGGCTCCGGCGCAACCTCGTCCTCAGCCATGCCGCGGGGGTGGTCGATCTGGTGCCCAAGGATCTCAGCTGCCTCATCCTGCAACTCAAGATCCGCGCGCTGGCGCTGGGTCGCTCGGGCGTCTCCCACGAGACGTTCGACCGACTGCTGCTCTTCACGGGGCGCGATCTCATTCACGCCATTCCGAGCCGCGGCAGCGTGGGGCAGTGCAGCTGCTCGACGTTCTGGAAGCCGTGGAGCGCGTGCTCGCCATCGAGTTGCTCGTCGCGGCACAGACCCTCGGCTGCCGCCGGCCTCTGCGCCCGGGCCGCGGCGTCGAACTCGCCCACGAGACGCTCCGCGAAACCATTCCGCACCAGGAGGAGGACTACCTGTTCGCGGACGACATCGACGAGAGCCTGGCGTTCGTCAGAGACGACGCGTTGTTGGGATTCCTGACCGACGAACTGGGGGAAGCTGGGATGAGTGCGTGTTGCGTGTTTCGGGTTGCGTGCGGCGCAACGGCGAGCGTTGACGGGTGCGCGATACGAGGAGCGGCCCGTAACCTTAGATGTTGCCGGCCTCCGTCATTGCCCGCACCGTCTCCACCCGCTCCGCAATGGCCTGGAGGTCCTCGTCGGACTTCCGGCGCACGTTGGCGAGCTGGAAATTCATGCGCCGGTTGCCCGAGAGGCGCTCCTGGTGGCGGTCTAAAAAGTTCCAGTAGAGCGACGTGAACGGGCAGGCGTCCTCGCCAGTCGCGGCGTCCGGGTCGTAGCGGCAGTGCGAGCAGTAGTTGCTCATCCGGTTGATGTACTTCCCGGAGGCCGTGTACGGCTTGGTGCCTACCACGCCGCCGTCGGCATAGAGCGCCATGCCGATCATGTTGGGCGACGAGACCCACTCCCAGGCGTCGATGTACATTGCCTCGTGCCAGTCGTTCATCTGCTGTGGGTCGATTCCGTACAGCAGCCCGAAGAGGCCCATCACCATGAGGCGCGGGATGTGGTGGGCATACCCGTGCTCGCGGACCTGCCCGACGCATTCGCTCAGGCACCGCATGTCCGTATCGCCGGTCCAGTAAAAGTCGGGCAGGTCTTCGGTGGCGTCGAGCGCATTGCGGTCCGTATACTCCGGCGCGTGGAGCCAGTACACGCCCCGCACAAACTCGCGCCAGCCCAGGATCTGCCGCACAAAGCCCTCCACCGCGTTGAGGGGAGCATGGCCGTCGTGGTAGGCCTGTGCGGCCCGCTCCACGGCATCCAGCGGGTCGAGCAGCTTCAGGTTAAAGGCGGCCGACAGGCGCGAGTGGTACAGGAACGGGCGCCCGGTCCACATCGCGTCCTGGTAGGTGCCGAAGGTTGGCAGGCGATGCGCGATGAAGTCGTCGAGCGCCGCCTCGGCCTGGGCAGGTGTCACCGGCCAGCGAAAGTCGTCCAGCGCGCCCGGGGCGTCGGCACACGCGGTGCGGACGAGGGCGAGCACGTCCTCCGTCACGCCGTCGCGCTCGAACGAGGGCCCCTCTGGAATCATGCCCGGCCCGTCCGCGCCGAAGCTCTCCTGGTTGTCGTCGTCAAAATTCCACGCGCCGCCCACAGGATCGCCGTCGTCGGTGACGAGCACATCGTACGCGCGGCGCTGCTCGCGGTAGAAGTATTCCAGCGTCAGCTCCTTGCGCCCCTCGGCCCACTGCTCGAAGGTGCGGTGCGTAGCCAGAAAATGATCGTCGGCGTGCACCTCCAGCGGCACCCCGGCCTCGTCGCAGACCGTCTCGATCGCCCGCAGCAGGTCGTAGCGCCCCGGCTCCGTGACGCACACCCGCTCGGGCGCGTGCGCTTCAATCTGCTGCCGCAGGTAGTCCGGCGCGTCGTCGGCCCCAGGATCGGCGGACATCGGCTGGTAGTGCACCGTCCAGCCCCGCTCGCGGAGGTCGTCGCGAAAGTGGCGCATGGCGGCCCAGCCCAGGGCCAACTGCTGCTTGTGGTCTGAGTAGCGGGTGCGGTGCACGTCCGCTTCCGTCATTGCCACGACGTCGCGGGCCGGGTCGAGGGCCTCGAACACCGCCGCGTCGCGGCTGAGCTGATCGCGGAGTACAAGAAGAAGGGTGCGCATGGGCAGGGGTGGGGAGCGCCGAGAAAAATTGTGGGCAGCAAGACGCCGAAGGCAAAGGCGGGAACGGAGAGGCGAAGGCATGCAGGCACGAGGAAAGTGGCCCGTTCGTCCCGGCGCCCGCCCTCACCGCGTCCCTTTCCTCCTCCGCACACCCCGTTCCTCCGTTACCCTGTGCGAACGGTTCCCAGCCCGCCGTCGACGCCGATGACCTGCCCGGTCACCCAGTCGGTTTCGGGATCGAGAAGCCAGGTGACCGCCGGCGCCACGTCCTCCGGCGTGCCCACGCGCCCCAGGGCGTGCATCTTCTCCGACTGCTTGCGGCCCGCCTCGGAGCTCAGGATTTGGGCCGACATTTTGCTCTTGTGCTCGCCCTCGCCGCCCACGAGGCCCGGCGCCACGGCATTCACACGCACGTCCCGCCCGGCGTACGTCGCCGCCGCGGCCCGCATGAGGCCCGTCACGCCCCCTTTGGCCGCGGCAATGGCCTCGTGGTTCTTGAGGCCGGTGCGCGAGACGGCGGAGGTCATGAGCACAATGGAGCCGCCCTCCCGCATCATGGGCCGTGCGCTCGCCTTCACGGTGTTGAAGGCCGTGTCGAGGTTCTTTTTGACCTGTTCCTGGTACTCGTCGACGCTGGTCAGGTGCGCGGGCTTCAGGAGGACGGAGCCCACGAAGTTTACCACTCCGTCGAGGCGGCCGTACGCGTCGGTGGCGTGGGACACCGCGTCCTGCACTTGGCTGAACTCGGTGGCGTCGAGGGGCATTGCGTCGCCGCCCGTGGCGGCGGCCAGGTCGTCGACCTCGCGTTCGGTGCGGGCCCCGAGGACGAGCTGTGCGCCGTTGTCGGAGAGCCGATGGGCGACGGCGGAGCCGATGCCGCCGGTGGCGCCGAGAAGGACGTAGACAGGAGAGTCGTGATCAGATGCCATGGAAGGACGGAAAGATGAATCGTGGGAATCGAGCACGCCTCATAATCGGGTGCTCGGACTGTGGTTCAGTGCGGTAGCTGCATATTCGCGAATCGTTACGGCCCCGGGAGGCCCGTTCGGCACAGCTAGGGAGTCTCGTCTGGAGACGGGGGTGGGGCGAGCACTTGGTCAATCACGTGAATGACGCCATTGGCGGCTTCAATATTGCCGTCGACCACCCGGGCCTCCCCGAGGCGAGGAGCGTCCGCCCTGGAGCGAAGCGTCAGCGTGTCGCCGCTTTCCATGATCAACTGCGTATCGGCCGAGACGTCGGCGGGCACGCGGCCGGTCACGAGATGGTGCGCCAGGACTGCGTGCAGGCGGTCGGTGTCGTCCGTCAGAAGACGCTCCACCGTGCCCGGGGGCAGGGCGTCGAAGGCATTGTTGGGGGGCGCAAAGAGGGTGAGTGGGCCGTCGTTGCCGAGGCGAGCGGCGAGCGTCGTTGAATCGAGCGCGGCCCGCAGCGTAGAGAAGCGGTTGTCGGTGGTCAGCATTCGCGAAATCGTCATGCTGTCCGGGATCGATGAACGTACGTCGGGGGAGGCATCGTCGGGGCGGTCGGGGGCGTCGGGGCCGCAGGCCCCCAGTCCTAGAACCGCGCCCAGCAGCAAGGCGCCGAGAAGAAACGTGCGGGCCGGGGCGATGGGCGAGGCGGTCATGGGCGTGCATGCTGGGGCGAGGGAGGGCGACGAGGGGGGGGCGTGCTCCTGGACGGCGTTAGCCCGAGAGCCGCGGCAGAATTTTGTCTTCCAAGACCTGAACGGGCCGGGCCGCGTACGCGCGACTGCGCAGCCGACGCCAGTGGTCTCGTGGGGAGGGGCGGGTCCGGCGTACGTCCAGGCACCATTCCACCACGCGGTGAAACGTAGCCGCTGGCGAAAACCAGTGCTCCCAGGCCTGCCGTGCCGCCCGTCCCATAGAGGCGGCACGGTCCTCGTAGGCCTCCAGCACTTCGGGAAGGCGGGCGAGGGCCGATTCTGGGAGGCGCACACTGAAATCCGGCCAGTGGGGGCCGGGAGGGGGCACCCATTGGTCGGAAAGGATGACCGGCGCGCGGCCCATGAGCATCGTTTCGTAGATGCGGAGGGACGATGGGCCTGTTCCCCGCGGGCAAAGCACGAATTTGCTCTCCGCGGTAAGGTCCGCGTAGCGTTGCATGTACTGCCGGACCTCACGGTCCATTCCGCGCATCTTCATCATTGGGGTCATGCCGGTGTCGGTGGTGTCGTGCACCACGCCTCGGGGGTGCCGGCGGGCTGCGAGGCGGCGCCGAACCGGAGCAGTGCCAATCGTGCCCCGAAACGAGTAGAGGAGGCCGTCGTCGGGAACCGGGCCCTTGTCCTGGAACGCCTGGTTCTCCTGCACCTCCGGGTAGTGGCTGGGCCGGAGGCAGCTCCGGTCGTACCATTTCCGCGGCACGGACGCGTACACGCCCGGCAGGTACGGGATCCCCTTGTAGCGCGGGTTGACGACGTAGCACCGAGAGCGGTGCTGGCGCAGGAGCGGGTGCGCGCGCACCCGCTCGAGGCGGTCGCCGGCCGCATCCTCACGCTCCACGAACAGCAGCAGGTCGGCGTCGGACGGGCGCTTCACCACGTCGTGAACGCCGAAGCGGTCTCGCTCGGCACTTGCGCGAAGGTACCGGAGCTCCAGCCGCCCGTGCTCGTCGTCGGGGGCCGTGGCAGAGGTCAAGAACACGGTAGCCATGGCGAGGCGGGGGCGTCGGGGAAACATAGGTTTACTGTGCGACGCGCTGGAGGCGCCGGCGCCAGGCCCCCGCCCACACTCGTGCCTGAACAATGCGGTGCCGGAGGGAAGACAAGAGGGGGCCCACGTAGCCCACCCGCCGAGTCATGCCCTCCTTCAGAACAGTTGCGCACGGGGGACACTTTCCACAGGGCAGGCCGAGCACGGGGTCGTAGCAGAACCACGTCTGCTCAAGAATGGAGCGCACGCCCATCCGTTCGGCCTCGTCCCGCATCTCCGGTTTCGACAGGCCCAGCAGAGGAAAAGCAAATCGCTGAAACAGCGCGGCGGGGCCCTCCGTGCCGTCGGCCAGAACGGTCACCGTGCCGCCCGGCGTTCGTTGCGTCTCGAAGTGAGGCGCCAGCTGGGCCCGAAAGCTACTTGCGCAAACGCCAATCTCCAGCCGTGCAATCCCCTGCTGCTCCGCGTAGCTGGCCAGATTGGGGTACTGGTAGCCGACCGGGGCCGACTCGCGGAGGGCGTTCCACTGCCGCCGGTGGTGCGGCTCAATGGCGAGCGCCCCGAAGCTTCCTCCGTAGCGGGTGGGCAACAGCCGCTCCGCAGCGTCGGGCAACTGCGTGCCAATTGCGTCCCGCAGGGTGCGCATTGTGTCGATCTCGCGCGGGGTCGACGGGCGCTTTTCGTCCAGGAGATAGATGGGCTGGACGCGGGCGTGGGTTTCCACCAGCAGTTGGAGCAGCCGAAAGGTGGAGTCCCAGCCGCCTGTCCAGAGCAGGTGCACAACGTTGGCGGAGGAGGCAGACATGGAGAAGAGGGGCTGTGCCGGAAAAAAGCAGGCGAAAGAAGGGCGAGGGAGGCGCTGTGGCCCCCCAACGCCCTTCAGGCCTCGTCGAAGAGGGCCAGGAAGCGGTCGGCAAATTCGTCGTCAACGGCCTGGTGAATGGAGCCGCCGTATTCGCTATTGCCCTCCAGCAGGGTGGGGCCGTTGGGCGTGATGGCCACGTCCCAGCCGATGGTGCGCAGGCCGGGAAGGTCGGCGTGGCACCGGCGGGCCAGTGCCAGCGCCTCTGGAAAGTGCGGGATCGGGTATCCGTCCAAAGAGACCCCAGTGTCGGGGTGGCGGGCCACCGTCGTCCGCGGACCGTGTTTGAATACCCCCGGGGAGCGCGTGGCGCCGGTGTCCGCATCGACGTAGGCAACGAGCCCCCCGCGCGACCAGTTGTCGGTGGACGAGCCGCCTGCCCCAACCCGTAACGCGGCGGAGAGCAGCTCTACGGCCCCGTTGCGCCGCGCGGTCACGAGGCGCAGGGTGTTGACCGAGCGTGGGTGCAGGGCAGCAAGCGCTGTGTGCTGCTCGATGCGCCGCTGCAGCACGTAGCGCTCGGTGAGCCGGTCCCGCAAGGACGCCACGGACGCCGAAACGCCGTCCATAAACAGAGCGCCCCGGTCCGTACGAAGACGGAACACCCCCTGGCCCTGCCCCCCTCGCACGGGTTTGGCCACCGCATCCAGGTCGCGCTCCAGAAGGGCGTCCAGCGGCCTGCGTATGCGGCGGGGTGTGAGCCACTCCAGGGTGGAGCCGTCGATCCGTGCGAGGAGTTCAGGGGTTGCGTGCCCGAGCGAGCGGGCCAGCTGCGCAAACACAAACTTGTCGCGCAGTAGGCCCGTGTAGGCGTCTTCGTTGCCCCGGTCTCGAATTCGGGCAAAGTCGGGGTGGGGCAGGCAGTCGCTGAGGGAGGCCCCGCGACGGTCCAGGCCGTACAGAAAGTAATGGTTGTTTAACTGCCGGTGTCGCCAGCGCCACCACATGTTTTCGAGCAGGATGCGCGTCGTGCTTTTGCGCTTGGCCGTGGGGTAGTACGTACGCACCTCGTCGACCAGCCGCGGCACCTCCATTAGGTCCCGAAACATGTGAAGCGCACGCCCCCGGGCGTCGAGAAGGGGATCGGGAATGAACTGCTTAACCAGGGCCTTGGCGCGAGACGAAGGCATGGGTGAGAAGGGCAAATCAGCGGTTGGGGAGGCAGGTGCGCATCCACGCGTCGTAGACTCGGGCGTAGCGGTGGAGCCGGATCTCGGGGACCAGAAGCGGATGGGCACTCCAGCTGCAATTCCCCTCCAGAAGGGTGAGCCCATCTGGAGTAAGGGCGATGTCCCAGGCAATGGTGACGATGTCGAAGGCATCGTGAGCCCGGCACCCTAAGTCGACGACATCGGACCAGCGCGGGAGAGCCGTCTCCGGAAGGGGCTGCTCCGTGTCAGGATGAAGTTCGTGGGTGAAGCGACCGTTCACCGGCTTGATGGAGACGGCCGGGCCCAACAGGCCGGACTGTAGGTTGATCTGGGAGGCAATGCCGCCCGCGGAGGTATTGTCCACAATGGCGTTTCCGGTGGGCATGCGGAGCTTGGCCCCGAATGGAAGAATGGACCCCCCTGGCAGCCGCGCGGTTATGAGGCGGACGGTGGCCAGGCTTCCACTCGTAAAGGGCCGCCACGAAGAGGCGTTGTGCAGCGCGCGTTGCAGAAGAAGAAGCTCCCCCTCCGAACGCCGTTTGAGCCGGTTGATGAGTCCGGCGGCGTCGTAGGTCGTGTCCGCGTTCGTCCAGCGCCCCTGTCCGGCGTACACGTATTTCGCGGCGCCGCGGCCCTGCTTGCCTTCTCTCGGCTTTACGAAGAGATCCGCCGGAGGGAGGTCCGCGGGAGAAGCGCACGGGCCGCGCGCGGTGCCGTCGTCGAAGGACGCGAGCACCGAGGGCGTGGGCAGGTCGTGCTGCGCGCATCGCGCAGAGAACTGGCGTTTGTCATCCAGGGCCGCCCGTTCGTTCGGGGACACTCCAGTTCGGAGGTTGAGCACGCGAATCATGCGCCCATGCGACGTCCACGAATCGTACGGAAGGGTGTCTATTCGGGCCCAGCGCTCCGGCCGGTACACCCGGTAGGTGTAGTAGGAAAGGGGAGAGGTGTCGTATCGGAGGGCGAAATAGCATTGCTGCACAAACTGGCGGGGCTGGGAGACCCCGTGTGCGTCTGCCACGCGGCGTCCGTGCTGCTGCACGGCCTGGCGCGCGTCCCGAATGACTGTGGGCACGCGCCGCAGCCACTGCCGCAGCCACCACAGCTTCGTGCGCCAGGAGGCGCGCTCCCACTGCTCCCGGCGAAGCTGCCTGCGCCACTTGTGGAGCGGGCGGTGCAGGGGAGGCAGGTCGGCGCCCTGACCGGTCGCCGTTGGGGCGGAGGAAGGTGTGTTGTTCTGCATGACCAGAGGGGCAGGGAGGAGGAGAAATTGTTGGGGGAAACGGGGGCGGGCGGATCGGGCCGGAAGGAGAACGCTCGGGCGCGCTCTATCCCGGGTGGGAACGTCTGAGGGGGGGCATCCAGGCCCGAACAACGGCGGGAACGCGCGTTGCGGAAAGGGGGGTGCCGTGCGGAATTTCGAGGGACGTTCGCCCGTAAAAGGGATTGGCTTCCACCACACGCGCGCCCTGAGGCGTTTGTGTAACGTCGAGGCCCAAGAGCGGAATGCGGAGGTGCTCATGCAGGCGACGGGCACAGGCACGGAGACGGGACCATCCGGGCAGGGCGGCGCCCACGATGCGGGCCTCCGTGTCAGGGTGGTGCTCGAACGAGTGGCCGGCGGGCAGGGGGTACTTGCTGACGGCCGGGCCCAACCGCCCGGTGTCGAGGTCGATGGCGGCCGCCAGGTTGCCGCGCGAGAAGTTGTCGAGGCAGGCATCGCCCACCGGCATCCGAAGGCTTGCGCGCAGGCACTCCACCTGCCCGTCCGGAAACCGGCCCGTGAGCAGGCGTGCGGTTGCCAGTCCCCCGTTCGTGAAGGGCTGCCAGGACGAGGCATTTCGAACGAGCGGCTGCACGACGATGGCCGCGCCCGACTGTTTGGAGGCCTGGGCCAAGGTCCGCATGAGCGCGTTCCACCGCCAGAGGGTGCCGTCCTCGTCCACGTGCGCCCCGTTTGCGGGCGCGGTCTCGTCGAACCGGAGGATCCGCACGGCGGTGCCCCCGCTCGCCGTTGCCGGCTTGGCAACCAGAGCGTGGCGGGGAGGGCCGTTGGCTGCGGGGCGGGCCAGCCCGGTGTATTCTCCCGCCGCCGCGCACCCAAGCACCGGGATGGTCGGGACCTCGTGCGCGGTGCAGAATCGGTAGAATGCGGTTTTGTCGGTACACGCAGAGAGGTGATCCGGGGCCGCCCGCCGTTCGTTAAGCCAGCCTTGAAGGAGCGTAATGTCGCTGTAGCGGCCGATGGTGGACCAGTCGGCCTCCCAGTACCGATACGCAAACCAGTGGTCTGGAGGGAGGCCGTACGCCCAGGCAATGGCGAGTTGGCCGTACAGGTCGACGGCCATGTTGCGGAGGCCATACGGGCTTGTGACGCGAGGGCCGTAGGTCCGGCAGTGTTCCGCGCACGTCCTCAGCATGCGGAAGCACGCGCCCGGGCGACGGGCCGCGGACAAAAGCTTCCGGGCGACCGGTTTTGTCTTCCACCAGTGCGGGTCGATGCACTGGCTTGCGCGGTCGATGCTCATGGAGCTATCCGGAGAGAAAGTTGCGGTGAAAGGCCGACAGCATCCGGTCGAGCACGGCGTGGTAGTCGCGGTCGGACAACTCTTCGCGCGGGCCAATGGGGGTGTCGTTGGCGTCGACGATGTATATGCGGCCGTCCTGGCGGTCGCGCAGCACGTCCAGTTCGCCGTAGTCCAGGCCCAGCCGGGCGGAAAAGCGCAGGATGTTTTGGATCTCGCGGCGGGAAAACACCGTGTCGGGGGCTGCAGCGTGAGCGTGCGCGACGGGGCCCGGCATTTCGTCGCCGTCCTGTCTCCAGTACTTGCACACCACCACGGGCAGGTCGCCTCCCACGACCGCCGTTCTGTAGTCGAGGCGCATTCCGTCCCGCACGCGGTTGTCGATCCGCTTCTGGTAGGCCTTGTCTGCGCTTGGGGTGCTGAGGGGGCACGACACGACGCGGCCGTCGTGCGTGGCGTTGCGAATCGACTTTTCGACGGCGGCCCCCTGGTAGGTCGTGGGGTTTACCGACAGCGCATAGCCGAACACCTCCGCAAACAGGCGTTGCACCGTCGTCTTGCTGATGTCCGTACAGCGGGCGTTGACGACAGCCGCGTCCACGAGCGCGTGGGTGGACGGCGAAGAAGCGGGCGGCGAGGAGAAGGTCCGGTCGGCAAAGAACACGCCGAGGTCGTGGGGAACCTGCGGGTCGGTAGTTGCCTCGATGCCCCCGTAGGCGCAGAGCTTACGGATGAGGTAGGCCTCGTGGGGGGCATCGGGGAAAAACAGCACTGTAGGCCCGCCAGCGACGGAGGCCAGTGCCGGGGAAAGGCTTTCCCAGTGTCCGCGGCGCAGGTAGGTCCGGTTGGCCCAGTAGGTGCGCTTTGCTTCACGAAGGCGAGAGAGGGACAGCATAAGGCCGGGCGGCTCCCAAAATTTAAACCTAGAACCTAAACAACGTGACGAAAAAGCGGTGCGGAGCTACTGCTCCGAGGGCGCGGAAGCCTCGGCGGGCGCGCCGTTGCCCCGCGTGTACTGCGCGCGGTGGTACTCCCAAAGCTGGCCGCGCCGAGCAAGAAGCTCGTCGTAGTCCCCGCGCTCTACAATTTCCCCGTCCTCCAGCACGACGACCGTATCGGCGTGCTCGATGGTGGAGAGCCGGTGGGCAATGGCCACGACCGTCCGAGTGTCCATGAGGCGCTCCAGGGCGTCCTGCACCAACTGCTCGGTGACGCTGTCCAGGGCGCTGGTGGCCTCGTCGAGAATAAGCAGTTCGGGGTCGCGGAGCAGGGCCCGCGCGATGGCCACGCGCTGCCGCTGCCCGCCGGAGAGACGGGCGCCCCGCTCGCCCAGCCGGGTGTCGAATCCGTGCTCCAGGTTTTCGATAAAGGCCCGGGCATTGGCCTGCTCGGCCGCCCAGCGCAGCGTCGCCTCGGGCACCTCATCGAGGCCGTAGGCAAGATTGTAGCGCACCGTGTTGTTAAAGAGAAACGTGTCCTGGCTCACAACGGCGACCGTGTCGCGCAGCGATTCGAGTGTGTATGTGCGCAGGTCGCGCCCATCGAGCACGATGCGGCCATCGGTCGGGTCGTAGAGGCGCGCAATAACGTCGGCCAGTGTGCTCTTGCCGGCCCCCGTGGCCCCCACGAACGCCACCGTCTCCCCGCGGTCGATGGTCAGGCTTACGTTTTTGAGCACCGGCTCCCCGGGCCGGTACGCGAACGATACGTTTTGGAGCTCGATGCGGCGGTCGAACGAGTCGAGATCGCGCGAGCCATCCGGCAGGTGGGGCTTGTCGTCGTCCGACAGAAACGCCGCGACGTTTTCGAGCGAGCCCTGGTAGTAGGCCCACTGGCCGCGCAGGTCGTTCACGTTCTGAAGCAGCGGAAAGAGCCGAAACAGGGCGAAGAGGAAGGTCAGCAGCACCGCTGCGCTCATCAGGCCCGGCAGCACGAAGAACCGCATGGCGGCCACGACGATGCCGATGAGCGTGAAGGAGGAGACGAAGTTCGTGAGGGGCCCGATGAGCGACTTCACCCTCGTCAGGTCGATGTTGAGCCGGCGCACCTCCTCTGTGGCGCTGCGGAAGCGGTCGGCCTCCTCGTCTTTCGTTCCGGAGAGGATGACGGTGCGAATGCCGTTGATGAGCTCGGTGGCCAGGGCCGTAACGCGCGCATTAGCCTTGGGGATCTCGCGCCCGTATTGCTCGAGGTAGTCGATGAACCAGTTCATCATCAGGTACAGCCCGCCGCTCAGGGCGAGCGCGATCAGGGCCAGGGGCCAGGACAGCGCGAACAGGGCCAGTCCGTAGATTGCAGCCATCGACCCCTGTACCAGCATCGAGTGGCCGGTGCCAAACAGGTGAGCCACTCGGCTGATTTCGGTGGTGAGGGTGTTGAGGATGTCCCCAGACTTTACTTTCGAGAAGAAGCGCAGCGAGACGGCTTGTACCTGGGCGATGATTGTGCGGCGCAGGGAAGCCACCACGTTCTGCGTCAGAACCGTGCTCGTGACGCTCGACAGGTAGTTTAGGACGCAACGTACGGCAATGCTCGCCAGGATTAGCCCGGAGACCCCGTACAGCCGCGTGGTGGGGGCGGCGTCGGCCAGCAGCACGTACCGGTCGATCCAGGAGACGCCCACCCGGAAGGGGGCGGCGTTGGGGGAGGTAAGGCTTTCGATAAAGGGGATGAGCAGCCCCAGCCCGATCCCTTCGAAGAGGGCGCCAAGAAATGCAAACAGCACCGTCAGCACGAACGAAGTTCGGCTGCGCCAGAGATGGCGGAGGAGCAAGCGATGGCCGGGGGCGTGAATGTACGACGCAAGTGCGCGTCCAATCCGCCGGATCATGAACGGAAGCACGGATCTGGGGCGTGGGCGAAGTGCTGAGGCACCAGTGCCGCCGAGAAAGGCGGACGGCGGGGCGTGCCGGCGGGAGGGCATCGCCGGGCGACCCTCCCTGGGCCGACACAGTGCCGCTGCAAAGTAGAAGTCGGCACTATAATCTTGGGGAGGAAAGGCTTCCGCACGCAAGTCTTCGGAGCATTCTGGACAGGGGATCCGGTGGAGGCGTGCGTGCGCTTCGGTAGGACCCGCTTCGCAAAAAGGGAGAAGACCCAGAGTTGGGGAGCCCCACCCTCCGTTCCCCTCCGACTGCGACCGCTACGTGCTCGTGCCCGTCTTCCGACGAACAAAAAAATGCCCAACCGGACCGGCCGGTTGGGCACAAAAGCTCCCCGGGCTGGATTCGAACCAGCAGCCCTGCGGTTAACAGCCGCATGCTCTACCGTTGAGCTACCGAGGAATTAATAAAATGTGCGGGGAAAGGTTCTTCATCCCGAGTCACAGTGCCAGAAAACGGCACGGCGTTATCTGGGGTTCCGAGGACTCCCGTAGAAGCATCCCTACGGTACTGGTCAGTCCCGCGCCTGTCAAGGGATTGATGTTCTTTTCACTGGGGGCTGCTAGTCCTCGGCCGTCCAGGTGTTGTCCGTGCGGTCGAGGTCCGGGAGTCGCTTTTCCGGGTCGATCTGAACGCGGGTGACAGGGCCCGCCGGGAGCGTGATCGTGACCGACCGGGAGCCGTTGAGCCAGGGCTCCACCCCCACGCGACGCTCCACCGTCCGCCCGTCGTCGTAGGTGGCGGTCAGGAGCACTGGCATCGGCAGGCGGCCCTCGTCGTCGACGGTCACCGTCACGCCGTCGCTCGTTGAGCGCACGGAGGCCACCGCCTGGTCCAGGGTCCACGTCTTGTACAGCGCGCCGCGCCAGAACCAGTCCAGCTCGCGCCCCGCCACCTCTTCGAAGGTGTTGAAGAAATCGTGGGGCGTGGGGTGCTTGTAGGCCCAGCGCTCGGCAAACGTCTGGTAGGCCTCGAAGAAGGTCTCCTCTCCGAGAATCGCCTCCAGGGCGTACAGCATCACGCCCGGCTTGTCGTACGACGCGACGTAGCGGTCGGGGGCGTCCACGGGGTAGCGGTCGGCATGACGCATGGAGGGCGTCTCGGTGGTGCGGGCCAGGCGGTAGTAGTAGTGCTCCGACGGCGCCCACGGCGTGTTGTCGGGGAAGAAGTCGGCGCGGCCCTCCGCTTCGTTGAACGTGGTGGTGCCCTCGTCGAACCAGGCGTACGTCTTCTCGTCGGTCCCCACGAGCATCGGAAACCACATGTGGCTGATCTCATGGTAGGTGACGCCGAAGAGCCCCTCGGGGGCGTCGTACTGCCCGATGAGCGTAATCATGGGGTACTCCATGCCGCCGCCGATCGGCCCCTCCACCGTCGTCATGTGCGGGTAGGGGTACGGCACGAGCATGTCCGACAGGTGCTCGATGGAGAACCGCGCAAACTCGGCCGAGCGTGCCCACAGGCGTTCTTCGGGGCGGTAGAAGGCATGGATGGCGGCGGTGCCCTCGCCGGTCTGGGCGGCGGTCGCGTCCCATACGAAGTCGTCCGACGTTCCAAACGCAACGTCCCGCACGCGCTCTGCGGAGAAGCGCCAGGTGAGCGTGCTGTCGCCCGCGGGGGCCGCGACGGTGGCCGTCCCGACGCCCCGTTCCGTGCTGTCCACGACAGAGACGACCGTGTTCTCCGACTGGCGGGCGCGGCGCAGGCGGGCGTGGGCGGAGTCGGTAAGGACCGCCTCTGGATTCTGGAACGTTCCGGTGGCGCCCACCAGCCAGCCCTCCGGCACGGTCACGGACACGTCGTAGTCGGCGTAGCCCATGTAAAACTCGCCGTCGCCCAGGTAGGGC
>CAZFJR010000053.1:0-1188 GCA_964519235.1 uncultured Salinivenus sp. | reverse complement strand
CGCCCGCCAGCCGTGCACGTCGTCGTAGACGGCCATTTGCGGGTACCAGTAGCCGAGGTAGTATACCTCCCCGTCCTGCCCCATCCGAAAGTTCTCCGCCCCCGGAATGCGAAAGTGCCATCCCATCTCCAGGGTGATGCTGTCATTGGGCGCCAGGGGGGCCGGGAGGGCGACGACCAGCCGCGTGTCGCTTACCTGATAGCCCTGCCCCAGGCGCTGCAGCTGGCGGCGCGACTGGATTTCCTGCAGCGGCGCCCGCCCCCGGATGCGCAGGCTGTCGAGCGTCATGCCGCCCGTCACCTCGGCGGGGCGGTTGCGCGGTGCGCCCTCCTTGTGAATGTTCTGGCGCAGGTGGAGCACCACCCGGCGCAGCGTATCGGGCGAGTTGTTGTGGTAGCGGAGGGTCCCGCGGCCCCGCAGCGTGTTGCTCGCGGGGGCGACCGTGGCGTCCAGGGTGTAGTGGGCGGTGTTCGTCCAGTAGTTCGGCCCCGGGGCACCGGACCGGGTGCGCGTGCCGGCCTCAATCGCCGCCTGAAACTCCTCGCTTGGCGTGATGGGGTTGGGGTGCGGGCGCTGCTGCTGCATCGTCGTGTCGGACGAAGCGGCGGGCTGGGCGGCTGCCGGACCCAGTGAGGCGAGAAGCAGGAGGGAGGCGAAGAGGACGCTGCGATGCATGGCGAAGGGTCGAGTTGCGGGAGATGCTGCTCGTAAGAGGTACCGCTGCCGAACCGGGGAGATCCACAGGCAACGAGGGGCTACTTCCCGGACGCAGGGCCGCCGTGTCGCCGGAACCACTCCAGCACGTGGGCGGCCTTCGCGGCGAGCTGGCTGGGCCGGGCGGCGATGCCGTGGGCGGCACCGGGGACGCGCACGAGGGCCGCCTCCACCTCCCGCAGCTTCAGCGCCTGGTAAAACTGCTCCGCCTCCGACATGGGCGTGCGGTAGTCTTCTGTGCCCGTCATGAGCATCGTGGGCGTAGTCACGTGATCGACGTGCGCGATGGGCGAGCGCTCCATGTAGTGGTCGCGGTGGTTCCAGGGCATGCCCGGAAACCAGTACTTGACGCCGTACGGGTACATGTCGGCCGTGAGGGCCCAGCTGTACCAGTTGACGACGGGCTTGGCAGCCACGGCGGCGCGGAAGCGATCGGTGTGGCCCACGATCCAGGACGTGAGCACGCCGCCCCCG
>CAZFJR010000052.1:13634-19635 GCA_964519235.1 uncultured Salinivenus sp. | reverse complement strand
GTTGTCGATGGCACGCGCTGTGATGCGCGAATCGGTCAGTTCCGTCGGGCCCACGTCGAACACCATGGGGTGCCCCACCCGAACGCCGCGGTCGTGCACGTCCTCTTCGCTGGAGGCGCCGATGTCCACGAAGAGCTCGTGGACCTTCGGCACCTTCTCGTTCTTGGTATCGCGGATGTGGATGGCCGTGTTGCCCACCACGCCAGTGACCGGTCCGTCGTCCCCGAGGATGCGCACACGCAGCCCCCGCGCAATGGCGCGGTCGGACCCGCCGATGCGGTTGATGTGGATGAATCCGTCGTCGGTGATGTGGCGCACCATGAAGCCAATTTCGTCGACGTGCGCGTCAAGCATGACGCGCGGCGCATCGTCGGCGGTGCCGTCCAGGGTGGCCCAGGCCGTGCCGTACGCGTCGCTTTCCACCGCGTCGGCGTAGTCGCGGATGTACTCGGCCCATACGCGCTGGCCGGGCGCCTCAAACCCTGTGGGGCTGGGGGTATCGAGAAGATCGAAGAGAAAAGACTTTGCGTCGTCGGTCATGCGGGAACAGGAGTTGGAGGAACGGGGATTGGAGGAACCAGTGCGGCAACGATTCGTCGGCTTTTCCGTGGGATTCTACGGACCGTCTCCCCACAGTGTCCAGATCTCCGTTCGAATTCTTGCGAGTCTTCCCGCGTTCAACCCAACCGTAACAGGCCCTCTGCAGGCTCACGAACCAAAACGTCCCCTTCGCGGGTGACTGTGGGTCCATTCCAGGCTCTTTCGCCTGTAGATCTTTTTCTCACCGATCCCTCTCTTCCTGTACTATGCCGACGACAACCGATCAGACCTACCACATGCTCATCGTGGAGGACGATACCGATATTCTCATGGGGCTCGAAGAGTACTTCGAGTTGGAGGACTACACGGTGGAGACGGCGGAGGACGGGGAGGCGGCCCTCCAAAAAATGAAGGACATGGACAAGTGCGATGTCGTGCTCCTCGACGTCATGCTTCCGAAGAAGGACGGCTTCGAGGTGCTCGAAGAGTCGCAGGAAATGGGCTTTAGTGCCCCCATTCTCATGATTACGGCTCGGGGGGAGCAGGAGTCGAAGCTCAAGGGCTTTGGGCTGGGCGCAGACGATTACGTCACCAAGCCGTTTAACGTGGAAGAGCTGGCCGCACGGGTGAAGGCCATTTTGCAACGGACCAAGCCGCCGGCCGAAGCACCGATGGACGTCTACGAGATTGGGGAGGTGGAGGTCAATTTCACAACCCACGAGGCCTTCCGGAACGGAGAGGAGCTCAATTTTACGGCCCTAGAGTTCGACATTCTGCGCTACCTCATCCAGCACAAGGGGCGCACCGTCACGCGCAAGCAGCTCCTTCGCGATGTCTGGGGCATCGACGAAAACATCATTACCCGCACCATTGACCGCCACATGGCCTCGGTCCGCAAGAAGATTGAGCCCGATCCGTCCGACCCCACGTACATCGAGACGGTGTACGGCATTGGCTACCGGTTCGACGACGAGTAGCCCCCCTTCCGCAGTACGGGCTTCTTCGAGGCCCTGGCGGCCGTCCCTCCTCTTTGCCCCTACGAGGAACCATCTTACGAAGACACATCTGGGGACTCTGCCGCCCGCTCGGCTCCCTCCAATTTGTACCCGATTCCGTAGACGCTCTGGATGGGCCAGGCGTCTTCTTCCTCCCCGTCCATGACGTCACGCAGGGCGTTCACGTGCCGGTCGATGGTGCGCGTCTCCACCTCTGTAGGCAGGTCCCACACGTCCCGCAGAATTTGCTCGCGGGTGGCCGTGCGGCCGCGGCGACGGAGCAGGTAGACGAGCAGCTTGTACTCTAGGTCGGTCAGGTCTACGGGTGCGCCGTCGCGGGTGACTTCATCGCGGTCGAGGTCCACCCGGAGCCCCCCTACTTCGAACACCCCGTCCTCTTCGTCTGCCTCGGCCTCGCGGCGAAGAAGCACGTCAATGCGGGCCACGAGCTCCTCAGTCTCGAAGGGCTTGGTAAGATAATCGTCGGCCCCCACCTGGAACCCGCGCATCTTGTGCTCGTGGTCGCCGAGACCGGTAAGCATGAGCACCGGCGTGCGCACCCCATCGTCGCGGGCCTGCCGCAGCACCTCGAAGCCGTTCAGGTCAGGCAGCTTCGCGTCCAGCACAATCAGGTCGTAGCCAGGCAGGCGAGTGGCCTCGCTCAAGGCCGTCTCGCCGTCCTCGGCCAGGGTCACCTCGTACCCCTCCGATTCGAGGTAGAGGAGTAGGCTGGTGCTAAGCTCGCTGTCGTCTTCGACCACAAGGAGAGAGGGGCCCTGCTGGCTGTCGTCGGACATGGGACTGGGGAGGGTCGGGGTTCAGTGTATCTCGGTATCGAGCTTGTACGCGGGGGGGCGGCGTACGCTTCGAGACGCCGCCCCTGCACGTGTGATCCTTTCGGAAATGAAGATTGCGGCTCCTGATTCCCTGCGCGCCTCGCGGAGCCGGGCGCACGCGTGCGCGCCGGGCTGGCTAAGGGGAGGGGGGGCACGCAGCAGATCTATAAAGGAACGGTGCCGTCTCGCAGCGGCTTAGCCGTGCATCACGGCAAGGGGCTTCAGCCGGGCTACTTTGCTGGCAAGACGAGCGCCTGCCACCGTTTCTACGACTCCGTCGATGTTTTCCTTGAGTCGCACCCCGCTGGCAGAGGCTCCTCCCTCGCCGGACCGAACCGCAACCCCTTTGCTCTCCAGCTCTTCGTCGAGGGCCACCGGCTCGGCGTGGTGATTGGCCTCGTGACGGCTCATGGTGCGGCCGGCGCCGTGGCAGGCCGACCCGAAGCTTTTCTGCATCGCGTCGCGCGTGGCTAGCATCACCCAGGATGTTTCGCCCATGCTGCCCGGCACGAGGACCGGCTGGCCGAGGGCGCGGTACGGAAGTGAGATGCCCGGCGTGCCGGGCCCAAAGGCACGCGCCGCCCCCTTGCGGTGCACGTAGCAGCGCATGTGCTTGCCCTCCACCTGGTGCATCTCTACCTGGCCCAGGTTGTGCGCCACATCGTACACGGTCTTGAGCCGCTGGCCCGCCCCGTCGAGCAGCTCGTCGAACACCTCCCGGACGCGGTGGGCGAGCACCTGCCGGTTGGCGTACGCATAATTGGCGGCGGCCCGCATGGCCCCCATGTAGTCTTCTGCCTCATTGGAGTCGAGGGGCGCCGACACGAGGTTTGGATGCGGCGGTGTGATGTCGTAGGACGGCGCCGCCTCTTGAAACCGCTCCATGTAGTCGGCACAGATCTGGCGGCCATAGCCGCGCGACCCACAGTGCACCTGCGCGACGAGAGTGCCTTCTTTCAGTCCCATCGTGACGGCCGCCGCCCGATTAAAGACCTCCTCAACAGAGTGAATTTCAATAAAGTGCTCGCCTCCGCCGAGTGTGCCCAGTTGCTGCGCCCCGAGCGAACGGGCCGTTTCGCTCACCTTCTTTGGGTTCGCCTCGTTCAGCCGCCCGCCTTCTTCGGCGCGCACCAGGTCGTCTTGCTGCGCCATGTCCTTGCGGAGGGCCCACTGCGCCCCAGACTGCGCCACGTGGTCCACTTCACTCTTGCTTAGCGACATGGACCCCTCCGCGTCAACTCCACTGGGAATATGCGCCTTCAGGGCGTCGGCGAGGGCGTCGAAGTTGCCCTCGGCTTCCTCCACCTTGATGTCCGATCCCAGCAGCCGAACGCCCGCGTTGATGTCGTGCCCGATGGCCCCGGGCGCAATGGTGCCCACGGGCCACTTCGAAACGGCCACGATGCCCACCGGTGCACCTTGTCCGCTGTACACGTCGGGCATTACGACGAGATGCCCTACCAGCCCCGGCAGCATGGACGTCCGGATGGCCTGCTCGATGGCCTTGCGCCCGAGGATGTCGTCGATAAGCTCCTCGCTCGCGAGAATGCGCACGGGAACGCGCATCGCCTCCTGGAAAGACTGGGGAATCTCCCAGGTGAAGTCGTCGATCCGCGTCAGGTCCGTTCGTTCCATACGCTTGGGGCCCGTGCACGCACGAGGGAGGCCTCCCTCTTGGACGCCGCGCCTGTTTTGTTCTTGGTGTGAGACGATGGGAAGTTGAACCCTTCCCGGAATTTCAGTGTTCCACCTCTCGTCTCAAACCTGCGTGTAGCGCCGTCTCCTCCTCCCCAGAAGCAGCCACGGACCCGGGTGAAGCGCCTCACTGCGCCGCCGCGGCCGCGGGCGCGTCGGCCGATGCGGACTCAGCGCTTCCTACGTCGTGGATCCACCCGCCGCCGAGCACGTCGTCGTCCTCGTAGAGCACGAGGCTTTGGCCCGGCGTAATGGCGCGACGCGGCTCCGAGAAGGCCACCTTGAGGGTGTCGTCGTCGGGCTGCCACGCGAGGCACCCTGCTCCGTCGTCGTTGTACCGGATGGTGCCCCAGGCGGGCCGCTCCTCCTCAATCTCGGGGTACTTCACGAGGTTAATTTCGTGCGCCGTGAGGGTCTGCTCCATGAGCTCCTCCTTCGGCCCCACGGTGATGGTGTTTGTCTCCGGATCGATGTCGGTGACGTAGACGCGCTCCCCGAGGGCCAGGCCCAGCCCTCGCCGCTGGCCGATGGTGTAAAAGGGATAGCCGTCGTGCTCGCCCACCACGGTGCCATCGCTGAGGACAAACTTGCCCCCGCTCACGTCCTCCTCCAGCCCGTCGACGTGATCTTTCAAAAACCGGGGATAGTCGTTGTCGGGGATGAAGCAGATCTCGTACGAGTCGGGCTTGTCGGCCACGTCGAGCCCAAAGTCAGCGGCCATCTCGCGAATTTCCGGCTTCTCGTACGCGCCGAGCGGGAAGATGGACCGGGCCAGGTGCTCTTGGGGCAAGCCCCAGAGCGCGTAGCTCTGATCCTTCTTGCGATCTTTGCCCCGACTCAGCACGTACCGCTCCAGCGACTTGTCGTAGCGCACGTTGGCGTAGTGGCCGGTGGCAATGTACTCGCAGTCCAGGTCGTCGGCCCGTTTCAGCAGTGCCGCCCACTTGATGTGCGTATTGCACAAGACGCAGGGATTGGGCGTGCGGCCCGAGAGGTACTCGTTGGTAAACCGCTCGATCACCCAATCGCCAAACTCCTCGCGGATGTCGACCACGAAGTGCGTGAGGCCGTGTTTGGTGGCCACGACCCGCGCATCGTTCATCGACTCGATGGAGCAGCAGCCCACCTCTTTCCCGTCGCGGCCGCCACTGGTGGAATAGTCCCACGTTTTCATGGTGATGCCGACGACCTCATAGCCGCGCTCCTTCAACAGGACGGCGGTCACGGAGGAATCGACCCCGCCACTCATAGCAACTAACACGCGTCCCTTCTTGCTCATGCCTGCGTGGGAACTGTGATTTTGGAAAGGCTTCTAAGCGGAGTGTGGTCGAACCTACCGCTTCGGGCAGGCGTTCCGGTGCTGCCCTGTATCGGACGCCCCCTTGGCGGACGCTCTTTAGCCAATATTCGCTTGTACCAGAATCTGGGAAGGGAGATGTTGAAGGTGGCAGCACACATCTTCCGTCATTTCCCCATCCTGCTTCATGTCTACCTCGACCTCTGCGTCGCGCAGTACCGTGACGACCCCCCTTGCCCCGGCGGCCATTGGGCCGTACAGCCAGGGCATCCTCGTAGCCGACCGGCTCTACGTGTCCGGCCAAATCGCCATCGATCCGGACACTGGCGGCATGGTCGAAGGGTCGATCGACGCGGAAGCCGAGCGCGTACTGGAAAACATTAAGGCCGTTCTAAACGCGGCGAGCATGACCTTCGAGAACGTGGTCCGATGCGAGGTCTTCATGACCGACATCAACGACTACGGCGAGGTAAACGAGGTCTACGCGCGGTACTTCAACGAGCAGCCGCCGGCCCGGCAGGCGGTGGAAGTGTCGTCCCTCCCCCGCAATGCCCGCGTGGAAATTTCTTGCATCGCCATTCGGTAGCCCGCTCCGGGCCTTTCTACACGCCCTCTACTTCGAGACGGTAGTAGACGAG
>CAZFJR010000052.1:0-13534 GCA_964519235.1 uncultured Salinivenus sp. | reverse complement strand
GTCGTCTGGGCCAAGGTGGAGGGTGGCCTCGGCGGGCGGCGGGGCCGTGATGGGAACTACCTCTACGCTGTCTACCCGGGCAGACACGACGTCGCTGCGGGCGAAACCATTGTCGGCGAGAACGTCGTCCAGCGTCTCTGATTCAACTTCGGAGATGACCTCCACAACTCCGTCCTGCGTGGCATCGGTCCGCTCATATTCAAACCGATGACGCACCGTCGGCGGCACGGCGGAATCGGCGTTTAGGATGGCAGTGCCGCCCGCCGAGGCAAGATCGCAACTTGTGAGCACGAGGCCCACAGCGAATACGGGAAGGGCGAGTGCGGCTCGCACTACAAAACGGAGCGGAAGCATCGCTGGGAGGGCAGGGGTTCGCGCTTGGTTGCAGGGCCTGCGAGCGGAAGAGGAGGAGGCGAGAGCGGGGAAGCCAGACGCTCAAGGCCCCCTTTCCCACACAGTGCGGGGCCTACTCGTTGGCGGCAATGCCTTTGTTGTACTTGTTTTTGTACGCCCGGACGGCACGGAAGATGCCGCTGGCAAGGTAGGTCTGCCCGCGATCGCTGTTCAGGTATCGGGCCTCCCGGGGATTGGTCAGGTATCCGAGCTCCACCAGAACAGACGGCATGGACGCACTCCACAGCACATAAAACCCGGCCTGGTGCACGCCTCGGCTGTGCCGCCGCACACGGTTTTTGAACTGCGCCTGGACGAGAGAGGCAAACTCTTCACTAAACTGCATATTGGCGCTGAGGAAGAGCTCTCCCTTTACGAACGCTTCCGCGCCGTATTCGTCGTAGCGCTCGGGATTTTCCTCGTACTCCTGCACCACGCTGTTCTCCTTGCGCATGACGCGGCGAGCCGCATCGGTCTTGGACCGCCCAAGGAAGTAGGTTTCCGTGCCCTCGACCGAGGCGGACCGGAAGGCATTGGCGTGCAGGGAGATGAAAAGATCGCCCCCGGCACGGTTGGCCAAGTGTCCCCGCTCTTCCAGGGCAATAAAGCGGTCGTCGGTCCGCGTGTAGATCACTTCCAGCCCCAGCCGGTTCTCGATGTAGTCGCCCAGTTTGTGCGCCACGTCCAGCACAATGTGCTTCTCCTGAAGCCCGTTCGCCACGGCCCCCGGGTCTTTGCCGCCGTGTCCGGGGTCGATCACCACCGTGTCGAGGCGCGACCGCTGCCGGGTAGCCTGGACGCTGAAGGGCCCCGGCTGTGGGTCCGGGCCGGTGGTGGACGAGGGCGAGGCCGTGGGAGCATCTTCCGCCGGGAGGTCTTCCGCCGGGGGGTCTCGGGGCGGCGCCTTGGCCACAGGCGTACGGTCCGCGTACCCGAGGTTGAGGAGAAGATCGCTGGAAGCCCCGTCGCGGTACGCGGTGGCCGACACCGAACGGTCTTGGCGAAGGTCGACCCGGATTATGAGGTGCCCGTGCCGGCGGGTCGTCGTGTAGCGCTTTACGGGGCCCTGCGGAGCGCGCTGCTCGTAGTCCTCGTGCAGGGAGGCGTTGTAGAGCACCCACTTCAGCGTATGCTCATCGACCGACCGGAGCATATACGCCTCGGGGGGCGCGGTCGTCTGTACGCGCATCACGTACCCCTGCCCGTCAGAGCGAGCCGCAAATGCCACGTCCGTCACGAGCACAGCGCCACGGGCAGGGCCGGCCGCCAGCACCAGCAGGCCCAGCACGCCCCACAGCAGGCCGTCCCAGAGCCAAGAGTACGGCGGTTTCTGCGAGAAAACACGGCGGATGCGGGCAGGAGAACACTTCATGGCTTGAGGGGAAGCACGCCTACAGAATGGGCAGGTCTACAAAGCGGAAGTGGCTTGTTTTTCCAAGATGCAACGCAGCGCACCTAAAGTAAAGGATGAGGTGAAGGCCGGCTCTTCCGGCCGCAATTCAAACAGACGGCGCAGAGGGCTCTCCGGGCTCTGGACCTGGAAAGAACCGAGCATCTCCGGAGCCGTCGGGCAGCCAGTCGACCCGTGTTGGCTTGCCTACTTCACCTGCGTAGAATCGATGAGACGATGGAGGTGGCGGGTAATCATGCGGTCCTGCATCTGCGCGCGCCGCTGCACGTTTTCCTGTAGGTTTCGAATCTGCCGCTGCAGGCGCTCAATTTCACGGCGGCGGTTCTCCTGCTTGAGCTCGAAGATGTCTTGTAGCATGGCCCGGAGGGTATCGATTCGGGCCTGTCGCTCTTCCCCTTCAGGCATTAGCCGGATCGCGTGGGCAAGGTCGCGGGCGCTCTGCTCCATCCGGCGCTCCCGCAGGAGCCGTTCGTACAGCTTGCGACTCGACCGTTGCAGTTCGCTGAGGTACGGTTCGTGGTCCGGCCGGGAAGCAGTGGTGTTGCGCCTCGGCCCCGAGGCCTGCGAACCGGCCCAGGCGCCCCCCAGCACCACCGACGCCCGTTGCTTGCGCACCTCCTCTTCGGTCACCGGCGTCAGGCCGTCTCCAACCGCAAACAGGCGGCCGTTGAGTTCGATAACGGGCCGTTGAATGTCCAGAAATCGGTAGTGGGCGTTGATGCCCTGCAGGTTGAGGCTGTCTGGCAACTGGTCGTCCGCGAGGGGCCGGCCGTCGACGTATACCGTGCCGTCGCGAATGTTGAGGGTGCGCGTCTGCTGGGCCGATGCCGCTGGCCCAAGCCCCCCCCACAGCAGCCCTCCGAGAAGGAGACCAACGAGCAGACGGGACAGACCTGGCGGGTGGCGCGACGACATGGGGGGCGGCATGGGTGCAGGAAGAGCAGTGGGGAACGGAATCAGCGACGGTCGACGCGCTGAAGGGTGCTGCCCCAACGGCCCGGCGCGCTGTGGGCCTGCAGGCGCTCGATTCGGCGGTGGATGCGCACCACCTCGTCACTGTCGTCCCACGCCGGAACTGCCTCTGCCGGAACCGCCTCTGCCCGGGTCCCCGGCTCCGCGGCCGCCCCTGCAGGGCGGGCCCTTTCGGCCAGTGCATCCGGGGCAGACGCGCCGGACAGATCCGGGACGCCGCCGCCCTGCCACCACCCGAACCCAACCAGCAGAAGGACTGCAAGCGCGGCGCTGGCCGTGTGCAGGCGATCGGTCCACGACCGACCAGGGGCACGGGGCGGACGGTCGTTCTCGCCTTCTTTCACGGCTGGGGAGGCCGAATCGGGGGCCTGCGCCGCGGCGCGGGCCGTGTCCACAACTTGGTCCACCACGGCCGGATCGGGGCGGCGGGACGAGCACTCATCCAGTTGGCGCTTCGCCTCTCGCAGACGCTGGTACTCGCGGAACAGCTCTTCGTCTTCGGCCAGATGGCGCGCAATAGACGCCTCATCCACGTCTTCGTCGTACAGGTACTGAAGAAGGCGTAGCCGATCGTCCATCGGAGAAAAGCGTCGGTCTTGTGGTGCGTGGGGGTCGGCAACTCGGGTGGAGAAGCGCTGCGGGGGGTCATGCGTCGAGCGTGCCGACGAGGGCCGTCTCATTGGAGGCCTCCATCATCTTGCGCAGGTTCTTGAGGGCGTACCGCATCCGCCCGAGGGCCGTGTTGATGGATACGTCCTGGAGTTCGGCAATCTCACGGAAGGTGAGGTCAGTTTCCTGACGCAGGAGCAGCACCTCGCGCTGCTCGGGGGCAAGTTCTTCGATGTGCTCGTCGAGCCACTCGCGCTGCTCCGCACGGTGGAGTTGCTCGTCGGCACCGGGGGTGTCGTCCTCCAGTGTGTCCCAGAACGAACGCCCGTCGTCCTCTCTCTGGGGCACCTCTTTCCACTTTTTCTGCCGCCGCGAATGGTCGATGGCCGCGTTGCGCGCGATGCTCATCACCCAGCTCAGCCACTGGCCCTGGGGGTCATAGGACCCTCGCTGGCCCTGCATGGCCTTGATCACACGCTCAAAGGTTTCCTGGAAGAGGTCGTTGGCCGCGGCGCGGTCCTTTACCATTCCCATTAGGTACCCAAAGATGCGGTCCTGATGCCGCTGCACCAGGCGACGGAAGGCCTGCTCGTCACCCTCCTCCAGGTACGCCATGACCAGTTCTTCGTCGGTAGGCTGCATGCGGATTTTCAATCGTTGGCGGGGCCGGGACGTTGGGGGCATGACACCGGCTCAAACGAGCGTCCCAGCGCGATTATTGTGTGCCCCGTTCTCTCACACATCTTTAAGTACAAGGACCGTTCCGGAGGCCGGGCCGCCCGTCCCTACAACACCAGGTCAACCACGTCGCGGAGCTGCTCGGCGCCGGATACGGCAATGTCGTGATCGCCCGCGATGCGGTCCAGGTTGTTTTCGGGGACCACGGCGCGGTCGAACCCCAGTTTGGCAGCCTCCTTCAGTCGCGGCTCGATTTGGCTCACGGTGCGCACCTCTCCGCCCAGCCCCACCTCCCCAATAAGCACCGAGCCGGTGTCGGCGGGAATATCGCGGAAGGAGGAGGCAGCGGCGATGGCCACCCCGACGTCCACCGCCGGTTCTTCGAGGCGCACCCCGCCCGCCACGTTGATGAACACATCGTGGTCGCTAAAGGCGAGGCCCGCGCGCTTTTCCAGTACCGCCAGGATCATCTGCAGCCGCTGCGACGCGAAGCCGGTCACCGTGCGCTGCGGGGTGCTGTAAGAGGTGGGCGTTACCAGCGCCTGGATCTCTACCAGGATGGGCCGCGTCCCCTCCAGCGAGCACACCACCGTGGAGCCGCTTACGCCGTAGCCCCGCTCCGAGAGGAACAGCTCGCTCGGGTTGGGCACCTCGTGGAGTCCGTCCTCGCGCATCTGAAACACCCCAATCTCGTTGGCCGCCCCAAACCGGTTTTTGACGCTGCGCAGGATGCGGTAGGCGTGGTTCTGATCGCCTTCAAAGTACAACACCGTGTCCACCATATGCTCCAGCACCCGCGGCCCGGCAATGGTGCCTTTCTTGGTGACGTGCCCCACCAGGAAGGTGGCAAACTCGCGCTCCTTGGTCAGCTTGAGGAGCGAGGCGGTGCTCTCGCGCACCTGGCTGACCGAGCCGGGCGCACTCGTGAGGTCGGGGCGATACAGGGTCTGGATGGAGTCGGCCACCAGCAGGTCTGGCTCCACCGTTTCGACCGCGTTGGCAATCTCCTGCACGTTCGTCTCCGCCAGGAGGTAGAGCGCGTCGGAATCCACGCCCAGCCGCTGGGCTCGGATCTTCACCTGTCGCTTCGACTCCTCGCCGGTGACGTACAGGATCGTACGGGTGGGCAGGTAGCCGCCCAACTCGGTCATGAGCGTGCTCTTGCCAATGCCGGGGTCGCCGGCGATGAGGCTGAACGAGCCCTGCATGATGCCCCCGCCCATCACTCGGTCGAACTCGTCGACGCCGGTGCAGAGCCGCGCCTCCTCACCAAGGTCCACCTCGGTGATCTGCGTTGGCCGGTTTGCCGAGCCCTGTCCGTTCTGCCCGTCGGTGGTCAAATCCGGGACGCGGGCCTCTACGTCGGCAGACTCCGTCTCTCTTACGAGCGTATTCCACGCCCCGCAGCCCGAGCATTTGCCCATCCACTTGTGAGCCTCGTGGCCGCATTCTTGGCAGACGTACTTGGGGCTGGAGTTGGCCATGAATCGCTCAGAACCTGTTTGGGGGAGGAATGCGAAACCGACGCGAAGCGCTGCCCGCACCGGACGCGAGCACGTGTGGGAGCCTGTCGGGGTGGACGTTTGCCGCGCCCAACGCGTGGAGGGACCGACAGGGCCCGGCCGGGCAACGCGGCGCCGCGGGGGCCTCACTGGAGGCATTTGTGGGCCACCGTTCCCGGACGCCAGGCGCAAAGATTAAGGGACGTTCACAGAGGAACCTCCCCGCCGACCCGAATGTGCACTATGCGCGCCCTTCAGCATGGGTATACCGATCGGAGCTTATACGCCGCCCGGCCTCGCGTTGTCCCCGCCCCTCGACGTGCCCCTCCAAACAGCCGCCCGCCCCGCGGTGCTCGACTCGTTGCTCGCCCCCTTCCGCGCCCTCGGCCAGTACGCCATCCTGATTGGCCGCGCGTTCGCGTCGGTCGATGAGTTTCGGATGTACTGGAAGAACCTGTTTATCCAGATGGTGCGCATCGGCATCGACTCGGTGCCCATCGTCGCGCTGGCCGCGGCGTTTTCCGGGGCCGTACTCACCGTACAGACGGCGTACCAGTTGGAAACGCCCTTCATCCCGAAGACCATCATCGGTTCCATCGTCGCCCCCTCCATCATGCTGGAACTGGGCGTGGTGGTGGCCGGGTTCATCCTGGCGGGGCGGGTCGGAGCCCGCATCGCCGCCGAGCTGGGCACGATGCGCGTGTCGGAGCAAATCGATGCCCTGGAGGTGATGGGCCTCAACTCAATCGGGTTTCTCATTCTGCCACGCGTGCTGGCGGGCGTGGTGATGTTTCCGATGCTGTACGTGGTGTCCTGCATCGTGGGGATTGGCACCGGCATCCTCACCGGGGAGGTGGGGGGCTTTCTCAGCGCCAGCGAGTTTCTGGAAGGGGCCCGCCAGTTTTTCCAGCTGCTTGATCCGTTGATCGGCTTCATCAAGTCGGTCGCCTTCGGCTTCATCGTAACCTCCATCGCCTGCTACAAAGGCTACTACACCGGCGGGGGCGCCGTGGGCGTGGGCGACAGCACCACGCAGGCGGCGGTGCTGAGTTGCGTGTTCATTCTGGTGGCGGATCTTCTGGTGGCCATGCTGCTGCTGTGACGCCCCGGCGCCCTCTCCCGTGTTCGCGGCCTTCTGCGTTTCCTCTCGCCTCCCGATGATTGAAGTGCGCAACATCTCGAAAAGCTTCGGCGACCTCCAGGTCCTCAGCGATGTCTCGCTGGACGTGCGTGAGGGGGAGAAGCTGGCCATTATTGGCCGGTCTGGGTCCGGCAAAAGCGTGCTCATGAAGCACATCGTGGGCCTGCTGAAGCCGGACACCGGCCACGTGTACGTGGACGACCAGGACCTCTGCTGTGCCTCCTACGAGCGGCTGCGCGAATTGCGCAAGCGGTTCGGCGTGCTGTTTCAGGGCGGCGCGCTCTTCGACTCCATGTCGAGCTTCGAAAACATCGCGTTTCCGCTGCGCTACTTCTCGTCGCTCTCGGACACCGAAATTGAGACGCGGGTGCAAGACTGTCTGGACCTAGTCAACCTCTCGGACGTGGGCGCGAAAAACCCTTCGGAGCTGTCCGGCGGCATGCGCAAGCGGGTGGCCCTGGCCCGGGCCATCTCCATGGAGCCGGCCTACATCTTGTACGACGAGCCCACCAGCGGGCTCGACCCTGAAACCTCCAATACGATCAACGACCTAATCAATCAGCTCGCCCGCGAGCTCAACGTCACGAGCGTCGTGATTACGCACGACATGCACTCGGTCCTCGAGGTGGCCGACCGCGTGGCCTTTCTCCACAACCAGGACCTGGAGTGGGTGGGGCCGGTGGCCGAGGTGCACGACTGCGCAAACCCCAACCTCAACTCGTTCGTCCGGGCCAGCGAATACAAAATCGGCGACCCGTCCACCACCCCGTCCCTGTCGGAGCCGTCGCCATAGCTCTCCTGCCTCACGCTCTTTTTGTCTGACGCTTCCTCGCATGCAATACAGCAATGAACTGAAGGTTGGCGCCGCCATCGTGTTGGCGGCCGTTGCGGCCTTCGTCGGCATTCGGTTTTTCCAGAACGTGCCTCTCTTCGAGAGCTCCTACACGCTCTACGCCGAGTTCGAAAACGCCAACGGGCTGGTGTCCGGCAAGCCGGTGCGGATGAAGGGCGTGAAAGTCGGCTCGGTGGAGCGCGTGCAGCTGGACCCGCAGTCGCAGACGGTGCGCGTGGAGATGAAGCTGGAGCGCGGCCCGCGCGTTCCGGAAGGCTCTGAGGCATCGGTGGCGGGCATCAGCGCTCTCGGGGGGGTGCACGTAAGCATCGCGCCCGGCCCACGCGACAACCCGCAGTTGGCACCGGGGGCCACCCTCGGCACGCCGGATACCCCCTCCTCCCTGGGCCGCCTCACCGAACAGGCCCCGGCCCTCGCCTCCAAGGCCGACAGTGTGCTCCGCAACACAAACGCAACGATGGCGTCGCTCAACCGCCTGCTCCGCCGTCCGGACAGCGACCTCCGCCAGTCCCTCGCGGCCCTGCGCGGCATGGCCACCGACCTCGAACAGGTGACCGACGCGGAAAAGGCCACCCTCCGGCGACTGCTCCAAAACCTGGAGTCCGTCTCGGGCGACCTGCGCGACTTCACCGGCGAGAACAGCGACTCCCTGGACGTGGCGATCCGACGCCTCAACCAGTCGCTCGACCGCCTCAACCGCGGGCTCGCCTCCTTCGAACAGACCTCGGCTACGCTCGACACCATCGCCACGAAGCTCAACGAGGGCTCCGGCACGGCCGGTCGCCTCCTCAACGATCCTGGCCTCTACGTGAGGCTCGACTCCGCCGCGGCGCAGGCCAACACGCTGCTCAAGGACTTCCAGAACGACCCCGGGCGCTACCTGGAGGACCTGACACTGGTGAAGGTGTTTTAGCCGCCCTGTGTTGCCCCTCGGCGGGACAGCAGGCCTCACAGCACGGAGCTGGGAGAGCCCGGCGTCCCGCCTCCCGGACACACGCGCCCTGCTGCACCTGCATCCCCTGCGGACCGCCTCGCTGCTCATGGCCTCATCGGACACCCGCACGGACGCTGCCTCCCCCAACCGGGATGCCTCGCCCCCCCGCACTCCAGCCTCGTGGCCGCGGCTGCAGCGGCACGTCCTGCGACGGGCAGGCCGCCACCTGCTCCGGTCGAGCGATCGCACGGACACTGACGAGGTGGCCCCGCCGCCTCGCCAAACGGGCGGCTATGCCCGCTGGCTGCCCGTGCTCCGGGCCTTGCCGTGGGTGCTGGGCACGCTATTCGCGGTGTCGTTCGTATGGGATTTTCCGGGCGTGCGCTTCACGGTGGCCGGCTACCCCATCGTCCTCGAGAACCTGCTGCGCTTCACCGCGGTGAGCGGCCTTGTGGGTTTTGGCACCAACTGGCTCGCCATCACCATGCTGTTTCGGCCCCGCGCGCCGCGCCCCATCGTGGGCCAGGGCCTGGTGCCCGCCCAACGCGAACGGGTGGCCTACCGCCTCGCACAAGCGGTAAGCGACGAGCTCATCAACAAGGCCCTCATCAAGCAAAAAATCCGGGAGAGTGGACTCATCACCGAGTACCGCGACCGCCTCGTGGCCGCGGCGGGCGATGTGGTTGCCAGCAACGCGGTGCGGGCCGAAACGAAGGCCCTGCTCCGGCGGGTGCTGCACGACCTCCTTTCGACCCCGGCGGTGCAAGACCGCATCGTGGACTTTACGGTGGAGCGCGTGGAGGAGCACGCCAGCGACGGATTTTCGGGGCTGGCGCTGCGCACCTATCGCTTTTTTGGGGAGGCCGACTTCCGCGAGCGCCTCTACGAAGCGGTGGAGCAGCTGCCCACGGCCGTCGATCCATTGCTCGACGAGATCGACCCCTGGCTTGACCGCCTCCCCGCCCGCATCGAACGCCACGGCGACGCCCTCGAAGACACCCTGATGCAGGTGATCCTTCGTCTCGTCGATGCCTTCGACGTGGAGCGCATGATTTACGAGAACGTACGCACCTACGACGAGCAGCAGCTCGAGCTTCTTCTGCGCCGCACCACCAACGAACAGCTCAACTACATCAAATACCTGGGCGGGGTGCTGGGCATCGTCGGCGGCTTCATTATTTGGGCGCCCGCACTAGCCCTTGTCGTCTTTACGGCCCTCGGCCTAGGCATCTACGCCCTCGACGAGGCCCTCTTCCGCGCTCGCACCACAGGCGCTGGCCCCCGTCCCACAGGCGTTGACTAGCGCGATGCAGCCGTCTCAAAGCGTCTCGGCAAACCAGTCGGCCGCCGCCTGCGCCATCTCGTCCAGCTCCTCACTCCCCCGGAGCAGAGGCCCGGTCCCCTCTACCTTATGGAACGCCTTCTTGCACGTGAGCTGCGCATGGGCGTCTCGGTTGAGACGGCGCACCTGCGGATCGGCGCTCCTGACAATGAACAAGCACGGCGCCTGTACGTCCGGAAGGGCCTCCGGCGCCATGTCCACGCGCCCGCCCCGCGACACGATGGCTCCCACGTGCTTGTTCGAGGGCGCGCGGGACGCTGCCTGCAGGGCCGCCGCTGCCCCGGTGCTGGCCCCGAAATACCCCACGCGTAAGGACTTTGTCTCCGGCCGTCGCCCCAGCCACTGCGTGACCGCCTCCAGGCGCCCGCTCAGCAGCGGAATGTCAAAGCGCGCCTCCGGCACACGGTCCTCCGCCTCCGTCAGCAGGTCAAGCAAAAGCGTCCCCAGGCGACGATCGCGCAGCACGTGCGCCACGTAATTGGTGCGCGGGCTCTTCCGGCCGGAGCCGCTTCCATGCACAAACACCACAAGCCCCCTCGCCCCCTCCGGAATTTCCAGGGCGCCTCGCAATACCACATCGTTGAGCGTGATGGACACCAGGGTTTCTGGAAGGGGAGCCATGGCTGCGCCCTGTACGATTCAACGATCTCCCGGCCGACTTGCCAGGGAGACCCTCAAGATGACACGCCGCCCAAAACGTGCCGTCCACGTCCGGAGCACACCCAACGTAGCGGATTGCAGACCCTTCGCGTCCGAACTCCCCCCACCAGCCGGCCGGCCCCACGGTGCCCGCCGATCCTGTGGGCACGACGTGCGTACACGTTCTGCGAAAGAGCACTCTCCCTTCCCGGTACCGGCCACGATCCGTAGCTCGCCCTCGTTCGCTCTTCTGTGCCCTCTTGCCTTCTGCGCGCATGAAAACACACGAGCCCCTCTCCGGTGTCGATGCGGCCTGGTTGCGCATGGACGACCCCACCAATCTGATGACGA
The DNA here is from genome assembly GCA_964519235.1 of uncultured Salinivenus sp. Lineage (GTDB taxonomy): Bacteria > Bacteroidota > Rhodothermia > Rhodothermales > Salinibacteraceae > Salinibacter. The sequence continues at coordinate 2,709 of CAZFJR010000052.1, read as the reverse complement.
TCACGGTGGTGCTCGAACTCGCCGACCCGATGGACGTCGATACGTTGAAGGCGCTGCTGAAGGAGCGCTTTCTTGGGTTCGCGCGCTTCCGCCAACGGGTGCAGGACCCCGACGGCTCGCCGTACTGGGAACTCGATCCGCACTTCGACCTCGACCAGCATGTACACCGCGGGGCCTTGCCCGGGGCGGCCGGCAAAGAGGAACTGAAGGAGCGCGTAAGCGACCGGATGAGCGTACCGCTCGATCGCTCGAAGCCCCTGTGGCAGATGGAGCTCATTGAGGCGTACCAGGGCGGCAGCGCCATCATCGTCCGCCTGCACCACTGCATCGGCGATGGAATGGCCCTGTTGCAGGTGCTGCTATCGCTGGCCGACGAGTATTTTGACCCCGACCGCTTCCCGGCCACGGAACACCGCACTGGCCTGTTGCCCGGGGCCGTGCGGGGCGTTCTTCAGGCGGTGCAGGGCACCGTCTCTACGGGCCAGCGCCTGCTAAGCGAGGGTGCCCGGACCCTGCTGGGCCCCTCTCACGCCCTTCACCGCGCCAAACAGGGGATGAGCGTGGGCGCGGCCCTGTCGAAATTCGTCTCACTCGGCCCAGACGCCGACACACCGCTCAAGGGCGAACTCGGCGTGGCCCAGCGTGCCACCTGGTCCGGCCCGCTCTCGCTCGCGCGCATCAAGCGCCTCGGCCGCGTGATCGATGCCAAGGTGAACGACGTGCTTCTTGGGGCCGTGGCGGGCGCCCTTCGCCACTACGTCGCTTCTCGTGACGCACTGGATCGGGCAGACACCGTGCGGGCCCTTGTTCCGGTCAACCTCCGCCCACCCGAACAGGCCTTCGAGTTGGGAAATCGCTTCGGACTTGTGTTCCTGGACCTTCCCGTCGGCCTGGAGAACCGGCTCGAACGCGTGCTGGCGGTGAAGGCGCAGATGGACGAGATCAAAAACTCGGCGGAGGCGGTGGCGGCGTTTGGGGTGCTGGAGAGCCTCGGCTATGTGCCGCTAAGCGTGGAAGCGCAGGCGGTGCGCTACTTCACCAACAAGGCCAGCGCGGTGATGACGAACGTGCCTGGGCCGCAAGAACCGCTGCACTTGAAAGGGCGACGCCTGAAGATGGTGATGCCCTGGGTGCCCCGGGCCGGACACGTGGGCCTGGGCGTCAGCGTCTTTAGCTACGACGGCGAGGTGCGGCTGGGCATTGCCTGCGACGCGGGCCTCATTCCGGACCCCGACCCCATTGTCGAGACGTTTGCGGACGAGTTCGACCGCCTCGCCACCCGCCTCTTGCCCACCCCGGACGCGTCTTGACCCCCCGAACCCAGTCTACGTGTCCGTGTGCCGCACGGCGTCGGTGAGGCGATCAACGCGGTCGCTCAACGCCTCAATCTGATCCTTCAGCGCGTCTACATCGTCGCGGGACGGCACGCCGATGCGCTGCAGGGCGGCGTTCACCTCCTTCTGCACCCGCTCTTCGGCGGCCTGAATCGCGTTGGACTCTTGAGTGGCTCGCCGCACCTGCCGGGCCCGCTGCTCCCGCCGCTCGCGCTGGGCCTGCTCCCAGGACTTGCCCTCCTCCACAAGCGCGTCGAACACCTGTGCCCCGGCACTCTGCGCCACGTCGAGCAGACCGAGCCCCGCCCACCACGCCGCCCGTGTGCCCCGGACCAGCCCCGACACCACGTCGCCGGGGCCTGGTAGCCCCCACCCGGACGACGCCGACGAGGCCGCCCGCGACGAACGGGAGCGTCGGCGGCGCGATCGGTCCTTTGTGCCGCGAGTAACCGTGATTGTAGGGCTGTCGTCGCTCATGGCTGAAGGGAGGAGTTCTGTAGAAACGATTGTACAGGTGCGGGGTGCGGACGCGGAAGCGGTTAATATATTTTTTCGACGTCGGCCGCCACTGCGTTCATGCCGCGAAAGACGCCCATGTTGGACATAATCTGCATCATCGAGCCCTCGATCTGGTAGTCGGGAGAAGCGAGGGCCTCGGCGGCGCCCATCTCGCCCTTGTCCATGCGCACCCACACGTCGTAGTCGGCCGTGGCGCGGGCCATGACGGCCTCCTTGTCGACCGGCTCTTCGCGCATCTCGTCGGAGGGCGCCTCGTCGATCCAGAGATCTACGTCCACGACCGTGCCTTCGTCAAAGGTGTAGGTGGCAGAGACGTCTTCCCCCTCGGGGGTGTTGAAGCACCGGAGCTCGATGGCGTTCGAGAAGCCGCCTGCGGTAGACTGAAACTCCTCGTCGTGGTTGAGGGCCTCGACAAAGCGCTCGACAAACGCGGGGGTCCAGTAGCGGGGGGCGTCGCTCATGGGGAAGAGGACTCGTTTGGGAGAAGGGTGAGCTGTAGTGTAGCCGTGCGGTACGGAAAGTGGCAAACGATCCTGGGCGTAGGAAGAGGTAGACGAGTGGATCATGAAACCCCCAACGACATCCTCAGCGCGCACCCACCCTCATGTCGCCACACGTCCACGCCCCTGCACTTCCGCTTGCCTATGCCATTGACGGAGACAGTTCGGCCTTTTTCGTGCCCACTTCATCTGCCTCTGCCCCATCGCCTCCCGGCGATGGCAGATCGGCCGGCACGTCCGGCTTCGTGGTCTCCACGGCGTCCGGGTCGGCGGTCTGGTCCGGCAGTTTGGCCGAGGGGATCTGGATGTCGGGCGCGTCGGGCTTGAAGTTGAGCATCACTTCGAGCACGCCCGCC
>CAZFJR010000051.1:5168-19711 GCA_964519235.1 uncultured Salinivenus sp. | reverse complement strand
CACGACTGGCGCTACGCCATCGACGCGAGCAAGATCAAGGACACCCTCGGATGGGCGCCGCGGGTTGATTTTGAGGAGGGCCTGCGACGGACGGTGCGCTGGTACGACGAGCACCGCGGCTGGGTGCAAGCCGTTCAGGGATGAGCGTAGTGCGCAGTGCGTATTGCGCAAGACGACGAGAACGTACGCAATACGGAATACGAAGTGCGCAATATATACGAAGTGCGCAATACTCCTCCCCGAAGCGCGCACACTTTGACAAACCCAACGACGAGCATGACTGAAGAGACACGCACCCGAAAAGGGATCGTACTGGCCGGGGGAGCGGGCACGCGACTGGCCCCGGCCACGCGCGCGGTGAGCAAGCAGCTCCTGCCCGTCTACGACAAGCCGATGGTCTACTACCCGCTGTCGACGCTGATGCGGGCCGGCATCCGCGACGTGCTGCTGATCTCGACCCCGAAGGACCTGCCCCGCTTCGAGGACCTGTTGGGCGACGGGCACCAGTGGGGCGTGAACCTGCAGTACGCCGCGCAGGCGGAGCCGAAAGGCATCGCACAGGCCTTTACGATTGGGGCGGACTTCATCGACGGCGAAGACGTGGCACTCATTCTCGGGGACAACGTGTTCTACGGAGAGGGGCTTTCGGCAAAGCTCCGCCGGGCGAGCGGGCAGCCCGAGGGCGGGACCGTGTTTGCCTACTACGTGAACGATCCGGAGCGCTACGGCGTCGTGGATTTCGACGCCGACGGTCAGGCGCTCTCGATCGAGGAGAAGCCCGAGGCCCCGGCGTCCAACTACGCCGTGACGGGTCTCTACTTCTACGATGCCGACGTGGTGGACATGGCCCGCGGGCTGGAGCCCTCCGCCCGGGGCGAACTGGAAATTACAGACGTGAACCGCCAGTACCTCCAGCGCGGCGCCCTCCAGGTGGAAACCCTGGGCCGCGGCACGGCGTGGCTCGACATGGGCACGCACGGCTCGCTCCTGCAGGCGGCCAACTTCGTGCAAACGATTGAGGAGCGCCAGGGCCTCAAGATCAGCTGCCCGGAGGAGATCGCGTGGCGCAACGGCTGGATCGAGGCCGAGGACGTGGCGCGCCTCGGCCGGTCGATGGACAACAACGCCTACGGCCAGTACCTGCTCGACCTGGTGGCGCGCGTCCGGAGCGACGCCACCCCCGCGACGGTGTAGCAGGCGCCGCGCCACTGCCGTCTCAACTCACCGCTCTCCTCTGCTGCCCAATGGACGCATTCGACACCGACCTGCCCGGCGTTCGTGTCTTCGAGCCCGACGTGTACACCGACCATCGTGGGGCCTTTATGGAGGTCTGGAATGCGCGCATATACCGGCGCCATGGCCTCGCGGCGACCTTCGTGCAGGACAACCTGTCGCGCTCGCAGGAGGGCGTGCTCCGCGGGCTCCACTTTCAAAACCCGCGGCCGCAGGGCAAGCTCATCTCCGTTGTGCAGGGCGCCGTCTACGACGTCGTGGTGGATGTGCGCGCCGGAGCGGACACGTTCGGGGCGTGGCACGGCACCGCCCTCTCGGCCGAGAATGCACGCCAGCTGTACGTGCCGGAGGGCTACGCCCACGGGTTCGTCGTCACCAGCGGGCCCGCCCTGTTTCACTACAAGTGCACCGACTTTTACCACCCGGAGGCCGATCAGACGGTGCGGTGGGATGATCCGCAGATTGGCATCGACTGGCCGGTGCGCGACCCCCTCCTCTCGGAGAAGGACGCGAAGGCCCCGTGCCTGGCCGAGATGGATCGGGAGTCCCTTCGGTTCGACGACGCTCGCTGATACGACTGCGTCTCCGCAATGCCGGACGCCCCCCCGCGCATTTTGCTTCTTGGCGCCACCGGACAGGTGGGGCACGAGCTCACGCGTACCCTTGCGCCCCTCGGCACGGTGGCGGCGCCGGGCCGCGACACGGTAGACCTCACGGCCCCGGACACGATCCGTCGGGCCGTGGCGGAGACCGCCCCGGATCTGATTGTAAACGCCGCCGCCTACACCGATGTGGATGGGGCGGAGGACGAGCCCGAGCGGGCCGCGGCGCTCAACGCCGAGGCGCCCCGCGTGCTGGCCGCGGCGGCGCGCGAGGCCGGCGCTTGGTGTGTGCATTACTCCACCGACTACGTGTTTGACGGGGAGAAGCGCACCCCCTACACCGAAAAGGACGCCCCCAACCCGCTCGGCGTGTACGGCCGCACCAAGCGCGCCGGCGAGAGGGCCGTGCAGGCCGCCTCTGACCGGCACGTCATCCTGCGCACGAGCTGGGTGTACAGCGCCCGGCGGTCGAACTTCGTGCGGACCATGCTGCAGCTGGCCGACGAGCATGACACCCTCACGGTGGTGGACGACCAGACCGGCGTGCCCACCTGGGCGGGCTGGTGTGCCGAGGCCACGGCGTCGATCTGCGACCGCCTCCTCGCGCAGGACGATGCCTCCCAGTCGGGAATCTACCACCTTGCGGGGACCGGGCAGACGAGTTGGTACGGCTTCGCGAAGGCCATCTTCGCGCAGTTTGGCCGCACGGACGTGACCGTCGAGCCCGTTCCGTCGTCCGAGTATCCCACCCCCGCGCCCCGCCCGGCCTACACCGTGCTCGACGCCACCCGCGCCCGCACCGCTTTCGCCCTTTCCCTCCCGTCCTGGACCGAGCAACTGGCCCGGTTCCGAGCGCGGAAGGCCCCTGCGGCCTCCCGCCCCAATGCCGACCAGTAGCACAGGAGGCGAAGATTCAAAAAAGTTGCCCTGCCAACAGGCCGAGTATTCGCCTTTGTGGCCGACGCCGCTTACCAAGCATACTCGGTCCGTGCGCCCCCATTCTGCCCAAGGCCCATCGTGCCATGGCGCACACGCGCGTTTGGGCAGCCCTCCTCCCATCAGCCGATCGTGAACGCCTTTCATGATGCCCCGCATCATCCCGCTCCTCTGTGTCCTCCTTGCGGCCCTCGTCGCCGCGCCCCCCGACGTCTGGGCCCAACAGCGCGAGGACCTACCCGAAGAGGTGCAGCGAGAGCTGGAGCGGCGCGGCCTGACGGTCGAAGAGGCCCGCCAGCGCCTGCGCCAACTGGGGGTGGATCCCTCTAATCCCCAGCAGGCCGCCCGGCGGGCCCGCCAGCTCGGCATCCCCGAGGCCCGCATCCAGGCGCTCCTGCAGGCCGTGCGGGCGCGGCAGGATACCACCGGCATTGACTCGTTGCGCACCCAACCCCTCCGCACCCCGCCATTTCCGGTGCTGGCGGGCACGCCCGAGATTGCCCCCGACAGCGTCGCAGTGGGCCAACTGCCTGTGGAGGTGGAGGTGAGCGTGCCGCTGCGCAGCCAAAACCAAATCCGGCGCGTGCGGCCCGGGTTTTTGACCGCAGGGGGCGACTCGGTGGCGCTCCAGCGCGTGCAGCGCGTTCGCGGCTCGGTCATCAATGGCACGTGGCGCGGCACCACCACCATTCCCCGTGACACAAGCAGCGGCACCTGGACCCTCTTTGTGCGGGCCTCTACGCGGGACACGACTGTGACCCTGGCCACGGGCCGTCGCCTCCAGATCTTTCCTAAGGGCGAGTTGCCGAAGCGCGACACGGCCCGCAGCATGCGCGATACCCTGCAGTACTTCGGCTACGACACCTTCGAGACGATTCCTGAGGCGTTCACCCCGCAGCCCACCGGCCCGGCCGACGGCAGTTACGTGGTGGGGCCGGACGATGAGCTGCGCCTCACCGTGTGGGGCGGGGCCGAGTTTACCTACGAGCTGCCCGTGGACCGGGGCGGGCGCGTGACCGTGCCCAACGTGGGGCAGTTTACCGTATCCGGCAAGTCGCTCGACGAGCTGCGCACGGAGATGAAGCAGTGGCTCTCGCGGAGCTATTCGGGCCTGACGAGCGACCCGCCGACGGTCTTCATGGATCTCACGCTCACCCGCGTGCGCCCCACGCAGGTTTTTGTGCTCGGCGAGGTGGCCCAGCCGGGCGGGTACGTCATCAGCAGCTTCTCAACCGTCTTCAATGCCCTCTACAGCGTCGGCGGGCCGCTACAGCGGGGGAGCCTCCGCAATATTCGCGTGATTCGGGACGGAAAAGTCGTCGAGACCGTCGACCTGTACGACTACCTGCTGCGGGGCTACAGCCCGGATCCGGTGCAGTTGCAGAGCAACGACTACATCTTCGTCCCGCCCCGCGGGGAGACGGTCGCCATCACGGGCCCCGTGAAGCGCCCGGCCTACTACGAGATGAAAGAGGGCGAGACGGTCGCGGACCTGATCGACTACGCGGGCGGCCTCAAGCCGAACGCCTACACCAAGCGGTTTCAGATCGAGCGTATCGTGCCGTTTGGGGAGCGGGAGGACCCCTCCGTCGCCCGCGAAGTGCGAGATGCCAACCTGCAGGCCGCCCGTGCCGACACGGCGCGCGTGCCGCTGGCCGACGGCGATCACGTCAAGATCCTGTCGCTCAGCAAGGCCAATACCCGCGCCGTAGAGGCCCGCGTGGACGCCGTGGAGGTCACGGGGGCGGTGCTCCAGCCGGGGCAGTACGAGATCGGCGGGGGGGTCCGCACGGTGAAGGACCTGATCGAACAGGCCGACGGCCTGACGGGCGCGGCCTACCGCGAGCAGGCCACCCTCGTGCGCATCGACGACTCGCTCAGTGAAACGAGCCGGTCGCTCAACCTGAACGACGTGATGGAGGACCAGCCCCAGGCCAACGTGGTCCTCCAGCCGGGCGACAGCCTGCATGTGGCCTCGCGCCGCACGATGCGCGGACGGCGCACCGTAGAGATCAGCGGCCAGGTGCGCGATCCGGGCACGTACCGCTTCCGCGAGGGCATGACGGTCCGGAGTCTGCTTCTGCAGGGCGGGGGCCTTACCGATGAGGAGTACCGGAAAGATGTTTTTCTGGGGCGCGCCGACCTGTTTCGGGTGTCGCGCGACGGGGACGAGGAGCGGGTGATCCCCTTCCACCTCGGCGATGCGTTGGACGGGACGGGCATGGCGAGCCGCACGCTGCGGCCCGGCGACGAGATTCGCATCTACCCCGCCACGGTGCGGCGGCTGGAGGAGCGCTTCGTGCGCATCAGCGGGGCGGTGCAAGACACCGGCCGTTACGCCTACCGTGACAACATGACGCTAAAGGACCTGTTGCTACAGGCCAACGGGTTCGCGGAGGGCGCCTCCTTGCGGGAGGTCACCGTGACTCGGATGGTAGAAACGCGGGGCGCAGACGGGCCGCGGGCCCGTACCCTTGAGGTGCCGCTGGTGCGAGAAGACATCGATCCGAAGAACGTGAACTTTTCGGTGCGGGACACGGCGCGCGCCCTACGGGCAGCGGCGGACTTCTCGCTCCGGCACCGCGACCGGGTGTTTGTGCGCCAGGACCCGGCCTTTCAGCCCCAGGAGACCGTTACCGTGGCCGGGGAGGTGGAGTACCCGGGTGAGTACACGCTGCTGCGCGACAACGAGCGCCTTTCGAGCATCATCGGGCGCGCAGGGGGCGTGCTGCCCACCGGCTACCTGAAGGGCGGACGACTGCTTCGTGATCAGGCCCAGGAAGAAGAAAACGTGCGGGCCCAGCGGACGGCCGAGCAGGTCATCGTGGAGATGAACCGGGCCGTCAATGGGGACCCGGAGGAGGATGTCATCCTGAAGCCCGGCGACGAGATCATTATTCCCAGCCAGCCCAATACCGTGGCCGTGCGCGGCAACGTAGCCAACGAAGGGCTCATCAAACACGAGGCTGGCCGCCGCGTCGACTACTACCTCGACCGCGCCGGGGGCACGCGGGACAGCACACAGGCCATCTACCTGACCCAGGCCTCCGGGGCCACCTTCCGCGTGGACACCGGCTGGTTTCGGCGCACGCCGGAGGTGGACGATGGGGCCGTGATCCGAGTGGCGCGCAAGCAGCCCTCGCGTAGGGAGGAGGGCCCGGACATCGCACAAATCGCGACCGAAGTCACCAGCATCCTATCGAGCGCCCTTACCGTCCTCGTGCTCGTGACGCGCGTCTTTAACTAGCGTCAGAGCCCCCGCGTCGCATTCTGAACCAATTTTCTCCCATGAGCGACGCTCCCCCATCGCCGTCCGCGGACGAACACGCTCCTGATTCTTCCCCCTCGGAGCCCACTGCGGCCGGGCACGAGAAGGAGGTGTCCCTTCTCGACATCCTGGTGGTACTGGCGCGCCGCAAAACGTTTATTCTCGGGGTCACGCTCGGGATGGCTCTTTTGGGTGGAGGGTACTCATTGCTGGTGGCCGAGGAGTACACGGCCGAAGTGAAAGTTGTCCGGGAGTCCCAGTCTGAAACGCCGAGCCTGAGTAACATCGGGAGCCTCGGGGCCCTTCAGGGATTGGGCATCAGCCTGGGGGGGGCAGGGGGCGGCCTCTCGGTGTCAGCGTTCCCGAATGTGCTCAACAGCAGGGAAGTTCGGCTGGCGGTCGTGCGGGACACATTCCTGTTTCCGGGAGCCGCCCGTCCGATGACGTACGTCGAGTATGTCAACCGGCCGCCCGGCATCGTAAGCCGTATTTTCGCCTACACCCTGTATCTCCCGTGGACCCTCAAAGACCGCTTCATTTCCAGCCGCCCGTCGTCTCGGGCAGAAAGCGGGAAGCGCACTGCCGCCGACGTGCCAGCGCTCCCGAGCCAAGAAGTAGACCGGGCGCTCAGGTCTATCGAAGGAAAGGTGTCGGTTTCGATCAACGACGAGAGCGGACTAATGTCCATTTCCGTGACTACTGGAGATCCGCAGTTGTCGGCAGACCTTGTCGAGAGCTTCGTGCAGCGCCTCACGAACCGGGTGCGGCAAATTCGGACCACGAAAATTCGAGAGCGTCTGAATTTTATCGAGCAGCGGTTTCAAGAAGCCGAGCAGGAACTAGAAACGGCGGAGAACCGCCTGGCTCAGTTCCTGGAAAGCAACCAAAATCCAACAACCGCCACGCTACGCTTCCGGCGCGACCGGCTGCAGCGACAGGTCAGCTTCAAGGAGCAGCTCTACAGTGAAATCCAGAGCCAACTCACCAAGACACGCCTTGAACTGCAGCGTCGCCAGCCCGTGCTCACGGTGGTTGAAAAGGCGGTGCCGCCGCTCAAGCGCTCCTGGCCGGCCCGGACGCTGATCGTGCTGGTGAGTCTTTTCTTTGGGCTCGCACTTGGCATCGGCATCGTGCTGCTGCAGGCACTGGTGGGTCTGCGAGGGCGCAAGGAGGACCGCCACAAGGTGGAAGAAATCATCCGTCAAATCGTGCCCGGGTTCCTGCGGAGGCGGGGGCGGCAGGCTGAGTCTCCGTAGGCCCAGGTTCAAGAAGGGAGGACTTGACCTCCAAAATCGAGAGCAAACACAATAGAGAGCAAATATTCGGGGCCCTGGGAGCGTTGGCGGCGCCAGGTACTAGAGGCGGGGGCCACCGACGGACGTGACTAAGGGAATGCGAGGGCTTGTGTGGACTCCAATCGTGTGCCGGTGCTCGTGAAAGAAAACATGTGGCCGAGAGAAAATTTAAAAATGCCAACGCATTGAATGAGTGTAGGAAAACAAGCGGCCGAGGGGGTTTTCTGGACAGCTCTACAGAACTGGGGAAGCAAAGCTGCCAGTTTCATAACGTTCACGGTTCTGGCGCGCCTTCTCTCGCCGAAAGCATTCGGCATCATCGCGCTCGGGACAGTCTTTGTCGCGCTTGCGAGAGTGCTTGTCGATAAAGGGTTCACCGACGCGATTATTCAGCGGGAGAACCTGGAGGATTTGCACGTGCAGTCCGCGTTCTGGGTGAACCTGGGAATAGGCGTACTGCTGATACTGCTGACGTGGGCGGCGTCGTCCTGGATTGCAGAACTCTTTGGGGAGCCTGCTCTGGGCCCCGTCGTCCGCTGGCTGTCGCTCATATTTGGCATCCGTGCCCTGAATGGGGTGCAGGAGGCTCTCTTCCGACGAGACGTTGAATTCAAAGTATTGGCGGTCGCTGGCTTCTCAGGCGTCTGCGTCGGTGCGGCATTCGGGATAACGATGGCGTACCAAGGATACGGGGTATGGAGTCTCGTTGCCCAGCAGGTTGCAAACCAGTCGACGTATGTCTCAATCTTATGGATCGCCAGTAGCTGGCGACCCAGTTTTGCGTTTTCCCTGTCGCACGCCGAAGACCTTTTTAGCTTTGGTGTAGGGGTGGTTGGGTCGAGCATTCTGGGATTTATCAACCGCCGGATGGACGACCTGCTCATCGGGGCATTCCTAGGGTCTACGGCCCTCGGGTATTACAACATTGCCTACCGTATTCTTCTAGCCCTGACGCAAATGATTTCTCGGGTTGGATCGAAGGTGATGTTCCCAGTCTTCTCGCAGCTCCAGAGCGACAGCGAGAGGCTGCGTGAGGTCTACTACACGGCCGTGAATTACATGAGTATCGTATCTGTACCGGTGTTTGTAGGGCTTGCTGTGCTTGCTCCGTACGTCATTCCTGTCGTGTTCGGCGCGAAGTGGTCAGCGAGCATTCCTGTGATGCAGATCTTGAGTCTTGCGGGTCTTCTCCAATCCCTGATCTACTTCAACACCCCCGTAATCCTCGCCAAGGGACATTCGCTCATCAACATGTCTCTCTCGACGGTGCGGGCGGTCGTAAACTTTACGGCGTTCATGATCGCAGTGCAGTGGGGAGGAATTGTGACCGTTGCTGCGCTGTACACCATTGCCGGATACTGCATAGCGCCAGTCGAATTGTGGGTCGTACGTAGCTTGACTAAAATTGAATGGAAACGTTACTTCGGGGCCATGGTGTATCCGTTCATTGCCGCCATGACCTCCGCACTCTGCGTACTCGCGATCATCACCCTTATTGACGGACGCGTTCCAGCGCTTGGGGGCTTAGTCGTTGGGGGCGTTACCGGCATGCTCATCTTTGTTGGGACACTGCTTCTCCTGCGTCCTACCCTGATGAGCGAAATGCGCGATCTCTGGCGTCTGGCAATGTCCAAATCGGGATAGATCTTGGCTGTTGGAGTGTGTCCCAAAAACTCGTGTCTGGGAAATATGGAGCCCCTTCCAAATACGTTTATCATTGGTGCCCCTCGTTCCGGAACGACGTCTCTTCACAACTACCTGGGACAACACCCGGACGTGTTCATGTCGCGGTTAAAAGAGCCGCGCTACTTTGCCTACAGGGGCGAGGAAGTTGAGTATCAGGGGCCTGCCGATCCGGTCACTTTCAACCGGTCCACGGTTACAGAGCGAGACGAGTACATCAGCCTTTTTCGAGACGCCGGCGGTGAGGCTGTAGTTGGAGAGACCTCGCCGATCTACATGTATCGCGCGGATGTCGCTGCCGCGAACATACAGCAGACCGTTGAGGACCCCCGTTTTATTGCAATCCTCAGAAATCCGGTTGATCGAGCCTATTCGGACTTCCTTAACATGGTTCGGCTGGGGAGAGAGCCGCTCCTGGATTTTGAGACTGCGCTGGATAGGGAGGGCGAACGCAAGGAGAAGAACTGGAGCCCGTTCTACTACTATGCCGACAAGGGAATGTACGCTCGCCAACTCGAGCAATACTACGACGCGTTTGATCGGTCAAAAATAAAGGTATTTCTCTTTCGTGAACTGGTTAGGGATGGGAAGGAGGTGGTGGGGCAAATAATGGACTTTCTGGATCTAGAAACGAAACGAATTGATCTTCGAAAAAAGCATAACCGCTCCCAATTTCCGAGAGTCAATCTTATCCATAAAATTGCTTCGTATCCGAGCGTAAAGTCAGCACGTGGAGTTTTTCGGGGGCCCGTATGGCGCTTTATCGACTGGCTGCGGAGGAAAAACCTGACGGAAGAAACGCCAGAAATGAGGGTCTCTACCCGCGTATCTCTCGAAAATAAATTCCGTCCAGAAATTAAGCGATTACAGGGCATTATCGGTAAATCGATAGATCACTGGATAGAGTCTGATAACTGAGTATTTATACCCCTAACTTGTTAGGTATAGTAGATGTAAGTATTTGGAGTGAGCATTCAGAGAAGGTTATTTATCGTCGGCTGTCCCCGTTCAGGAACCACGCTCTTGCAGTCTCTGATTGCGGCACACCCGAACGTGGCGTCCTTCCCGGAATCGCACTTCTTCGTTCGGCTATACTCAACGCGGGGGTGGATGCGACGTCTAGGGCTTGCCTCTCGGAGGGCGCGGTCTCACATGGAGGCGTACGTTGAGGCCATTGGCGGCGGCGCGTGCTATCGCCCCCATGCGTCGCCCCTGATGCTCCGCGCCGCGACGGTATGTCGCGCTTTTATCCATACCCTGGATGATTTGGCCCGGCGAAGAGGGACCGCGTTCTGGCTAGAAAAAACGCCTCGCCACTTGCACCATGTCGCTGACATTGAGGCGCTCGTTCCGAACGTTCACGTTATCCACCTCCTGCGGCGCGGTGAAGATGCCATTGCGTCCCTCTACCATGCAATGAACACGTATCCGGAGCAATGGGGCGGACCGGCCTCGCTTGACGCATGTTGTGGACGGTGGAAACGCGACGTAGAGTGCTCGCTCAAATACCTGGGAGAACCGGGACATACGCTCGTCACGTACAGCCAAGTCGTCGACCAAACGGAATCGACACTGCAAAAATTGGCGGACAGCGTCGGGTTCGAATATCAGCCGTCTATGATTGAGGACTATGCGGAGGCGAGCGAGGAGGTCATACAAGACGATGAGAAATGGAAGGACGCAACGAACCGTGAGATCGAACGAAGACGCTCAGCAAAATTCCGGCGGCTTTTTGACACCGAAGAGCAGCGTGACACCATCAAGCGCGTCCGGCCGCTAAATGAATCTCTCCGAACACTAGAGGGGGCTCCCTCCGAAGAGAAAAACCCCTCTTGAGGATGTAGAGAAGGGGCCGCAGAAGATCCTCCGCGGCGCATGCCTCGTGCTGGGATTGAATGAAACGCGTCCTATGGTTCGCATCTTGGCCACTCCTCGCTCTCAGCATGGGAATCCGTACTGCAGGTTGCTGTACGATGAGATGGAACGACAGGGGTGCGTTGTGGATGAGTATCGGGTCGAACGGCTGCTTGCGGGGGATTACGACATCTGGCATCTTCACTGGCCGGAGGGGTTCTTTCAAGACTACTCGACGGTACAGGCGGCCGGTCGTATTGTCACGTTCGTTGTGCTCCTCGTGTGGGCCTGGTGGAGTGGAACGCGGGTGGTATGGACCCTGCATAACCTCGAGGCCCATGAGAACCGGCATCCGGTTCTAGAGAGTGTGTTTTGGCGGGTGTTTCCGAGGCTGGTACATGCAACCATTTCCCTGTCCGAGCAGGCGACATGTCTTGCCCTCAAAAAGATGCCCGCATTGCGGCAAAAGCCCTCCGTCGTGATTCCCCACGGACACTACCGCCCGGTCTATCCTCGCACGATGACGCCGACAGAGGCGCGCGAGAGACTCGGGCTTGAACCTCACCACCGCGTTGGGCTTTATTTCGGATCCATCCGCGAGTACAAGAACGTTCCTGCGCTACTCCGATCCTTTCGGTCAGTACGAGGGCCGGATCGGCGCTTGCTCGTCGTTGGAAATCCGCATACCAACAACCTGCGCGATCGAGTTCAGGAGGAAGCCAACCAAGATCCGCGAGCGACAGCCGTTCTGGGGTTTGTTCCTGAGGAGGCAGTGCAGCAATATTTCCTGGCCGCAGACCTTGCGGTGGTGCCCCAACGAGAGTTTCTGAATTCGGGCAGTGCGCTGCTGGCGCTCTCGTTCGACCGGCCCGTACTCGCGGCCCGACAGGGAAGCCTGATTGACGTGCAGGAGCACGTTGGAACGGAGTGGGTACGTCTCTTCGAGAACAAGCTTACTGCGCACACACTTGGAAAGGCCCTGGAATGGGCAGATCAGCCGCGTCCGAACGAGGCTCCGCTTGATGACCTGAGCTGGCCCCACTTGGCCCGCCGAACGCGCCGCTTTTTCCAGCGGCTCTAACTTCTTACTGTCTCTGCGTTCTCATTCATGCCTGAACCGACCGGCACCTCTCTCCACGTCACGGTCCTCTGGCGGCACGCCGACTGGGGCCTCTACGGCCGGCGCCACGAGGCCATCGCCCGTGAGCTTGCCCGGCGGCCCGAGGTGGGAAGTGTGCTGCACGTGGAGCCGGTGTCGGTGCCTGGGGCTGGGCGCCTTCTGCGACGCTGGTGGAGCACAAAGCGGGCCTCGATGAAGGAGGCGTATGCCGCGCAACTCTGGAAGCTCCTGGTTCCTCGCCCGCGCCCGGTCGAGGAAGGGCTCTACACAACATCGGTGCTCACGCTTCTGAACCGCACATATCCGTTTCCCGTCGCCGCCCTCAACCGATGGCTGGTTCGGACGCAGTGTAGCCTGCTGCAAAACGCCCGCAGAGAGCTACAGGGGACGCACACCTGCACGCTCGTGTACCCACCGGGCATGTACCTGCCCGAGGCCCTTCGCGTGCTCGACAGCGACGTCGTGGTGGCGGACGTCGTGGACGACGTGCTGGCGCGGGTAGGGGATGCGCGGCGGGCCCGCATGTACCGGGCCACCTACCGGACTGTGTTCAATGCCGCCGACCATGCCTTCGCGACGTCGGAGCAGGTCGTGCGCCGGTTCCCAGACGCCCCCTGCGATATTGAGGTGTTGCCCAATGGGGTGACCGTTCCGGAAGGCGAAGGCCCGAAAGAAAGGGGGACAGGCCATGAAGAAGCAACGGGAAGAGGAACAGGGACGGCTCCGGCCGGAAGAGAGAGCCGGCCCCTTGCCATCTACGCCGGACAGCTCAACCAAGCCCTCGACGCTGAGATCGTGGAGTCAGTGATAGAGCAATGCCCCGAGGTCACCTTTCGGTTTTACGGGCCGGTGTCGGATCCAGCCGGCCGACGTGTGGCGGCTGCGCTGGCCGATCGCTCCAACGTAGACCTGGCGGGGCCGGTCCCCCACACCGAATTGTACCGCCGTCTCTGCCAGGCCGACGTCCTGCTCAACTTCAAGAAGCCGGACCACACTACCTCAGGCAACGACCTGCTCAAAATCTACGAGTATATGGCAACGGGGCGCCCCATCGTGAGCCCCCGTGTGTCCCCTGTTGGTCGCTTTGAGGAGGTGATCCACGTGGCCGACACGCCAGGCCAATTTGTAGTGCACCTCCGCGCAGCGCTTCGCGAAGACGCGGAGGCACGCGCCGAGACGCGCGTGGCCTATGCACGGGCCAACTCCTGGGCGTCTCGGGTCGACGAGGTCGTCCACATCCTGCTAGCACTTCGCTCGGCTTCTACAGTACGCGAGAGCGCGCAGGCTGATGTGCCCGTCGGCGGCTCGGTGAAGGAGCGGGAGCGAGGACAACAGTTATGACGACAAAAGGACGTGCTTTAGAAGGACGCCGACGAGGCGCGCGTGACATCGGAACGGTTGGGGCCTTCGTGGTCGGGTTCATGATGTTTGCGAACATCGTGGACATGGGGGGAGGATGGTGGATCAAATACGTGTCCACCTTTGTGGCAGCAGGGTATGTTTTCCTCAACGCAGGGCGATTTCATTTCGAGAGGGCGCCCCTGCTCATCGTTGCCCTTGTCTTCGGAATCGGGCCAGCCTGGGCCCTTGCGAACGGCATCGTGTCGGGGGGGGACCTGTCCGTAGCGACAACGCGGGTCACCCCGTTCTTCGTCGGAATTATCTACTACCTTCTTTTGTCCCGAGGGGGCAGCCGGCTGGCCCTGCGGGTGTTTTTCCGTGCCGCTCTGGGGCTGGCCGCCATCACGATCGTGCTCATCATAGGCTTGTTTCTGGCCCCGGAGTTCCCGCCGTTGGCTGCGACCTTCGACTACTTGAAAACCCTCGACGACATACAGGGGAAGTTCGGAAGGCGGGCAATTGGCCCAATCGTCTGGTACTCAATTTACTTCAAGGCGACGCTTTTCTACGTACCTGCGTTCGTCTACTACCTCTATCGAGAGCGGTTTGTGTACAGCGCCGTTTTGTTCGTCGCCCTGACCCTTTCGGTTTCGAAGTCAGGAATTCTGCTCTGTGGGTTGTTTACCGTCTGGTTCGTTCTCACGCACGGATCGCTCCGCGTGCAGGCGGGAGCCGCGGGAATGGTGGCGGGACTGGTTGCCACGGCCCTCTACGTGGTGGACGTGGAGGTGACGATGGCGTACGCCAACTACTTTATTGAGACGGTGACCGGAGAGGCTGAGACGTCGCAGATTCGAATTGGCCAGCTGGCATCCTTTGTTGATCTGATGGGCGAGAATCCCACCTATCTGCTATGGGGACAGGGGGTCGGGACGGCGTTTTACAGTGCGGGAAAGGGGGAGGTGACCTACAACATTGAACTGGCTCACATCGACACGATTCGACAGTTCGGATTCCTCTGGTTCATTGCGTTCTCGCTGTGTGTTGCGTACGTCGCGCTCCGCCTCATTCGCCGGCGGTCGCGCATTGAAAACGGGGTAGGATACGCGACCGTGAGTATCTTCGTTGCTGCGGGTACGAATCCCCTCCTCATCACGCCACTCTTCATGATGTTGCTCGCGACGTGCTATTACTACGCAGAGGCCAGCGCG
>CAZFJR010000051.1:0-5068 GCA_964519235.1 uncultured Salinivenus sp. | reverse complement strand
GTTTGCGTCGTGGAAAAACTGGTCGGTATGAACACAACCTTGTTGTTCGACCACATTCCCAAGACGAGAAGAGAGCCGTGAAAAGCGTCCTCCGCCAAGTATACGGCCGTGTCCTTGTGCTCGGCTCCAATCGGGCAGGGCACGTGGGGGCGCTTCGCGACTCTGGCCTCGAAGCTCGCGGGAGCTACAATGTCGTTGTTGGGTGCACGGCGCACAGGCGCCCAAGCGTGCGGGTTTCCTGTTGGACATCTCTTCTCCCGCACAGGCGCATCGTCAGGCGTCTCGGTACTTCATCCATTCTCTGACCGTCGTCTTATGACCCCAAGGTCCGCCTGGGCATGCGCGCGCTTGTGGCTAACGGAGCGGCCTCTGCTCTACCCATTCTTACGATCCGTGGAGGCCGCGCTCGGCATCATTCCTCCGCAGTCGTTCTGCGATGCAGAGACAGATTTATGCCTTGAGGGATACCCGGCATGCGCGAATAGCTTTCTGTACTTTGTATTCAGGGAGTGTGCGACCCGGGAACTGAACATTGCACACCACACACACAGCGTGGCGAACGTCCGCCGGGCACTCCGCTACGAGGTGCCGACGCTTGTGGTGTTTCGGGCCCCGCAAGACGCCATTCCCTCCTACCTCTCGCGGTTTGACAAGAGCCCGTTGGAAGCAACCCGGCGTTACGTCCGCTTTTATCGGGGCATCCGGAGACAAGGAGGACGGCAGGTGCTGCTGGCACGCTTTTCGGACGTCACGTCGCGGGCAGAGTGGGTTGTGCGTCGCGTCGCCGCGCGCTCACGTCTGCAGTTTGACGTTCGCGCTCCCGAAACGCTGGACGAGCGAGTGCGGCAGCGGATGAACGCTCAGTGGTCGCGGCAGGGGAGCCCCTTGTTCAACCCACGCGACATCCCGCTTCCCAACGACGACCGATCGGCCGCAAAAGAACGAGCCCGGCGGGCAGTTCAGCAACTCGACGCGTATGCCGAAGCGGTCCGAGAGTACGAGCGCATCAAAGCGCTGCGCGAAACGTCCAGATCGGAGGGAGGACGGTAAGAGCGGGCGCTCCGCAGACGGCAGGCTCACCGGTCGCCCTGGACGCACTGATCCAGAACATAGTTGTACACACGCCGGTCAGGTTCGCAGTAGGATTCGACACGAGCCCGGATTTCGTCGGTTATCATTGTCTCCCGTCTCTGGACCTCTACTGGGCTCTTGTTGACGTGCGGAATGCTAAGCTCGAAGCCGAAGAGGTCCTTACAGTCGGCAATGAAGGCATCGACCTCCTCGATAACCCCCACTACGTCAAACCGGTCGATGTTGGCACGTGCCTGCTGAATAGCGGCATCCGAGTCGCACTCGTCGGCGGGAATGCCGTCGGTGAGCTTGTGGACGAAGTCGGAGCCAAGATGGCGCCCAGTTGCGGAGTGGGCAAATGCCTCAATGCCGCCCTCAATGGAAAAGTGGTCGTCTTCCTTGTGGCGGTTGTAGAAGTACTGCGAGAACCACTTCTTTACGGGGTCTCGAAGAATCGTGACGTACGTCCAGCGGTCGGAGTGCTGGTCGTAAAGGCGACGACTGAAACCGAAATGCCCACCCACGTACATCATCGCCTCGTCGTTCATGTGGTAGGACAAAATATGGTTGCGGTAGTCCATCAGGCTCAGCCCCATGTCGTCGGCGGCTTTCCGGGAGGGGGCGGCTTTGAGATAGTGATACTTTCCCGTGAGCCATTTTCGAAGCCCCAGCGATTCTTCGAGGGCCCGCGTTACGGATGAGCCCCCACACTTGGGAATGTGCAGGAAAAAGACAGGGTCCTGGAGACATTCGCCTTTCCAAACGCGCAAGACGCGGCGAAGACGAGCGAGTAGAGTCATGGAGATCACCAGAAGTTGATCAATAAGACAAGTAGTTTGTACGTCGAGTCATGGTGGGCCCCAGTGGGGCCGGGCTGCAAATGGAGTCGGTGTGTGGTGTGGGGGCGGCGCCTGATGGATGCCCCCGAGGGGGGCAGCGAGAAAGTGTAGACGTCTGCCAAGGGAGTGACGAGGTTAGGGCCGCCCCCAGAGGGAGGGCGGCTCTCAACGCCGAACCGAAATGTACGATGCACATGGCTGCTACCGTTCAGGTCCTGATGTCCACCTACAACGGGACCGACTATCTTCGCGAACAGATCGAGAGCATCCTGGCGCAGGACCATTCCCATGTGCACCTTCTCGTGCGCGATGACGGATCTAGCGACGGTACCGTGTCGGTACTGCGTGAATACGAGGACGCGCACGAAGACGTAAGGGTCGTCGCAGGAGAAAATCTTGGCGTTGTTCAGAGCTTCTTTCGTCTCCTCGAGCTTGCCGACAACGTTGACTACTACGCCTTTAGCGATCAAGATGATGTCTGGAAGCCCAACAAACTCTCACGGGCGGTTGCGATGTTAGAGAAAGAGCGACGGTCCGACAAGGAGCCGCTCTTGTATTTTAGCCGGTTGGAGTTCGTCGATGAGGACCTCAACCATCTCGGGGGCTCGCCCGAGGTGAAGGTGATCGGCTTTCAAAACGCCCTCGTCCAGAATCAGTGCGTCGGGTGCACGTCTGTCTTCAATGCGCCGGCACGTCGTCTCGTGGCGCAGAACCTGCCCGAAGAGGCGCTGATGCACGACTGGTGGGTGTACGCTGTAGTGTCGGCGCTCGGGCGCGTAATTCACGACCCGGTTCCCACGATTTGCTACCGGCAGCACAGTTCGAATGTCGTGGGAGACGCAGCAAGTCGACTGGGACGGTTTCTGCGGCGCCTTCGGCGGTTTTTAACCCGTAACTGGAAAGACGACATCTTTCGCCCGAGCGACCAGGCGCGTCGTCTCGCACAAACTTTCGGGGATCGGCTAGGCGACGACAAACGCGAACTCGTAAAACACATGGTTCAGTCAAAGCAGAGCCTGCTGCACCGCCTGTCGTACGCGTTCACTGCCGATGTGCAGCGCAACGAGCTCATCGACACGGTACTGTTCCGACTGATGGTGCTGATAAATCGGTACTAGCACTTCGCACCGAGTATCGTTAAAGGAGACCCTGCTCGTTAAAGGAGACCCTGCTCGTTGTGGAGAGGGACGGGGCGGCCGTGGCTTCCGAGTACTGAGAGACTAAAATGTACACAAACAGCTGTGCTTTCAATGGCGAACTCCTCGCCTCCGATGTCGAGTATTCTTTTCGTGTCAAACTGGGATTGGGTGTTCTATAATTTTCGCCGGTCCCTGGCACATTCGTTACGTCGGCGCGGGGTGGAGGTAGGGGTGGTGTGCCCCTCCGGGGAGCATGTCGAGACGATTCAGAGGGAAGGGTTTGTGTGGGTTGAGTGGGACCTCCGCCGGAAGAGCCTCAACCCCCTCCGGGAGCTCCGGAGTCTGGTGCAGCTTGCTGGCATCTACGAGCGCCTGGCTCCAGACTTCGTGCACCATGACACCATCAAGCCAAACCTTTACGGAACGGTTGCTCTTCGGCTCAACCGACTGCGTGGGGGAGGGGCCCCGACGCCGCGCGCAGTGAATTCGTTTATGGGAGTCGGGTTTTTATTTTCGGATCACTGGAAGGCTCGTGTGCTTCGGGCAGGCGTGCTTCCGGTTATGCGGTGGGCCATGTACGGGCCGCATGTATACACTACGTTTTCCAACTGGGACGATCGAGACACCTTCGTTGATCGTGGGATTGTCCAGCCCGACCGGACGCAGGTCATTGTGAGTGAGTTCGTGGACACCGATACGTTTGTGGCGTCTGCCGGAGACGGCCGCCCCTCTGACCCCGTGCGCGTGCTGATGGCCGCTCGGTTGCTCTGGGACAAAGGGGTGGAGGAGTTTGTAGAAGCGGCCCGGCAACTGCAGGCAGATGGAAGTCCTGTAGAGTTCTGGATTGCCGGAGAGCCTGATACAGAGACGCCGGGGTACGTGCCCGAAAAACAGTTGCAGGCATGGGATCAGGAGGACGGAATCCGGTGGTTGGGGTACTGCTCCAACATGCCCTCCCTCCTGCGCCGTGTCGATATTGCGGCGCTTCCTACGCGCTACAATGAGGGGCTGCCCCGTTTCCTGGTTGAGGCGGCATCGGCGGGGCTCCCGCTCGTGACGACAGACTTGGCCGCCTGCCGGCGGGTCGCCGAGCCCGGAGAAAACGGGGTGCTGATTCCAACAGAACGTCCGGATTGCCTCGCAGATGCGATTCGCCGGCTCGTTGAGAACGACCAGGAGCGGCGGGCAATGGGACGGCGAAGCCGCGAGAAGGCCGTCCAGCACTTCGAGGCAAAGCGCGTCATTCAGGACTGGATGGACTTGTACCGACACGTCGCGTAGCACCCGCCGCTGCAGGCAGGCGCCCGGTGCCCCGCATGGTCTTCTCTGCCAAGAGCGCGGGACGGGTGAGGGCGCGCCGAGAAGGGGGACACACATCCGTCCGTCGTGTGGCCTCACAGGAGCGTCTGCACAGCCACGGAAAGCCTACGAGTATTCCGGGCCCAATCCGGAAGACTCTCAAGCAGGGGTGCGCCCGTCCGAGTAGGGGAAAGAAGCCAACGGAGTACCATTCTCGTCAGAACGCCGGGTTACATATAAATTGCACTGGTGCACCTCTCTCCCGGGCAGGCCGCGGGTGGCCAGCGTGCACCGTTCCGGCCGAGCTTCTCCCTGCACAGGATCCCCCACATCCATGCACATCCTCGTCACCGGCGGCGCAGGCTTCATTGGCAGCCACCTCTGCCGGCGGTTGTTGGACCATCGGCACCGGGTTACGGCCATTGACAACTTCGATCCTTTCTACCCGCGAGCCATTAAAGAAGAGGGCATCAACGATTTTCCGGCTCAGCTTTTTACCCTTATCGAGACGAGCGTCTGCGACACCGACTCGATCTTGCAGGCCCTGCATGGCCGTCGGGTCGACGCCATCGTGCACCTGGCGGCCAAGGCGGGCGTGCGCCCCTCCATCGAGGCCCCCTCCGCCTACGAGCAGGCCAACGTCGGCGGCACGCAGTCGATGCTGGAGGTGGCCCAGGAACTGGGCATCGATACGTTCATCTACGGCTCCTCCTCCTCGGT